>CANJHY010000078.1:0-21248 GCA_947474275.1 Betaproteobacteria bacterium
ACGACGGTTGTATTTCGAACATGGAGTCGCGGTCGACGATCATCGCGACCAGTTTTTTCATGTTGTAAGCCTGGCGGCGCTCGCGCGGCACGATCTTGAGCAGGCCTTCATCGCGGCGGTCGGCCGGGTCATCGCACGCTACTGTGGGCGGCAACTGCCACACGTTCTGCGGCAGGTACGAGAGAAAACGCTTGATTGCCGCAAAGCAGTCGGTTTCGTTGTCGACCACGTTGTCCACTGTGCCCGCCATATCGACCGCGATATGCGCGCCGCCCAATGCTTCCTTGTCGACTTTTTCGCCGAGCGAGCGCTCGACCACTGGTGGTCCCGCAGCGAATATCTGGCTCGAACCTTTCACCATCACCGACCAGTGCGACAAAATTGCGCGTCCGGCGGGGCCGCCCGCGGCGGTGCCGAGCACTGCGCTGATGACCGGCACTTCGCCGAGCAGTTCGACCGAGCGCTCGAAGCCGTGAATGCCAGGGAACACGGTGTAGCCGCGTTTTTGCGCCGAGGTCACGCTGCCGCCCGCGCCGTCGATCAGGTTGATGAGCGGAATCCGGTACTGGTGGGCGAGGTCTTCGACGAATCCACCCTGGCCACCTTTGCGCCGTGTGCCGCCCCAGCTGGTGCCGCCGCGCACCGTGAAATCCTCGCCGCCGATCGCGACCTGGCGGCCGGCGATGGTGCCGAGTCCCATGACATACGGCGCAGGGGTAACGCTTACGAGTTTGCCGTCTTTATAAGTTGCGCTGCCGCTCAGCTTGCCGACTTCCTGGAACGAGCCGGCATCGACTAGCCCATCGATACGCTCGCGCACCGTGAGGCGGTTCTGCGCGTGGTGGCGCGCGACCGCTTCTTCGCCGCCGAGCGCTTCGGCGTACGCGTGGCGCTGCTTGAGTTCGTCTGCTTCCGGTTGCCAACTCATGCAGATTCCCGAATTAAAAGTACCTGCGCCGCAAAGGCGCAAAGACGCAAAGGAATGATTCGAATTCCACGATAACCCATGCAAACCTCGATATGGAGAGCCGGTATGTTTTTCATCTCATTATTATTGGATACACATTGTTCTTGAATTTTCTTCGCGCCTTTGCGCCTTTGCGGCAAAGTTTTTCGTTTTAAAAACTGGTCGGCCAGGACGACAACAAATGACGTCCGACGCCTTTGGTGGCGCGCAGTTGATGCACGTCGAGCATGCGCAGCAGGTAGTCGCGCGTCTGCTCGGGGCGTATCACGTCCTGTACTGCGTAAATCGCTGCGATGTCATAGACCGAATTGTCTTTCTGCATCTTGCCGAGCTTGTCATCGAAGCCCGGCTCGCCGGGTTTCAATCCGTGCACCACGGTGACGGCGTAATTCGGGTCCATGAAACTGACTTCGGCCGTCGGCCAAGCGACAAACTCATCCGAATTGCGGCCGCCGCCCATATTGATATAGGCCTGGCCGTAGCTCTTGCGCAGCAGCACCGTGAGTTTGGGCACCGTCACCAGCGACAGCGCGTTCATGAAATTCATGATCTTGCCTGGCGCGCGCTTGCGTTCGGCTTCGACGCCGATCGCGAAGCCCGGCGTGTCGACGAACATCACGATCGGAATGTTGTAGGAGTCACACAGCACGATGAAGCTGATGATCTTGTCGCAAGCGTCGGCGTCGAGCGCGCCGCCTTTGTATAGCGGGTTGTTGGCGATCAAACCGACTGTCTTGCCGCCCAGACGCGCGAGCGCGGTGACGCCGGCCTTGCCGAAACGCGCTTTGAGTTCGAAATAGCTGTCGTTGTCGACGGTGGCGCGCAGGATCTTGCGCACGTCGTAAACCTGGGTGCGGCTTTCCGGCAGCAGCTTGAGGATGTCTTTTTGCGCATCACCCGAGCCGGCGGGCACCGGCACTACCGGCGGCGCCTCGTTCTGGTGGCTCGGCAGATAGGAGAGGAAAGTCTTGATCGCATCGAGCGCCTCTTCGTCGGTATCGACGACCATGTCGGCCATGCCGGTCTGTTCGGCGTGAACACGCCAGCCGCCAAGTTCTTCGGCGTCCACAGTGTCGTTCATTGCGAGCGAGGCCAGCAATGAACTCGATACTGCGACGATAGCGCCTTTGCGCATTACGTTGAAGTCCGCGAGGCAGCAGTACCACGTCGATGAGCCGTAGCAGAGGCCCAGTGCCGCCGACACCCACGGCGATTCGCGCTGGCGCAGGTATTGATGCGGATCGAGACCCAGCAACGAGCCCATGCCGCGCGCGCCCATGTTGTCGGGCAGCCGTGCGCCCGATGATTCGCCGAGAAAAACCAGCGGCATGCCGCGCGAAACCGCGGTGCGTTTCATGTGGCCGATTTTTTTCATGTTGGTCGCTGCCGATGATGCGCCCATCACGGTGAAGTCGTTGGCCACGCATGCGGCTTCGCGGCCGTGGATTTTGCCGAAGCCGGTGAGCTTGCCGTCGCCCGGGCTTTTGTCGCCCGCTTCCGGGTAAACGGAGGTGCCGAACAAGCCGGATTCGATGAAGCTGTCTTGGTCGAACAAATAGGCGAGGCGCTCGCGCGCGTTGAGTGTGCCGGCGGCGCGCCGTTTCGCCAGCTTGTCCGGCCCGCCCATGGCGAGTGCCTTGACGCGGCGCTGCTCGAGGTCTTTCAGCAAATCATCGTGTGCCATGTTTAAACCTATACCTTTACCGCAAAGGCGCCAAGGCGCAAAGGAGAAAAATTAAAATGAGTCGTGAATTACGGATGAAGAAGGTTTGCAATTGTTAATAACGGTCCGCGCTAGTCTGCACTTTCACAACAGGTATCTGGATTTCCTTTGCGCCTTGGCGTCTTTGCGGCCAATCTTTCATCACTAGGAAGCTTCCTCGATGCCGCTTGCGGTATCGGCGGTGGTGTCGCAGGTGATGATGTGTTCCGCTTCGAGTTGATCGATCTCCACCGCCGACAGCCCGGTGAGATCCCTCAACACTTGGCGCGTGTCCTGGCCGATGCGATGGCCGCTGTGGCGGATCGCGCCGGGTGTCATCGACAGTTTGGGCACGACGTCGGGGATGGTCACGGTGCCCAGATCGTCGTCCGGGACTTTGGCGAGCATGCCGCGCGCGGCGTAATGCGGGTCGGCGAAGATGTCGGCCATCGTGTATATGCGCGCGGCCGGCACTTCGGCGGCATGCATAAGTTGCTCGGCTTCGGCGCAAGTGTGTTGCATAGTCCAGCGCGTGATGATGTCGTCGATCGCATCCTCATGTTCGACCCGCGCGAGGGCGGTGGCAAAACGCGCGTCGGTCGCCAGTGCGGGCTGGCAGATCGCTTTGGTGATGCGCCGGAATACGGCATCGCTTGCCGCAGTGACGTGAAGATATTGCTGGTCCGCGGTCGGATAGAGGTTGTTCGGCGTATTGCCGGGCAGCCGCGAGCCGGCGCGCATCGCGACCGCGCCCAGTTTTTCGAACGCCGGCACGTGCGGCTCCATGAAACTGAAAGCGCCTTCGTAAAGCGCCGCGTCGATGACTTGTCCTTTGCCGGACTTGTGGCGTGCTTCGAGGGCCAACATGGCGCCGAACGCCGCATAGAGGCCGGTGATGTAGTCGGTGGTGGAGGTCGCAATGCGGCCGGGCGGCCGGTCGGGGTCGCCAGTAATGTGGCGTATGCCGCTGACCGCTTCGCAGATCACGCCGTAGCCGGGGCGCTCGCGGTACGGACCGGTCTGGCCGTAGCCGCTAATGCGGATCATGATCAGGCCGGGATTCAGTTTCGCCAGTTCGTCGTAACCCAGCCCCCACGTTTCGAGCGAACCGGGACGAAAATTCTCGATCAGGAAGTCGCATTTCGCCGCGATGGTTTTTACCAGCTGCTGGCCGCGCGGTTTGCGCAGGTCCACTGCAATCAGTGACTTATTGCGAAAGATACTCGCTGCCCACAGCGATTTGTTGCGGTAACGCTTGCCCATGGAACGCACCGGGTCGCCGTCGGCTGCTTCGACCTTGATGACTTCGGCGCCGAAATCGGCAAACAGCCGGCCGCAGAACGGACCTGCGACGGTGGAGCCGAGTTCGAGCACGCGGTAGCCCGCGAGCGGGCCGCTGTTTTTTGCGGTTGGTTTGGCGCTCATTGTTTACAGCACGAAATTCTGAAAGCGTTCGAGATATTCGCGCGAGCTGCGGATATTGGCGCGGCGCAGTTCTTCCGCTTTGGCGGCATTGCCTTTGCGCATCGCGGCGAGCACCGCGCGGTGCTGCAGCAGGCCTTCGGCGGCGCGCCCGGGCAGGATGATGATGCGGCGCTGGATCTCGCGCGTCTTGTCGTTGATGCTGTCGAGCATGTCGGCGAGCACGCTGTTGCCGGCGGCTTCCAGTGTGCGGCTGCGCAGGCGGTCGAGATTGACGATGTACTTCTCGAACTCGCCGCGCTTGACGATGGCTTCCATCGGCCGCCCGAACAACTGCACGAGGTCCTGCCACGATTGGGGTTTCGCTCGTTCGACGGCGAGCCGCACGCACAGGCCTTCGAGCATTTCGCGCACGGCGTAGATTTCGAACACCTGCGAGAGATCGAGCCGCGCGACTTCGGCGCCGCGGTTCGGGATGCGCCGTATCAGCCCGCGCTGCTCGAGCACGCCGAACGCATCGCGCACCTTGGCGCGCGACACGCCAAACTCGCGAGCGAGATCTGTTTCGAGCAATTTGGTGCCTGGCGGCAGGGCGTGGCGCGCGATGCGCTCGCGCAGCGCCGGCAGCAGGGTGGGGCTATTTTTGACCATCCGCCGCATCGTAGAAGTTGTCAACTTAAGTGTCAACAATCATGTTGACGATTACGCGAACTCAATGCTGCGCTGCCGCACAAATGAGCGCATGGCGCGGCGGCGGTCCGTAAAATGAGGTCAAGTGGTCCGAAGTCGAGCGTCTGGTGACGCGGGAATACATAGACCCCGGCGCCCTATTAACGTAGTCTCAAGTCACGGAGGGCTTTCCCCTCTACTGGAATGGATTCGTCATGAGCTTCAATTTACCGGCAATACCGAAGGAAACAAAACCGGCTCTGCTAGGTGTACTTGTAGGCGCGGGTCTGATGGCATGGATAGGTTTCGATCTGGCCGGCTGGAAAACCAGCGGGGACTTCACCAGACTCTCAAAACGGCAGGCCGACAGCGCCGTTGTTGCCGCGCAAGCCCGTATCTGCAGTGCCCAGTTCAACAACGCCGCCAATCGTCCTGCCCGGCTCGCCGAACTGGAGAAAACCGAACGTTGGTCGCGCGGTGCGGTGGTGGCCAAGGGCGGGTTTGCCACCATGCTGGGCGAGAAGGAAGCGAACCAAGGCGTAGCGGAAGCTTGTGCGGAACTGCTGATTCCCGAGAAAACCTGACGCCGGTTGCCAGCTGGAAGCTGTCCCAAAAACAATTTGGAACCGCCGATGAACGCAGATAAACGCAGATAAGCTCAAGCAACTTGACCTTGGTTCTGGGCAAAGTCTGAAATTTTATCGGCGTCAATCGGCGGTTGCTTGTCAGTGTTGTATTTTTGAGATGTGTTCTAGTTTTTTTCACCGCCCGCTGCTGCAAATGCAGCGCGGGTGCGGCAGGCGCGGGTCACTTTTTCTTCTTGTGCTTGCGGGCGTAATCTTTCTCGACCGTCGTGCGTTCGATCTCGTAGTAATCGTCCAGCCCGAGCAGGGTTTCTACGCCATGGCGCGCGATGTTTTTAACGCTGCAGCGTCGGCTCGTCGAGGCCGACGCCTTCAAGCGAGCCGAACAGTTCGGCGAGTCGTTGAACCCTGTCCGGCGGCAAAGGCGGCTTCAGCAGTGCGTCGATGTTCAGCTCGACATGCCGCGGGTTGCCGGTGCCGAACAATACGACATGCGCGCCTGGTTCATGCCGCGCGTAACGATAGGCTGCTTCGATGACGTCGGCGGCGCCGCCGTCATGCAGCAGAAAATCGAGCGGCTGCTGCTTATCCGCGAGCCAAGCGGGCAACCTGCCGGCGGCGGCCAGCGCCTGGATATCCTGCTGCAAGCGGCCGGGCGTGCTGAACAGGCTGCGAACCGCAAACATGATCATGGTGCCGACGTTCTGCGCGCGCGTCGCCGGGAATACCTGTTGACGCGCGTTCTGGTTGAGCATGTGAAAGGCAAGCATCATCACGTCCCAATGGTCGTCCCGCAGTGCGTCGTGCAGCATGTCGTGGCGCGGGTCCTTGGGCGGCATTTCGGTAATGCCCAGAAAGCGGAACTTGCCCTTCTCTTTTTCGCGCAGCAGCGCCGGCAGAATTTCCGTCGTTGCGTGGCGGTAGGCGCCGGGCAATACCGTATGCAGGAAGAAAACGTCGACGTAATCGGTGCCCAAGACCTTGAGGCTGTTGTTCAGCCCGGCGACAATTTCGTCGGCCGGAATCAGCGCATTGCCCTGCTGCACCTTGTGCTTGGTCGAGATGACGACCGATTCGCGCGCAATTGATTTGAGCGCCGCGCCGACGACAGGTTCGGTGCCGTAGTTCTTTGCGGTGTCGATCAGGTTTACGCCGAGATCGAGCGCGCGGCGAATGACGCCCACACCATGCGCCTCGCCGTGGCCGGCGGTCAGTCCGAGGCGGCTGCTGCCGCCGCAGCCAAGGCCGGCGACGCTTACCTTGAGTCCCGTGCGTCCGAGCACTGTGTATTTCATGTTGAGTCCGGTTAGAGTGGTTGCGCGGGGTGAACGCGGCTATTCGTCCACCAGGATGCCGGCCTTGCGGATGACGTCGCCGAAGCGCTTGAATTCGGCGGCGATCAACGCGTCGAATTCCCGCGGCGTTCCGCCCACCGCAACTGCGCCGTCGCGCGCGATGCGCTCGCGCAGTTCCGGCGAGGTGATGGCCCTGGCGGCCTCGCTGTGCAGACGCTCGATAACGCTGCGCGGCGTGCGCGCCGGCGCCGAAAGCCCCCACCATTGCGTGATTTCGAATCCCGGCAGGGTATCCGCGACGGTCGGCAAATCCGGCAGCGACAGATTGCGCTTGCTGCCGGTGGTGGCCAGTGCGCGCACTTTGCCGCTGGTGATGTGCGGCGCCGCCGAGATCGGCGACGTTATGATGAATTGCACCTGCCCGGCGATGACGTCCAGCAGCGCGGGCGCCGCGCCTTTGTACGGCACATGCGTCATGTGCACGCTGGCCATGACATTGAGCATTTCGCCCGCCACGTGCGCGGGACTGCCGTTGCCGGCCGATCCAAAGTTCAGGGCGCCCGGCTTCGCTTTCGCGAGTTGCAGCAGTTCCGCTACGGTTTTCGCTGCCACGGCGGAGTTGACGACGAGCACGTTGGAGGCGAACGCGAGTTGCGTGATCGAGGCAAAGTCCTTGAGCGCGTCGTACGGCATGTTTTTCTTCAGGTGCGGTAGCATCGCGAAGCCCATGCTCGTCGCCAGAAACAGCGTGTAGCCATCGGCCGCGGCCTTGGCGGTCATTTCCGCGCCGATGGCGCCGCTCGCGCCCGCGCGATTGTCGATCACGACCTGTTGCCCGAGCACGGCAGTCATTTTTTGCGCGATCGCGCGCGCGAGTATGTCCGGCGCGCCGCCCGGCGCGGAGCCGACGATCACGCGGATGGGTTTGTGCGGGTAGGCTTGCGCATGCGCCGCGCCGGGCACGAGCACGAGCGCGAGGCAAAAGGCGAGGCTGCACGGAAGTCGAATGGTCGTATGGGTCGTATGCATGGTTCGCTTAGCCCAGGCGCGCGTCGAGATTGGCATTCGGCGCGAGCGGCCGGAACGGGTGCGCGCGCAACACTACGTCATCGAGATCGGCGCCGATGCCGGGCGCCTCCGGAATCTGGAAACACCCATTGGCGATTTGAGGTCTGAATCCGCCCACGGCGTCGAAGTAGAGCGGGCTTTCCGCGAGCTGGTGCTCGAGTATGAGAAATGCCGGCGCGACCGCGCACACGTGCATGCTGGCGAGGTTGCAGATTGGCCCGCTCGGGTTATGCGGAGAAAAGTCCGCCGCGTTGCGCGCGCACAGCGCGGCGATCCGCAGCATTTCCGCATAGCCTCCCGCGTATTTGATGTCGGGCATTACCACGTCGAGCAGGCGGTCTTCGATAAACGGCACGAAACCGCTGTCGGCGATCTGCCTTTCGGCGCCCGCAAGCTTCATGCCGAGCCGGTTGGCTTCGGTACGCACGCGCTGCAGCGCCGCGAACCACTGCGGATTTTCCGAGACCGGGCACTCGAGCCAGAGCAGCCGCGCCGCTTTGAGGTCGCGTGCGAGTTGCAAAGCGGACGCCTCGTCGAAGCGCCAGTGGCAATCGACCATCACTTCGACATCCGGGCCGACCGCCTCGCGTATCGCATAGACGCGGTCGATCCCGGCCTTGATTCGGCTAGACGCGCCTGCGTTTGCGAAATCCTTCCAGTACACACCGTCGAACGGCGCGATTTTGACCGCGCCAAATCCGGCGGCGACCGCGTCGCGCGCTGCCTGCGCAATGCCGTCCGGCGAACGGTCGCGCGCGCCGCGGTTGATGTTGGCATAAACGCGCACGGCTTTGCGCGCATTCCCGCCGAGCAGCGCGTGAACCGGCACGCCGGCCTGCCGCGCGCGCAGGTCCGTGAGCGCCTGCTCGAGCGCGCTGAGGACGGAACTCGCAACCAGGGCACCGGGAGAATGCGGGTATACGCGCAGCAGCGGGGCAACGTCGGCGGCCGATTTGCCGACAAAACCGCCGCTGATGCTTTCGAGGTAGGCGAGCTGGGCGGGCTCCCAGCCATTGAGCGAAGCTTCGCCGATGCCGGCGCGTCCCGTATCGTCAGTGATGCGCACAAAAAACCAGTTGGTTTTTTCGGATACGTTAAGCACCAAGGGTTCAATTTGCGCGATTTTCATTGGCTGCCGGTTCTGAGTTGATCGGAGTTGCGGCTCGCTCTAGGACTTTTTGCGCTTCTTGACGTAATCTTTCTCGACTGTCTTGCGTTCGATCTCGTAGTAATCGTCCAGCCCGATCAGGGTTTCTGTGCCGTGGCGCGCGGCTACGTATTCCGCATTGGTCATGCCCGTGTAATCGCCGGTCTTTTTCAGTTCCTTCATCGCGCGGGTCATGAAGTGAAAGTGGACGCCGACGGCGAGGATGGCGTCGATGCAGCCCGCGTAACCCATGTCTTCGAGCTGCTTGAAGCTGTATAGCGGACGGCCGTCGCGGTTGCCGCGGCTTTGCACGTAGACCATCGGAACTTTGCAAACCTTGGGCGTCTTGATGGTCTCGGCCGCGGAGCGCGGAAATATCAACCCCATGTCGGCGCCAACGTCGGCAGCGCGGTTGACGCGTTTGACCGCTTCCTGGAACCCCTGCTCGCGGCAGGCGTCCGAGCGCGCGATGATCACGAAATCGGGATCGCTGCGGTCGCGCTGCTCGCAGGCGAGGCGGATCTTGTCGGTGTATTCGTTGATCGGAATGTTGTGCGCAATGTACGTATGGTAGTGCGCGCGCTTGGGGAAGAGCTGGTCTTCGATGTGCACGCCGGCGATGCCGTTGCGGATGCATTCGCGCACGGTGCGCATGGTATGCAGCGGCTCGCCCCAGCCGGCGCCGGCGTCCATCACGACGGGAATTTTGACGGTCGCCGCGATATTGGCGGCGACGCCGATCTGCTCGGTCATGGTGAGCAGGGGCTCCGAGATTGCGGACATGCCGCCAGTCACGAACCCGCCGTTGTAGATCGACTTGAAGCCGGCGGCTTCGACTATGCGCGCGGTGAGTGGATCGAATGCCGCGGGCAGCTCAAGAAATTTGCCGCGCTTGACGAGCGAGCGCAGAACGGACGTTGGTCTTTGTATCAAGGGATCCTCCAGGTTTTGACGCGGCAGGAATTTTATGGCGCGAGGCCAGCATTCTTGGCGGTAATGCCGCCGCTGTCAATCGGCGTGCGGCAGCCCGATCTGTTTACCGGTATCATCGGACTTCGAATTTGTCCGGACGCGCACATGCCGATCTTTTTGTTGCTCGCTTTGCTCATTGCGCTTCCCGCGGCGGCGCAGATTGCCGCGCAATATCCGGTCAAGCCGATCCGCATGATAGTCACCGCGGCGGCCGGCAGCGGCCCCGATATCACCGCGCGCATCGTCGGCCAGAAACTGAACGTTGCGCTCGGACAACCGGTCGTCATCGAGAATCGGGCCGGCGCCGGCGGGTCGATTGCGGCCGAGCTTGCGGCCAAAGCGCCGCCCGACGGCTATACGCTCGTGATGGCGAGCGCCGGGTCGCATGCAGTGAGTCCCGCCCTGTACCCGAAATTGTCATGGGACCCGGTGCGGGATTTCGTGCCGATCACCATCGTTTCCATCGCGCCCAATATTCTCATCGTGCATCCGTCATTACCGGTGAAATCGGTGCGCGAATTGATAGCTCTCGCGAAAGCGCGTCCGGGCCAGTTGTCTTTCGGTTCGGGCGGCAGCGGTTCCACTGCGCATTTGTCGGGCGAACTGTTTCGCACCATGGCCAATATCCGCATCGTGCATATCCCGTTCAAGGGCGCACCATCCGCCGCGCTCGGCGTCATCGGCGGGCAGGTTGAAATGGGTCTCCTGAATTTGCCGCCGACGCTGCCGCAGGTGAAGAGCGGCAGATTGAAAGGGCTTGCCGTGACGGCAGCCAAGCGCGCCGGCGCGATTCCCGAGTTGCCGACGATTGCGGAGGCGGGTGTGCCCGGCTACGAGGCCGTTACCTGGTACGGCGTCATGGCACCCGCCGGCACGCCGCCGGAAATCACGGCTAAGCTTTACGCGGCCATTATTGCCGACCTGCGCAACGACGATACGCGTGCACGCATCGCGGCGGATGGCGGCGAAGTCGTTGGCAGCACGCCGGAAGAATTCGCGGCCGTGCTCAAGCGCGATCTGGCGAAATGGACGAAAGTCGTGAAGGATTCCGGCGCGCGCGCCGACTGAGGATTTTTACTCGAGCTTGATGCCGGTCTGGCGGACGATTTTTCCCCAGCGCTCGATATCGCTCTTGATGTCGGCGGCAAACTGTTCCGGCGTGTTGCCGACCGCATCGCCGCCCAAGGTGTTCTGGAAGCGGTCTTTCATTTCCGGCGTGGCGAGGATTTTCACGGTTGCGTCGTGAACGCGCATGACCACTGCACGCGGCGTGCCGGCGGGGGCAAGCAGGCCGTACCAAGCGGAGATATCAAAGCCGGTCAGCCCGCCTTCCGCGAAAGTGCCGACGTCAGGCAAAGACGCATGGCGTTTGGCGCTCGTCAGCGCGATGCCTTTGAGTTTGCCGGCCTTGATATGCGCTTGCACAGTCGGAATTGCAGTTGCCAGTAATGGGATCTGGCCTGCCAGCACGTCGATGACGGCCTGGCCGCCGCCCTTGTAGGCGATATGCGTGAACTGGGTGCCGGTGCGTTGCTCGAACAGGAGCATTGCGAGGTGCGGTGTGCTCGCATGGCCCGACGACGAATAATTGAGGCCGGATTTGCTTTTTGCGTACGGCATCAGTTCCTTGGTATTCGACGGCGGAAACGACGGATGCGCGACGAGGATGAGCGGCAGCGCCGCAACCTTGGTGATGGGCGCGAAATCCTTGACCGGATCGAAAGGCAGCTTGCTGTAAGCCGACGGATTGATGACCATCGTCGCGTCGAATGCCATCAGCAGCGTGTAGCCGTCGGCATTGGCCTTGGCGACCATGTCGGTGCCGATATTGCCGTTGGCGCCGGTGCGGTTGTCGACGATGACTTGCTGGCTGAATGCTTCGCCGAGTTTCTGGCCGATGGCGCGCGCCAGCGCGTCGGTCGAACCGCCGGCAGCGTAGGGCACGATCAGCCGGATCGATTTGTGCGGATAGGGTTGGGCATGGCCGGCATGCGCAAAGACCATCAGCGCAAGACCGCAGCAGGCACGCAATGAAAATCTCAGGGCAGGGCGCATTGTTTTCTCCTCCTTCTTTTATGTCCGGCATGAGCGGGCACCGATTGGATTATCATCCGGTTTGTCCCGCGCACGCCGATGTTTGCGCATAGTATGGCACACGCCGCCGCGGGTTTTTAACAAGGAAAGCATATGACATCGACGGCAGGCGCATTGCGCGCGCGGCTGGCAGCCAAAGGCCTGATCACCGCGCCGGGTGTTTACGACATGATTTCGGCGCGCATCGCCGACCGCATGGGATTCCCGGCGCTTTACATGACGGGTTTTGGGGTAGTCGCTTCGCATCTGGGCTTGCCCGACGCCGGGCTGGCGACGTATTCCGACATGGTCGGTCGCGTGAACCAGATCTGCACGATCGCGAGCACGCCTTTGATTGCCGACGCGGATACGGGTTACGGTGGTTTGCTGAACGTCGCGCATACCGTGCGCGGCTATATCAAGGCTGGCGCGGCGGCGGTGCAGCTCGAAGACCAGGAATTCCCGAAAAAATGCGGCCACACGCCGGGCCGGCGCGTGATTCCCGCCGCCGACATGGTGAAAAAAATCCGCGTTGCGGTCGAGGCGCGCGGTGACGGCGATATCCTGATCGTTGCGCGCACCGATGCACGCACTGCGCACGGCCTGGACGAAGCGCTGCGCCGCGCCGACGCTTACGCCAAGGCCGGTGCCGACATATTGTTCGTGGAATCGCCGGAGTCGGAGCGCGAGATGGAAAAAATCTGCGCGAGTTTCGAGTTGCCGCTGATGGCGAACATGGTCGAAGGCGGCAAGACGCCGGTTTTGCCGGCCGCTCAACTCGAAAAGCTGGGCTACCGGATTGCGATATTCCCGGCCACCGGGTTTCTTGCGGCCGGTGCTGCGCTTGATTCGGTGTATCAGACGTTGAGGCGCGACGGCTCGAGCGTGGGCGCGAGTGTGCCGCTATACAACTTCAACGAATTTGCGAAACTGATGGGGTTCGAGGCGGTGTGGGACTTCGACAAGCGCCATGCGGACTAGAGTCTATTCAATCCAAAAACGATGGAAACGCAGATAAACGCCGATGAACGCAGATGAAATGTCGGAATACGCACTCAGGGTTATTCGCTATCCGGGTGACAGGCATGAAACATCAAACTGCCATTATTTTTCGGCGTTCATCGGCGTTCATCGGCGTTCATCGGCGGTTCCAAACTGTTTTTGAGACAGCTTCTAGAGTCTATTTAATCCATAAACGATGGAACCGCAGATAAACGCCGATGAACGCAGATGAAATGTCGGAATACGCACTCAGGGTTATTCGCTATCCGGGTGACAGGCATGAAACATCAAACTGCCATTATTTTTCGGCGTTCATCGGCGTGCATCGGCGGTTCTGCATTGAGTTTGAGGCAGCCGTTAATCGACTTTGACGTGCGCGCGGCACTTCAAAGTCTTTGACGCCGGCTTCGTTCATGGTCGGCACGTCGGGCATCATGCCTGAGCGTTTTTTCGCCGCCACCGCGCGCTGCGCAAGGATTTCGGGCCCGAGATGCCCATCATCGACACGTTTTTCGATCCGTTCCAGCAGGTCATGCGCAAGGCCGGTTTCGCCAGCGCGAAACCAGCCGCACTCTCACGAAATGAAGGCCCGGCGCGCCTAAAAAGCGCGCCGGTTGTGGCACAATAGTGGTCGTACTTCCATAGGTGGCATATGCGTGTAGCAATCATCGGCGGCGGTACCATTGCGCGCCTCTTCCTCGAACACATCAAGCGCGGCGATCTCGGCGACGCTGAAGTCATCGCTATCGTCGGTCGCAGCGGTGGATCGCGTGGCAAACCGCTGGCGGCTGAATACAACGTCGCGTTCGTGACCGCGCTCGACGAGTTGCTGAAACACAAACCCGATGTCGTAGTCGAAGCCGCGTCGCACGAGGCGGTGCGCACCTTCTGCGGCCCGCTGCTGGACGCCGGTGTTGCGGTCATCGTATTGTCGGGCGGTGCGCTGTCCGACGATAAATTGCGCGCCGGCCTCGAAGCGAGCGCGATCAAGACCGGCGCGCTGTTCTACGTGCCGTCGGGCGGCATCGGCGGGCTCGACGCGCTGAAAGCGGCGTGCATTGCGGGCGTTGAGTCGGTTGAAATCGTCGTCTCCAAGCCGCCAGCCGCGTGGCAGAACATACCGTTCGTCGGCAAGCTCAACATAGATCTTGCGGGTCTGCGCGAACCGCTCGTACTTTTCGAAGGAGCGGCGCGCGACGGCGTGCCGCATTTCCCGGCCAACGTAAATATTGCGGCAGTGCTGTCGATGGCCGGTATCGGTTTCGACCGCACGCGGTTGAAAGTGGTCGCCGACCCGCTGATTACGCACAACACCCACCAGATAACCATCAAGGGCAAGACCGGCAACATCAGCATCAAGCTGGAAAACGTTCCCGCGCCGGAAAATCCCAAAACTGCATGGCTGGCGTGCTACAGCGCGCTGGCCGCATTGAAACTCGCAAAGTCCCCCATCAGGTACGGCACCTGAAAAGCATTTGCAGCGGCAGATACCGCAGATGAACGCAGATAAAATCAAGAGCAATTGTGAGTGAAGGTCTGAAAAGTAGCACCTTCGTCGTGCCCGCGCAGGCGGGCACGACGATTAATCAAAGGTTCCCAAGATGAATTCGGAGCAAATTCTGGCGCGCATCGAAAGCGCGGTTGCGGAACGCTTTGGCGACAAAATAAAAGCGGCCGCCTACCAACCCGGTGCGGATTCGCTTGCGCGCATGCTCGAACACCGCTCGCAGCGGCGCTATACCGCGCAGGCGGTTGATCCGGCACTGCTGAAACTGCTGTTCGCATGCGCGCTGTCGGCGCCGTCGAAAAGCGATTTGCAGCAGGCCGATATCGTCCACGTCAGCGCGGCGGACAAGCGCAAGGCGATAGCCGACCTCATCCCGGACAATCCGTGGGTGCGTACTGCACCCGTGTTCCTGATTTTTTGCGGTAACAACCGGCGTACGCGGCAGGTCGCTGATTTGCGCGGCAAGCCTTTCGCCAACGATCATCTCGACGCGTTCATGAATTCGGCGGTCGATGCCGGTATCGTGCTCGCGAGCTTTATCCATGCAGCGGAAGCCGTCGGGCTGGGCTGCTGTCCGATCAGTTCGGTGCGCAATCACGCGCAAACGGTGAGCGATTTGCTGCAACTGCCGGACTGGGTGTTTCCGCTCGCGGGCCTGTGCGTCGGTTATCCGTCCGAGCCGGGCATGATCACGTCGCGGCTGGGGCTGGATGTCACGGTGCACACGGATTCCTTCGACGAATCTGACATAGCGGGCAAGATCGATTCTTATGACCGCCGCCGTCACGCGCGCCAGCAGTACAAGAAGCAGCGTGACGTCCCGCGCTTTGGCGCCGCCGAGCTCTACGGCTGGTCGGAGGACAAAGCGCGCCAGTATGCGAAGCCCGAGCGCGCGGACTTTGGCGCTTTCATCCGCGGCAAGAAATTCAATCTTGCTTAGGAGTGCTCTAAAAAAAGCGGAACCGCCGATAGACGCCGATGAACGCCGAAATCCCCAAAACCATTTTTGTGAAAACTGCCGTATGTATTCAAATGGCGTACTGCAATGAGCCCTTATCTGCGTTCATCGGCGTTTATCGGCGGTTCCGTGTTGGGATTGAGTTCGATTTTTTATTGTTAAGATCGCCGTAAGGGCACGCATGCAGCCAAGCAATCTCATAGTCATTATGTCCGACGAGCACAACCCGAAAGTCATGGGTTGCAACGGGCATCCTCTGGTCAAAACACCGAATATAGACGCGCTGGCCGCGGCCGGCACTTCGTTCACGAGCGCTTATACGACATGTCCTGTTTGCGTGCCGGCGCGTGCGGCGTTTGCCACCGGCAAGTACGTGAACCAGATCGGTTACTGGGACAACGCCGACGCCTACGAAGGCGCGATCCCGAGCTGGCACCATCATTTGCGCGACCGCGGACATCGCGTGGTGTCCATCGGCAAACTGCATTTTCGCGGCCTGCCCGGCGACGACCACGGTTTTTCGGAAGAAATCATTCCGATGAACATCATCGAAGGCAAGGGCGACCTGATGGGGCTGGTCAGGAACGATCTGCCCGAGCGCGGGTTGTCGTGGAAGATCGCCAAGCTCGCGGGACCGGGAGAAACGTCGTATACGTTCTACGACCGCGAAATTGCGACCAAAGCGCAAATCTGGCTGCGCGAAGAAGCGCCCAAGTACCGCGACAAGCCGTGGGTGTTGTTCGTCTCTTTCGTGTGCCCGCATTTTCCGCTGGTGGCACCTGCCGAATTTTATTACCAGTACCCGCTGGACAAGATGCCTCTGCCCAAGCAGTACGGGAAAGACGAGCGGCCTCAGCATCCTTACCTGCGCGATTACGCCGAAAGCTTCTCCTATGACAAGTTTTTTGATCCCGAGAAACTGAAGAAAGCGCTCGCCGCGTACTACGGCCTGTGCAGCTTTCTCGATGACAACATCGGCAAAGTACTGCGCACACTGGACGCCACGGGGCTTGCCGAAAACACGCGCGTACTCTATACGTCCGACCACGGCGATAACCTCGGAGCGCGCGGGCTGTGGGGCAAATCGACCATGTACGAAGAAGTCGCTGGCGTTCCGCTCATCATCAAGGGGCCGGATATTCCACGCGGTGTGAAAATCAGCGAACCGGCGAACCACGTCGATACCTATCCGTTCATCCTGGAATGCGCAGGAGAGAGCACGCCCGATGCCTACGATGGGCATCCCGGCCATTCGTTGTTCAAGCTCGCAAACGGCAGCAAGCCCGACCGCAACGTGCTGACCGAATATCACGGTATGGGTTCGACCACCGGCGCGTTCATGATCCGGCACGGCAAATTCAAATTCGTGCATTACGTGGCTTACGCGCCGCAGTTGTTCGACCTCGAAGCCGATCCCGAGGAATTGCGCGACGTGGCGGCGGATCCGGCATATGCGAAGACATTGGAAGAATGCCGCGCGCGCCTGTATAAGATTTGCGACCCGGCAGAAGTCGACTCGCGTGCCAAGCACCGGCAGGCCGAATTGCTGGCTGAAAATGGCGGACGCGAGGCGGTGATCAAGCGCGGCGATCTCGGATTTTCACCGCCGCCCGGTTATCCGGTAGTTCTGGGTTAGACAAGAAACGGGAGATGTGACGGACATGAAACTCGCATGGATAGGTTTGGGCGTGATGGGTTACCCGATGGCGGGGCATCTCGCGCGCGCGAAGCATGAATTAACGGTCTACAACCGCACGCGCGCGAAAGCTGACCAGTGGGTCAAGGAATATGGCGGACGTGCTGTGGCCACTCCGAAGGCGGCAGCCGAAGGCGCGGACATCGTGTTTTCGTGCGTCGGTAACGACAACGATTTGCGCGCGGTCACGCTGGGTGCGGACGGCGCATTCGCCGGCATGCGCAAAGGCGCGATTTACGCCGACCACTCGACGGTATCGGCGAACGTGGCGCGCGAGCTCGAAAAAACTGCGACGGCAGGCGGATTCGGTTTTCTCGATGCGCCGGTGTCGGGCGGGCAGGCGGGCGCGGAGAAAGGCATTCTGACTGTGATGGTCGGCGGAGATGCGCAAGCATTTGCGACTGCGCAGCCGGCGATGGCGCATTTCGGACGCGCGGTGACCCTGATGGGACCGGCCGGTGCGGGACAGCTCACCAAGATGGTGAATCAAATTGCGATCACCGGGCTCGTGCAGGCGCTCGCGGAAGGAATGAACTTTGCGATGCGCGCCGGGCTCGACGCAAAGAAAGTCGTCGAAGTCATTTCGAAAGGCGCGGCGCAATCATGGCAACTAGAGAACCGCGGCCCGACGATGGTCGACGACAAGTTCGATTTCGGTTTCGCGGTGGACTGGATGCGCAAGGACCTGCAGATCTGCCTCGACGAAGGCCGCCGCAATGGCGCGCTGCTGCCGGTCACCGCCATCGTCGAGCAGTGGTACGGCAGGCTGCAGGAACAAGGCCACGGCCGCCTCGATTCGTCGAGCCTGATGAAATTGCTGACGGAAAAATAATGGCCTTGATCACGCCGGCGCATGCTGCCACAGTGACCCTCGTGCGCGATGGCGAGGCGGGCCTCGAAGTATTGATGTTGCGCCGGAACCTGCAGTCGGTTTTCGTCGCAGGACAGTATGTCTTTCCTGGCGGTTCGGTCGACGCGGCGGATTCCGCGCCCGGCATTTACGCGCTATGTAAAGGTCTGGACGATGCCGTGGCGAGCCGGCGCCTGGGCGTCGAGGCGCATGGCCTGGCATTCTGGATCGCGGCAATGCGCGAGACGTTCGAGGAGGCTGGCCTGCTACTCGCGCGGAACGCGAAAGGCAAGACCGTGGGCCGCGCCGAAGCGCTTGCGCTCGCCTGCCATCGAGATGCCGTTGCGAAGGGCGAACGCCCGTTTGAAAGTCTCCTGGCGGATGAGTGCCTGACGCTGTGCGCCGAGGACATGGTCTATTTCAGCCATTGGATCACCCCGGCGGGCGCGCCGCGCCGCTACGACACACGTTTTTTCGTCGCGCGCGCACCTGACCAGGAACCCGCGCACGACAACGGCGAAACCATCGCCAACGTATGGGTCAGGCCGCCCGAAGGCGTGGAACAGTTTCGCGAAGGCAAGCTGAAAATGATGACCCCAACCATACATACGCTGCGGCTCTTCGCGCAGTTCGAAACGGCAGGGGCGCTTATCGACGCCATGCGCGCATTGCCCAATGTGCCGACGATAGCGCCGCGCATAGGCAAGGACGGGCGCCGCATCATGCCGGGCGAGCCGGGTTACGAAGAAGCCGGCGCCCACGAAGGGACAGTCAAATGGCGGTGATCACTCCCGGTGAAGTCGTGCAGGTCTCGCCGCTGGTGCGGCGGTTGACCGCACCCAACCCCGGCATGATGACGGGGCCTGGCACCAATACTTATATAGTCGGCAAAAACGCGCTCGCGGTGATCGACCCGGGTCCTGAGATGGATGTGCACCATCAAGCGATGCTGGATCTCGTCGGCGACCGTCTGCGCTGGATATTGTGCACGCATACGCATAAAGATCATTCACCCGCTGCGCGGGCATTGAAGGCCGCGACGGGCGCCGAAGTCATCGGCATGCATGCGCCGCAGCACGACAATCAGGACATTGCCTTTGCTCCCGATCGCGTATTCGCGCACGGCGACACGCTCGACTGCGGCGAATTTACTTTGCGCGCAGTGCATACGCCGGGCCATGCGTCCAACCATTTATGCTATTTGCTGGACCGCGAGAAGCTGCTGTTCACCGGCGACCACATCATGCAGGGCTCGACGGTGGTGATCAGCCCGCCCGACGGTGACATGGTCGCGTATCTGAAGTCCCTTCAGTCGCTGCTCGATCTGGACATCGCTCGCGTCGCGCCGGGCCACGGTCATCCGATAGAAACGCCACATGCCGAAGCCAAAAGGTTGATCGAGCATCGTTTAAAACGCGAGCAGAAGGTGATAGACGCTTTCAGTGTCAGCAATCCGGCGACGCTCGACGAGCTCCTGCCTATCGTCTATGCCGACACTCCGCCACGCCTGCATCAAGTCGCTCGCCGCTCGCTGCATGCGCATTTGCTGAAGCTTGCCCATGACGGCAGGGTGGAGCGGCAGGGTGAGCGCTGGAAGCTGCGCAGCTAGTCATCAGGTATTCCGTGCCGCATCCAGCGGGCTTTTGACCCCGCGGCCGCCTTTGTTTAACACGTGCGTGTATATCATCGTGGTGGATACGTCGCGGTGTCCCAGAAGTTCCTGTACGGTCCTGATGTCGTAACCGTTTTCCAGCAAATGGGTCGCGAACGAGTGGCGCAGGGCGTGGCAACTTACGTGCTTGGTGATGCCGGCAGCAAACGCAGCCTGTTTGACGCCGCGAATCACGAAATTCTCATAGACATGATGCCGCCGGATTACGCCGGTTTCACGGTCGGCCGAGCGCTTGTATGACGGAAACACAAATTTCCAGGCCCACTCGTACGGGGCGCGCCTCGATATTCCTCGACAACTTGGCGCTTTCCGGCCCTGACCCCGACCATTCGATTAGCGAATCACGGTATATTACTTTTGGAATCTCGCGACTGGGTCGTCTATTATCTGTCTCACATACATAACGCCCCGGCGCAATTCGAATTATCATGGCGCGTCGCATGACGCGTGGCGAAAGGAAAACATATGAAGAAGTCTGAGAACGAAATGCGCTCGGAATACAAGCGGTCTGACTTTCCGAAACTGGAAAGAGGCAAGTTCTATGCGGAAGTGGCCGCCGGAACATCCGTCGCGCTGTTAGAGCCGGCGATCGCCAAAGCTTTTCCCACTTCGAAGGCAGTGAATGAAGCCCTTGGCGGCCTACTCGTTTTGGCCGAGAAAACATCACGCATAACCCGGCGCCCAACGCGGACGCGCGCAAAGGCAGCGCGCACCGGTTAGCTCTACGCTATACCCCGTGAATCTGCCTTTGGACAAATATACTCCTTGGGCGTATAGTTAACTGATGTTCACGGTTGTCGAAACTCTCATGTTCGAAAAACAATGGCCGCTTTACTGGAGCGAGGACGAGAGAGGTGCGTTCGCCGCTACATCGCCGAGTTTCCCATTGCCGGACGCGTTGTGCCCGGTTCGGGCGGCGTTCGAAAGGTCCGCTGGCGGCGGCCAGGTACTGGTAAGTCCGGGGGTGTTCGCGTCATTTACTTCACACGCACAACCGAGGAAGAGGTCGTCCTTCTACTTATATATGCGAAAGCAAAAACCGACAACATTACCGGCTCTAAGCTAAAGGAGATTCGCCGTGTCATTGAAAACTAAACGTCTCACACCTGCAAAGCTGCGTGCCTACGAGGCCAAGCGTGATCTTGCCGCGGAATTGCTAGAGTCCGTACGGCAAATGAAAGCCGGAAAAACTCAGGTAGTGCTGTCACCGGCAATTGAAGCGCGCGAACGTACCGGTTTGTCGCAATCACAGTTCGCCACTTTGCTGGGGGTGTCCGTGCGCACGCTGCAGGGCTGGGAACAGGGACGCAAACAGCCCAGCGGCGCAGCACGCACTCTGCTGACAATTGCACAAACCAATCCAAAAGCATTGCTAGCGGTTGCAGGCAAGTAACACATTGCGGCTGTGGGGCATAACAAACCGTTGCAACGGTCGCGCCAATAGCCGGCGCGCCGTTGAATAGTGACCTTAGAGGTCGCCAAGCAGCCGTTCAGAATGCCATATATAAATATGGCTATTTACCCATATTTGTGCTAGGCTTTCGCATGACCAAAGCTCGGTTCCAGTGGGATTCCAGAAAAGATGGCGAGAATCAGGTTAAGCATGGCGTGTCCTTTGCTGAGGCACAGATCGCCTTTGCAGACCGCCGTCGAGTTATCGCGGA
>CANJHY010000079.1:0-20944 GCA_947474275.1 Betaproteobacteria bacterium
ACGAACGGTTCGGTCAGCGTGTAAGCGGTCAGCAAGCCGTCGATATCTCCGACTGCAAGCCCGGCATCGTCGAGCGCCCGCTTGGCGGCCTGTGCCGTCAGCGCCAGGCCGGACATATGCGGCAGCTTGCCGATGTCCGATTCGCCGATACCGGCTATTGCAGTCCGATTGCGCAGCGGCAATTCGGAACCCGGCCCGGCCCTCATGCAACGGCTCTTTGAAACTGCGGCACTTTCCAGCCGTCGCTGCGATCTTCGAAACATACGGCGACCTGCTCGCCGACCACCGTTTCCAGCGCGTGCGGGCCGACGATGTTCGCCATCACGCGCGGGCCCTCCGCCAGATCGATCAGCGCGACGACGTACGGAACGCGCGCAGCGAACTCCGGAGCCGGCGCGCGCGCCATGATGGTATAGCTGTAGACCGTGCCTTTGCCCGCGCTGTCGAGCCACGAGGTTTTGTCGGACCAGCAACGCGGACACAGATAACTCGGCGGAAAAAATACCTTCGCGCAGGCGTCGCACCGCTTGATAAGCAAGCGGTTCGCGCGCGCGGCCTCCCAGAACTCGCGGGAATCCGCATTGACTGCCGGCGGCGGCAAATTCACCGTTGCAGTTCTCGATTGTTACGGAGCGGGTTTTTCTTGCGCATAGTCATCACCGGCCCTACTGCACCTTGATGTTGCCCTGCTTGATCACCTTCGCGTAATTGACGATCTCGCTGTCGAGATGCGCGCGCAGCGCCTCGGGAGTGCTGCCGATCGCGTCCATGCCTTCGCGCTGGTAAAAAGTCTGCACGGCTGATTCAGTCTGCAACACCTTTTTCGTTTCAGCGCTCATTCTGTTCACGATCTCCGGCGGCGTGCCGCGGGGGAAGAAAATTGCGTACCACACATCCACCTCAAGACCGGGAATGAAAGTGTTGATCGGCGGCAGATCAGGGAATGCAGGAGACGCTTTGGGCGTGGTCACGGCCAGCCCCCGAATCCGGTTCGCCTGCAATTGCGCCATGGCGACCGGTGCCACAACGAACAGCAGCGCCACATCGCCGGTCATCAGGCCGAGCATCGCGGGACCGCCGCCCTTGTAGGGAACTATCGTCGTATCGACCCCGCCGAGCTGATTGAGCATCTCCGCCGCCAAGTGCCCTGTGCTGCCGATTTCGTTGACGCCGCTGGCGAGCCGGCCCGGATGTTTTTTCGCGAGCGCAATCAATTCTTTCACCGAGCGGACGGGAACGCTGGGATGCACGCACAGCACCAGCGGACCGGCCGACACCAGGCTCACTGGCGCGAGATCTTTCCGTGGATCGAATTTGAGCGTATCGGCAAACAGCGTCGTGTTGACCGCCAGCGTCGAAGTCGTGAACAGCAGCGTATAGCCGTCAGGCGGCGACTCCGCGACCATCTGCGCGCCGATAAGACCGCCCGCACCAGGACGATTGTCGATGACGAAGGTCGCTCCCATGGTTTGGCGCAGGCTGTCGGTGATCAGGCGGGCCTGAATGGTGCCGCCCCCACCGGTGCCGAACGGGACGACCACCCGCACCGGTTTGGCCGGCCAGCCCTGCGCAGATACCGCAGCGGGGCCTGCCAGCGCGGCGCATAACGGGCCGGCAATACCAAGCAATCGAATCTTGTTCATCGCCCCCTCCACGGATGCCCCGGTGCGTCCACGACGCCCGGTGTTTTTCTCTAGCCTGCCTTGCGCGTGCTTAAGGCATCGATGGCTTCGCGCGTGAGCCCGAGTTCGCCCAACACTTCGTGCTGATGCTCCCCCAACAGCGGCGGCGCGCGGCGTCCGCTGCCGGGCGTGTCGCTCAGCTTGATCGGAATTCCCGGCACCTTGATCGGGCCGAGCGTCGGATGCTCGAGGTCCATAATCATATTGCGGGCCGCGGTCTGCGGATCGAGCAGCACATCCTCCACCGTGTTGATGCGGCTGCACGGCACGCCGGCGTCGGTGAGCCGCTTTGCCCATTCCACCGTGCCGCACGTGGCAAAACGCTCCATCAAAATTGCATTCAATGCCTCGCGGTGTTTTACACGCAGGGCATTGGTCTTGTAATCCGGGGCCTCTGCCAGTTCGGGCAGCCCCATCGCCACCACCAGTTTTACATACAGCCCGTTGTTCAGTGCCGCCACCATCAAATCGCCGTCTGCGGTGGGATAGACCTGATAAGGCGCGAGGTGGGCGGACGCGGAGCCGAGCTTGCCGCCCGGCACTTTGCCGGTTGCGAAATAACCGACCGCGCGAAACGCCAGCCACGCGATCTGCGATTCGAACAGCGAAGCCTCGACGCGCTGGCCGCGGCCGGTGTGCGCTCGGGCGACCAGCGCCAGCAGGATGGCCTGGTTCGCGTACATCGCCGCACCCATATCGCAAACCGATACGCTCGCCCTGGTCGGCGGAGCACCGGGCGCTCCGGTCATGTGCATGATGCCCACGAAGGCCTGCATGACCGAGTCGTAAGCTGCCTGCTCGCGGCGCGGCCCGCTGTCGCCAAAGCCGGAGATCGAACAGTAGATGATGCGCGGATTCACTTTGCGTATCGATTCATAGTCGATGCCGAGCCGTTCCGGCACGCCGCGCCGGTAATTCTCGACAAAGATGTCGGCGGTCTTGCAAAGATCGAACAGCACGTCGCGCGCCTCGGGGTTCTTCAGATCCAGCACTATCGAGCGCTTGTTGCGGTTCACCGCCAGGAATTCGGCGCCCTGGTCGCCCCAGAACGGCGGGCCCCAGGTGCGCGCCTGATCGCCCGTGGGCGATTCGACCTTGATCACATCGGCGCCGGCATCCCCCAGCATCATCGTGCAGAACGGGCCCGCCAGCACCGACGTAAGATCGATTACCTTGATGCCTTCGAGTGCAGTGGACATCATTTATCTTTCTTCGCATCGCGCTTGGCGACGTAGTTGTCGATGCGCGCCTGAAACTTGGGATGCAGCCGCGAGATCACGCGGATGTCGCGCGCGTACTCCAGCGCCTTGCTGTATTCCATGTCGGTCGCGGTGCGCACGACCTCCTTGGTGAACGCGAGTCCGTGATGCGCATTTTGCGCGATCTCCAGCGCGAGCTCGGTCGCGGCAGCGAGCGAAGTGCCGTTGTCTACCACGCGGTTCACCAATCCCAGGCGAAACGCTTCGGCCGCGTTGATCGGACGGCCGGTGAACAGCATCTCGTTCATCGCCTTGCGTCCCATCAGGCGCAGCAGCGCTGGAATCACCGTGGCGGAGGCGATGCCGACGCGCACTTCCGGATAGCCGATGGTAGCGCGCTCTTCCGCGATCGCCAGGTCCGACCAGCCGACGAGGTTGGCGCCCAGGCCCAGCGCAGGCCCGTTGATGGCGGAGATGGTCACTTTAGGATAGTTCCAGACCAGCCGGTTCAGCGTCAGGATATGCTCGTACTCGCCGCGGTCTTCCAGCGCCGTCGCCTTGCGCATTTCGCGCAGATCGGCGCCGCCGGAGAACGCAGTGCCCGCGCCAGTGAAAATGACGACGACTATCTCATCGTCCGCCGCGATATCTTCCAGGGCTGCCGTCATCTGCTTGACGAGCGCCGGGCTAAACGGATTGCGCTTTTCGGGTTCGTTCAGCGTAACGATGGCGATGGGGGATTTTTTCTCCACCAGCAAGCGGGTATCGGTCATTACTTCGTTCCTCGTGTTGTTGATTCTTTCGGGGCTACTGCGACAGGCATCAGTCCGGAACGATGCCGGCTTCACGCACGACCTTGCCCCACTTTACCGTCTCCGCCTTGAAGTAAGCGCCGAATTCCGCGGACGGCATGCCGCCGGGTTCCGCGCCGAGGCTGGCCAGAGTATCGGCGACTTCCGGCGTCTTCAGTGTCGCCGCAATCTCCTGCTGCAGGCGCAGGACGATAGCCGGCGGCGTTTTTGCCGGCGCGAGCACACCGAACCAGGAACTCGATTCGAAGCCCGGGAAGCCGGACTCCGCGACGGTCGGAATATTCGGTGCGGCCGCGTTGCGCTTGAGACTGGTGAAGGCCAGCGCCCGCACCCGGCCGCTCTTCACATAAGGCAGGGAAGATACCGAGCTGCTGAACAGGACCTGCACCTGCCCGGCGACGAGATCGATGAATGCGGGCCCTGCTCCTTTGTAGGGAACGTGGACCATTTTGAGATGGGCGATGCTGTTGAACAATTCCGCGGTCAGGTGCAAAGAACTGCCGTTGCCGCCGGAGGCGAATGCAAGTCCGCCGGGTTTGGATTTTGCCAGCGCGACCAGTTCGGCCACCGAGTTTGCGGAGACCGCCGGGTTGATGCAGAGCACGAACGGCGTGGCTGCCATCATGGTGACCGGCGCGAAATCCTTGACCGGCTCGTAGGGCAGCTTCTTGAACAGCGCGGGATTGACCGTATGCGTGGTTGAAACGGTCAGAATCGTATAGCCGTCGGGCGGCGCTTTCGCCACGATCTCGGTGCCGATGATAGTGCTCGCGCCCGGACGCAGATCGATGACCACTGTTTGTCCGAGATTTTTGGCGAGGCCTTTGCCAGTCAAACGCGCCAGCGTGTCGGACGGCCCGCCCGGGCTATAAGGAACCACGAAGCGGATCGGCTTATCGGGGTACGCTGCACAGGCGCCGGCCGCAAACAATACGCCCAGACCAAACAATCCGGCACGGCAGCTGTAACGAAATCCGGGTCCGCGGTGACGCTCGCGCATCCCCTGCCGACGCGGCACCAATGAAATCACCCGCATTAACCTGCTCCCCCTTAACGCGCTTTTATTCGGCCTTGATGCCGGCTTCCTTGATCACGCCGGCCCACACCGCGGTCTCGGCTTTGATTTTCGCTGCGAGTTCCTGCGGCGTGCTGGTTTCGACATCCAGCCCCTGGCGCGACATCGCTTCCTGCACGTCGGGCAGTTCTACTGCTTTGATCGCGGCGCCGCGAATGCGGTTGACGATGGCTGGTGATGTTCCGGTCGGCACCAGCAACGCGTACCACGAACTCACATCGAAGCCGGGGAATCCCGATTCGGCAATGGTCGGCAATTCGGGGGCGACCTTGGAGCGCTTGGTGCCGGTGGTGGCGAACGCTTTCAGCCTGCCCGCCTTGATCTGCGGTATCGACGACGCCACGCTGGCGAACAGTACCTGCGCTTCGCCGGCCAGCACCGCCGCTGCCGCCGGCCCGCCGCCCTTGTACGCAAGGTGAACCATGTCGATACCGGAGCGCTTCTTGAACAGCTCAGCTGCCAGATGCAGCGGGCTGCCGACTCCCGCTGAAGCGTAGTTCAGCGAACCGGGTTTTTGCTTCGCGAGCGCAATGAAATCCTTCAGCATCGCGGCCGCAACACTCGGATGCGTGACCAGGATGTATTGCGCGGTGGCGAGCAGCGTCACCGGTTGCAGGTCTCTGGCCACGCTGTACGGCAGCTTGTAGAGGCTGGGGTTGACCGTCAGCACGGTGTTGAAACCCATGAGCGCGGTATAGCCGTCAGGAGCCGCCTTGGCCACGGTTTCCGCGGCGATATTGCCGGCAGCACCGCCGCGATTATCCACCACCCATGCCTGGCCGAGCGCATCGTGCAACTTGGGCGTGATGATGCGCGAAAGTGAATCGGCCCCGCCCCCGGGCGCGAACGGCACCAGCAAGCGGACCGGCCGCACCGGATAAGCTGGAGCATCGGCAGCTGGCGCCGCAAGTGCGGCTGCACACGCCAGGAAGAGCCCGCACGGCACAAGCAATTTGCAAAATTTGGTTTTCATTTCAGCCCGCCACAGTCAGGCGCACGCACTCGCCGGCGTCCGCCAAGTCTTCAATATGCCACAACTTGTCCAGCAAACGGTCGGTCTGCGCGCTGCTCAGCACCTGCGCCGCAAGCGGGCGGAACTTGGCCACGATCTCACTCTCCGTCATCGGATTCTTGTAATGGCCCCGGTGATAATCGACCAGCGCTTGGTGCGTCACGCCGGACTTGGTCGTGAGCGTGAAATAGCAGCGCATCGCTTCCGGCATGCGTTTTTCCGCCTCCTCGGAAAATGCGACCTTGATGCGCTGCGCAAGAGCCAGTATTTTCGGATCGCGCAGGCAATCGTCGTCGAAGTGACGCGACTCCACGCCGCCATATATCAGCGCCACTGCAACTGTATACGGCATGCTGTGATCCGCCGTCTCGCGCGTCGCCGGCGTCCATTTTTCGGGGTCGCCCGCCATCAGCCGCACCGCGGCGCTGACCGTTTCAATGCGAATTTCCGCGATTTCGTCGACATTGCCGATCTTCGCGCGTACTTCCAGTGCCGCCTCGACTACCGTCTGTGAATACTGTCCGAGCGGAAAATGCTTGATGCTGCATTCCATGATTTTGTATCCGTTCGCCTGCCCGCCGAAACCTGCGAGTTGAAACGGCGCGCGCGTGACAGCCTTGAAATAACCGCCGACACCTTCGAATATGGGCGTCGGCCCCGTCATGCCGCGCGAGGCGAGCATTGCTGCAAACACTGCGTTGCGGCTCGCGTTCGCATAAGCGCAACCTTTCCACATCGACACATGGCCGATGCGCGTCTGGTAAAGCGCGACGTTGGGCGCGATGCCGAGATTGAACGCCTGCGCAATGACTTGCTCCGGCAGGCCCAGCAACTTGGCCGCCGCCGCAGTGCTCGCCATGCCACCGACCGTCACGTGGTCGAAGCCGAGCGGCTTCAAATCCACCGCGTCGCAAATGCGGCAAAACACTTCATAGGCGAGCACGGTCGCGGTTATAACTTCCTTGCCGCTGCGCTGCAAAGCCTCCGCCAGCGTCAGTACCGCGGCGATACTGTCGCTCGGGTGACCCGATTCGCCGGTGCTGGTATAGCCGTCGTTGAAATCGAGGAAACGCAGCATGACGCCGTTGGCGAACGTCGCCATATCGAGGCTCGAACGCTGCCCGCTGCCGATGACTGTCGCCGGCTGGCTGCTCGTCACCATGCCGGCAAGTTCGCGCGCGATTTGGGCGGGGGCGCTCGTGTAACCGCCGAGCGCGCAACCCACGCTGTCGACTATCAACCGCTTGGCCTGCTGCACGACTTCCGGCGGCAGGTCCTCATAGCGAAGCGACACCGCATAGGAGCTCAATAGTTCAACTATCGTTGGCATATTCTTCAGATGTGGCACTACGCAATCATTATGAACGTCGACGCGCATTTTGACGGGGACGCCGCAACCGCGCAACTACCTTGAGGTGTGTTGACTTGCCGTCCTTAACGGCAGAGACTTACGCCCCCATGCCAAAATCGCCTCACTCGCGCTTCACGCGATCACGCCGCCGCTGGTTAAAACAGGCGGGAGCGCTCGCGTCATCGACCGCACTTCCGTTCTGGATCCCGGGCACATCGGCGCAAACGCAAACGACGCTGAATACGTTGCCGCGCGTCGCGCTCGTAATCGGCAATACCAGGTACGTTGATGCACCTCTCAAGAATCCCGCCAACGACGCGAGGGCGATTGCAGGCGAACTGCAGCGATTCGGCTTTCAGACCGTCCTCAAGCTGGATGCCGGCCGCACTGAAATGATCGAGGCGATCCGCGCCTTTGCCGACACGCTCGCCCAGAAAAAAGGGGTGGGCACGTTCTACTATGCCGGGCATGGCGCACAAATCGCGTGGAAGAACTACCTGATTCCGGTCGACGCCGTCATCGACAGACTCGAAGACATGCAGGCGAAGACCGTTGAACTGAAAGCGCTGCTCGATGGCCTGGTCAGGGCGCAAAACCCGATGAACGTGATCATTCTGGACGCCTGCCGCGATAACCCGTTCGGCAACAAAGTGCATGCCCAGCAAAAAGGGCTTTCGCAATTCGACGCGCCGCCCGGTTCGCTGCTTGCCTATGCAACGTCGCCCGGCAATGTCGCCGCCGATGGCGAGGGTGCAAACGGGCTGTATACCGAAAACCTGCTGCGCGAATTGAAGGCCCCGGAAACGAAAATCGAGGACGTGTTCAAGCGCGTGCGCCTCGCAGTGCGCCGCAGTTCGCAGGGGCAGCAACTACCGTGGGAAAGCACTTCGCTCGAGGAAGACTTCTATTTTCTGCCGCCCAAACAGGTGAGAAAGCTGTCAGAAGACGAACTGGAAAAGCAGTTCGAGGAAGAACTGGCGATCTGGGAAAAAATCAAGGACCTGAAGGAACCCGCGCCGATCGAAGACTATCTGCGCCGTTTCCCGAGCGGCAAGTTCTCGGAGCTTGCGCAGTTCAGGCTCACCCGCGTGCTCGCGCAGCGCGCAGCGCTGGTGCAGGCCGCCCTGGCCAGCAAGGTGTTGCAGCCCGCGACCGGCGCGAATGCGGATTTCAAGTACGTGCCCGCCGCGGCCCTCAAGAACTGAGGGTGGATTAAATGCAGATTATCAATGTTGAAGGCCTCGGACGCATCGAGTTTCCGGACGCCATGAGCCGGGAACAGATCGACGCCGCGATCAAGAACGAAATCCGGCCGGCGCTCGAACGACAAATAGCATCTGTACAACCGGCACAATTGCCCGGCGCCGCATCAGTCGAAGCCAATCCGTTCAGCAAAGGCACGGCGCTGGCCGATTTCGGCTACCGGGTTGGCGACACATATACGTATAAAACCATCGATCTGCTGACCAAACTCGAAACCGACCAGCAAACCCAGAGAGTCACCGCCCTCACGGATAGTGAAGTCATCTTTGGCAACGGCCGGCGAATCACCGATTATCTGGGCAATCTGATAAAAAATCCGCGCGGCCAGACGTTTACCGGCAGCCAGTATTTCGTGTCCGAGTACCGCATGGGCAAGACGTGGACGACGCGGTTTCGCGGCACCCGGCGCAGTGGCGATCACGATGAGTGGGTGCTCGATTTCAAAGTCGTGGCCAGGGAGAATATTAACGTCCCCGCCGGGACTTTCGATGCGTTTAAGGTCGAGGGCGAAGGATTTAACAGGAATGGCAATCACTACAATATCACCTACTGGATTGCACCCGACAAGGTAAGACAGCCGATCGCAATGAACACGATAAACCGCGGTCGGGGCGGCAAGTACATAGCAAACGACAGGATCGAACTGCTGGATTTCAAGCAGGGCTGACAGTCAACGCCCCTCGCGGCGTCCGGCCTCCAGCCGGCTCTTCATTAAAGAAAATTACGTACGTCGGCCTCGTCGTGCAGGCGCCACACACGTGCAATCATGTCTTTCATTTCGTCCGGCTTGGCGCCATCCGTAAACGCAGCCAAGCGCATCGCCTTGTCTTCGAGCTCGGCACGCGTCAACGCGTTGTCGGGGTCTCCCTTGGGCGACGTAATGCGCTGATCGAGCTTCCTGCCGTCGCGCATCACCACGCTGACATGTCCCAGCCAGCGCTTCGGGTAGGCCTGATCGACTTCCGGATCAAGTTCCATTTTTACTTTGTCATGAAATGCGCGTAGCTGCGCATCGCGCAGCGCTTCGTTGGTGAAGTCGGCAAGGCTCGCACGCCCGAGATTTGCAGCGAGCGCCAGCACGAACCCCATCGAGAATTTCGACTGGTGGATGGTTTGCGGATCGGTCACCGGTCCCAGCACGTCGATCGCGCCCTGATGCACGTGGGCGGTGACGCTGGCAATGTCCTGCGCCTTCAGCTTATGCGCCTGCATCAAGGCAAGCAGCGCATCGGCCGACGGATGGGTATGGCGGCACGATGCGTGAAACTTGAAAGAAGTTTCGGCCGTGGCCCAGCGCTTGCCGAGTTGGTCGGTCAGACATTTCACATCCGAATCGGACGACATGCCTGCCGCCATGCCCTGCTTGCCTTCGAATATCTGGCGCGCACCGGTGAAACCATCGCGCGCAATGTACGCCGCCATCAATCCGTCGGCGGCGGCCTTCGCAGTGTGTAATTGCTTCGAATCCGCTGCGTCGCGCAGAAATTCCCACAGCCCCGCCGCCATCGTGCCCGCCGAACCGAGGCAATGCTGCATGCGCTCGGCATCGAGCTTAAGCAAATGCGCAACGCCGGCAGCGGCCGCGAGCTTGCCCGCCGTTCCTGTCGTGTGGAACACCTTGTAATGCGAGCGTCCGAGAAACTCACCGACGCGTATGCCGCATTCGTAACCCGCAACCGATGCCGCGATGAATTCCCGGCCCGTTGCGCCGGTCGCCTGCGCCGCCGCGAATACCGCGGGAAATACCACCGTGCCCGGATGGAGCACCGAGCTGTTGTGCAGGTCGTCCTGCTCGACGAAATGCGACGCCGCGCCGTTGATGAGCGCCGCGAACATGGGTGAAGTGCGTTTGCGCGACACCAGGATCTCGCTGTAGCCTTCGCGCGGCCCCATCACGGCAGCGAATTTCTCCATGATAAGCGTCGGCCGCGCATCCTTGCCGGCCAGCGCAGACGCCAGCCAGTCGAGAAAAAGTTCTTCGGTGCGCGCCACCACTGCCGGCGGCAAATCCTCGTAGCGTATTGACGAGAGAAATTCGCACAGTGTGCGTGTCGCAGACGTCGTGTCGGGCTTTGATAAAGTATCCATGGTTCTCCTTCTGCAATTCGGTGCGGTTTACACCGCTGCGCCAGCGCGCAATGCCGCGATCTCGCCTGCACTATAACCAATATCGCCGAGTATGCGCTCGGTGTGCTCGCCTACCGCCGGTATCGGGTCAAGCCGCGCCTCGAATTCCGGCATGGTGACCGGCGGCAGCAGCACCGGCAAAGGACCGACTGGCGAACCGACTTCGCGCCAGCGGTTGCGCGCCTTGAGCTGCGGATGCTCCCACACCTCCTGCGGCGTGTTGATGCGGGCATTGGCAATGTCCGCGGCATCGAGCTTCGCGACCACCTCTTCCGCGCTCATCGTGCCAAACACTTTTTCGATCAATGCCACCAGCTCGGCGCGCCGCTCGGTACGCTTGGTGTTGTTATTGTAGTGCGGATCTTTGGCGAGATGAGGCATACCCATCACGCCATCGCAGAACTTGACCCACTCGCGCTCGTTCTGGATGCCAAGCATCACATACGCACCGCCAGCACATTTGAAGCGCCCGTACGGGACGATGGTCGCGTGATCGGGCCCGCTGCGCCGCGGCGCCTTGCCGCTGAAGTGGGTGTAATTCAGCGGATGCGACATCCATTCGGCGAGTGATTCGAACATGGTCACGTCGACGCGCGTGCCTTTGCCGGTTTTTTCGCGTTGATAGAGCGCCGTCAGGATGCCGGAGTACGCGTACATCCCGGCACTGATGTCGACGATGGAAATACCGACTTTAGCCTGAGTCTCCGGCGTGCCCGTCACCGACAACACGCCTGCTTCGCTTTGAATCAGCAGATCGTACGCTTTCTTGTGCGCGTACGGGCCGCTGTCGCCGTAGCCCGAGACGTCGCACACGATCAGGCGCGGATGCTTTGCCAACAGCGTTGTCGCGTCTAGTCCCAGCCGGCCCGCCGCGCCCGGCGCGAGGTTCTGGATGAACACGTCGGCCTTGGCGATGAGCCGCGCCAGTATGTCTTTTGCCTGCGCGTGCTTCACGTCCAGCGTGAGGCTTTCCTTGGAACGGTTGAGCCACACGAAGTACGCCGACAGGCCTTTGACCGTCTGATCGTAGTCGCGCGCAAAGTCGCCGACGCCGGGACGCTCGATTTTGATCACGCGCGCGCCAAGGTCGGCCAGCTGCCGCGTCGCGAACGGCGCAGCGACCGCCTGCTCGAGCGCAACGACGGTGATTCCATCGAGAGGACGCACTCCGCTCATCGATGAAATGAAAGGCGAGAGGCGAGAGGCGAAAGGAGAACTAAAGCCCCCGGCTCAGTCTCGAGTGCGCTCGTTGTACAGGAAGATTTTCCATCTAATTGCTGTCGCGTCACGCCTCTCTCCTCTCCCCTCTCGCCTCTCGCCTCTCCGCCGCGCTCAGAATGAGCGCGGCAGGCCCAAAACGTGCTCGCCGATATACGAAAGTATCAAATTCGTCGATATCGGCGCCACCTGGTAGAGCCGTGTTTCGCGGAATTTGCGCTCGACGTCGTACTCGGCGGCAAAGCCGAATCCGCCGTGGGTTTGCAGGCAGACGTTGGCTGCTTCCCACGAAGCATCCGCAGCAAGCAGTTTCGCCATGTTGGCTTCCGCGCCGCAGGCCTGACCGGCATCGAACAACGCGGCAGCCTTGAAACGCATCAGGTTCGCCGCCTCGACGTTGACGTACGCGCGTGCTAACGGAAACTGAACACCCTGATTTTTGCCGATCGGGCGGTCGAACACCACGCGCTCTTTCGCGTACGCGGTGCCCTTGTCGATGAACCAGTAACCGTCGCCTATGCATTCCGCCGCGATCAGGATGCGCTCGGCGTTCAGGCCGTCGAGTATGTACTTGAAGCCCTTGCCCTCCTCGCCGATCAGGTTGGCGGCGGGGATTTCCAGATTGTCGATAAAGAGTTCGTTGGTTTCGTGGTTGACCATATTGCGGATCGGCCGCACCGTCAGGCCATGACCGACCGCTTCGCGCAAATCGACCATGAATATCGACATGCCCTCGGACTTTTTCTTGACCTCTTCGAGCGGCGTCGTTCGTGCAAGCAGGATCATGAGTTCCGAATGCTGGACGCGCGATATCCAAACCTTCTGCCCGTTCACCACGTAGCGATCACCCTTTTTGACCGCAGTGGTCTTGAGCTTGGTCGTATCGGTGCCGGCGCCGGGCTCGGTGACACCCATCGACTGCAGCCGCAGCTCACCCGTTGCGATCTTGGGCAGATACATGCGCTTTTGCTCGTCCGAGCCGTGGCGCAGCAGGGTATTCATGTTGTACATCTGGCCGTGGCACGCGCCCGAGTTGCCGCCGGACCGGTTGATCTCTTCCATGATCACGGACGCTTCGGCGAGTGTGAGACCTGAGCCGCCGAACTGCTCCGGTATCAGCGCGGCCAGCCAGCCCGCCTTGGTCAGCGCCTCGACGAACGCGTCGGGATATCCGCGCGCCTCGTCCACCTTTTGCCAGTAGGCGCTGTCGTACTCTTTGCACAAAGCGCGCAATGCTTCGCGCAATTCGGCGTAGAGATCTGCGGAGTCTGTGGTCGAAGTCATCGGCGGTCAGTACAAGTAGGTATTGGATGCGGCTCAAGAACCCGTATATTGCCGCATCAGATACATTTTAAGCTGCGAATGCAGCTTTTGGCACCTTGTTACGGACACTTGAAGCAGTAGTGTAACCGGTTCGGTTACCGCATCACTGCGCCGTGATCCCCGCCCGCCTGATGACTTTGCCCCAGGTGTCGATTTCCAACTGAATGTACGCGCCGAATTCCGCCGGCGTTGCCGACGGCGCCGGCGATGCACCCACCGCCGCGAGTTGCTTGATCACGTCGTCGTTTCGCAGCAGGCCAAGAACTTCCTTGTGTAGAAATCCGACCACGTTTTTGGGCAGGCGAGCGGGGCCCAGCAGCCCGTACCAACTCACAACATCGTAATTGGGGTAACCCTGTTCGGCGACAGTTGGAACGTCCGGCACCAGCGGCGAACGCTCTTTGGTCGACACCGCAATCACGCGGACTTTGCCGCTCTGCACTTGCGGCAGCGCGGAAGGGGCGCTCGCGAAGAAACAGCAGACCCGGCCGCCGGCCACATCGATGGCGGCCAAAGCCCCGCCTTTATACGCGACATGAACGGCATCGAAGCCGCCGACTTCCTTGAGCAATTCCATGGCGAGGTGCCCGGTCAAGCCGGCGCCCGCCGAGGCATAACTCAGCCCGCCCTTGGTACTCTTGGCGAGCGCGACCAGCTCTTTCACATTCTTGATGGGCAAAGAGGGGTGCACGATCAACAGATATGGCAACCCGGTCAAGCGAGTGATCGGGGAAAAGTCCTTGATCGGGTCGTAACCCAGGTCTTTGAAGAGACTCGGGTTGGTCGCGTGGCTCGCGAACACCACGAACAAGGTGTAGCCGTCCGGTATAGCATCCGCCACCAGTCGCGCAGCGATATTTCCACTGGCGCCCGCTCGATTGTCGACGACCACCGGCTGGCCCACCGAGCTGCTGAGCTTTTGACCCACTATGCGCGCGACCGCGTCCGTACCCCCGCCGGGCGGCGCAGGTACGACGAAACGGATGGGCTTCGTCGGATAAGCCGGCGCGGCAGCAGCGATGGCATAAGTGCTGGCCACCGTTGCAAGGCCAGCGCCGAGTACGGCAAAACCTAAGAGTTTCATGCTTGTCTCCTCGCTCAGTTAGTCTTGTCGCGCCCCGCCCCTGCTGGGCACGAGGCGGCGGGGTGCGCTTTTATTTACCTTTCTTGCGATCGATGAATGCCTGCATCAACCGCACGGGCTCGTCCGTGCTGCGCGATTCCGCGCACACCTGGATCCCGCGATGTATCGCATCACGAATTGACATACGCTCCCAGTCGCGCACCAACGATTTTTGCAGCCGCACCGCGCGCGCACCCGCCGCGCAGATCGACACGACCCATTTTTCGATCACCGCATCGAGCTCGGCAGCCGGCACCATCCGCTCGAGAAACCCGCAGCGAAAGGCTTCCGGCGCGTCCATCATCTCGCCCGTCAGCACGAGCTCGTTGGCCTTGCCCCAGCCCACGAGCAACGGCAGCAAACAAGCCTCCATGCCCGACGGCAGGCCGAACTTGACCTCCGGCATGCCGAACTTTGCGTGGTCGGCGGCGGCGCGCATGTCGCACGCTGCGGCGAGCTCCATGCCTGAGCCAAGGCAGTAGCCGTTGATTCGCGCCAGTACGGGCACGGGCAATTGCCGGATCGCATCGCACGCAAGATGCGTCTTGGTGCCGACGATGCGCTGGCCGGCGACATCCTGCTTTTGCATTTCCGAAATGTCGGAGCCCGCGATGAACGACTTATCGCCGCCGCCCGTGAGCACTGCTACGCGCAGGTTCTCATTTGCGGCGAGCTGCGTGAACGCGGCCACGAGGTCGTCCTTGCCGCTCTTCCCGAGCCGGTTACGGTGTTCGACGTTATCGACGGTCACGTACGCTACCTGCCCTTGGGGGCGATCTTCGAGCCGGACTTTCACGATGCTGTTCTCTTTGACCATCACGTTCCTTTCGTAGCAATTATCAACCGATCGCGCCGCTGGCTTTCAGCGCCACGATCTCGGACTCTTTCAGGCCCAAAATTTCTTCGAGCACTTCGGCAGTGTGCTGCCCGAGCAACGGCGGCGCACGGTCATACTGAATTGGGCTCTCCGAAAACCGGATCGGATTGGCGATGCCCGGGATTTTTCCGGAAAGTGGATGCGCGAGCTCGATCAGCATCTGCCGCGCTACCACCTGCGGATCCGCGAACACCTGCGCGATATTGTTGATCGGGCCGCACGCCACATCGGCTTTCTCGAACAGCGGCAGCCATTCGTCGACACGCCGCGTTGCAAGAGCTTGCGAAATCAGCGCCGACAGCGTATCTGCGTGCTTGACCCGCACTGCGTTGGTTTGAAATCGGGGATCTGTAACGAGGTTGCCTATTCCGGCAGTCTCGCAAAATCGCTTGAACTGCTGGTCGTTGCCCACTATCACCATCAAATACCCGTCCTGGCAGCGAAACGCATCGCTCGGATAAACAGTCGGCAGCCGGTTGCCGCGACGCGCCGGAACGTGCCCGGACACCAGATAATTCATGGCCACGGCGGACAGTGCCGACACCTGAACATCCATGAGCGCAAGATCGATATTCTGCCCCGCCCCGGTCTCGGCGCGACGCAACAACGCGGATTGCACTGCAATAGTGGCGTAGAGCCCGGTCATGAAGTCGGTCAGGGCAATGCCTACCCTGACGGGACCTGCGCCCGGCGCGCCTTCCTGCAATCCCGTAATACTCATCAGGCCGCCCATCGCCTGGATGATAGTGTCGTACCCCGGCCGCGATCGGTACGGCCCGGTCTGGCCGAAGCCCGTGATTGAACAATAAATCAGTCTGGGATTACATTTCGAAAGCTCGTCGTAGCCGAGCCCGTACCGTTCGAGCGTCCCGGCTTTATAGTTCTCAAGCACGACATCGCACGAAGCAGCGAACTGCTTGACGAGATCACGCCCTGCCGGCTTGCCGAGGTCGATGGTAATCGAGCGCTTGCCCCGGTTGTAAGCGCAGTAAAAAGCGGATTCCGCGGTAGGCTCGCCGCCGGCGTCGGCCAGATATGGCGGGCCCCAAGCGCGGCTGTCGTCGCCGCTTCCTGGACGTTCAACCTTGATAACATCAGCGCCCAGATCCGCGAGCAACTGGCCGCACAATGGCCCTGCCAGAACCCGCGAGAGATCCAGCACACGGATATTTTTCAAAATAGGTGTCGTCATGCGAACCTAATGTTATGGAGGACTGCGCAGAAGTTGCAGGTTACACGCCCTGATAGAGCTTCGGCACGGGTTCCATGCTGTGGAACCCGGAGGACACGACGCAGATTACGCGGCACAGCCACGCGGGCACGACAGCGGCTACAATACTTTTCTTGCAGGCAATGTACTTGCAAAGCAGCGAGGAGACATGCGAACAATCAGACGTTCATTTTCAGTTCTTGATTGCTTTTCGATGGCACAGCCCAAGCTGTCGCTACAGGAGATTGCGAACGCGCTGAAACTAGCCAAATCCACCACGTTCAGGCTGGTCCGGACGCTGGAAGACCTTGGTTACCTGGTGCGACTCGAAGACCAGAGGTATTGCCTGTCGCTGGCATTCGTGCGCCTGGGCGGGCTTGCGCAAAGTTCGCTGGATGTATGCCAAATAGCGCGTCCGGTCATGGGCAATCTCGCCAGGACCGCGGGCGAAAGCGTCACTCTGTTTACCGCCGAAGCGCAGGATTTTATTTGCCTCGACGTGTTCACCACACCAGCCCCTTTGATGAGCCTCAATCGTCCCGGCGAGCGCGCGCCGCTGGGCTTGGGCGCGGCATCGTTGATCCTGATGGCGCACCTGCCGGACAAAGAACTGGACCGTATGCTGCCAGCAGTAGCGCGGCGCGTGCGCCATTCAAAACGTGATCTGTTGTCCATACTCCACAATGTGCGAAAACAGCAATTCGCAGTCTCCCACGGCGGCAGCGTGCCGGGGTTGAGCGCTCTGTCGGTGCCCCTGTTTGGCGCCGATGACACGGCGCGCTACAGCCTCAATATCGTAATGCCTACCATACGCGCCCGCGGCCGTATCGCGCCATTGCTCAAACTACTGCGAACTGCCGGAAGCAGGGTATCTGCCGGGCTGGGCGCTAGCACTTCGGACAGCACCCCAGATCGCTTATGAACCGTCGGCAATTGCGTGCGCTGTCCGAGATAGTCAAGCAGGGATTGCTCACTACCCCCTCACCCCTTTCTCCTCACGGAATACACATATGAAGACCGCGTCAGGCACGCTAGTCACTTACAAAATGTATATCGACGGTCAGTGGGTAAGTTCCGCGTCCGGCCAGCATTTTGAAAGCCACAATCCGTTCACCGGCAAGCCGTGGGCGCTGATACCGCGCGGCAACGCTGAGGACATCGATCGCGCGGTGCAGGCGGCGCGCAAGGCCTTCACGTCCGGCGAATGGCCGAAGATGACGGCGAGCCGGCGCGGCGCGCTGCTGCGCAAACTCGGCGACCTGATTCTGGACAAATCGAAGGCCCTCGCCGAAATCGAAGTGCGCGACAACGGCAAGCTGTTCGCCGAAATGAGCGCGCAGACGGCCTACATGGCGCAGTGGTATTACTACTATGGCGGGCTTGCCGACAAGATCGAAGGTCAGGTCATTCCGATCGACAAGCCCGACACCTTCAACTACACGCGCTTCGAGCCGCTCGGCGTGGTGGGCGCCATCATTCCGTGGAATTCGCCGCTGCTGCTGACCGCGTGGAAACTCGCTCCCGCGCTCGCGGCCGGCAACGTCATGGTGCTGAAGCCGTCTGAATACACGTCAGCGTCATTGCTCGAATTCATGAAGCTCATCGAAGAAGCAGGCTTTCCGCAGGGTGTCGTCAACGTCGTCACCGGTTTCGGACCTGAAGTCGGCACGCCGCTGGTCGAACATCCGCTGGTCGCCAAGATTGCATTCACCGGTTCGGATGCCACTGGCCAGAAGATTTACGAAGCTGCTGCCAAAGGACTGAAGAAGGTCAGTATGGAACTCGGCGGCAAGTCGCCGAACATCGTGTTCGACGACGCCGAAATCGACAATGCGGTCAAAGGCGCGATCTCGGGCATCTTCGCCGCGACCGGCCAGACCTGCATCGCGGGTTCGCGCCTCTTGGTGCAGCAATCGATCCACGATCAATTCGTCGAGAAACTCGTCGCGTTCGCCAAGACCGCAAAAATGGGCAATCCGATGAGCCTCGACACTCAGGTGGGCCCCGTCACCAACCAGCCGCAATACAAAAAGATATTGAGCTACATCGACATCGCAAAAGCAGAAGGCGTGAAGACTGCACTGGGCGGCGCGAAAGCAACACGCCCGGAATGCGGTGACGGCTGGTTCGTCGAACCGACCATATTTACCGGCGTCAAGAATTCGATGCGCATCGCGCAAGAAGAAGTATTCGGCCCCGTGCTGTCGGTGATCCCGTTCAAGGACGAAGAAGAAGCCATCGCCATCGGCAATGACGTCGTCTTCGGCCTCGCCGCCGGCGTGTGGACGCAGAACATGCGCCGCGCCTTCCTGATGGCGGAAAAACTTCAGGCCGGCACCGTCTGGGTCAATACCTACCGCGCAGTCAGCTACCTCTCCCCTTTCGGCGGCTACAAACGCAGCGGCCTTGGCCGTGAAAGCGGCCAGGAGATGATCAAGGAATACCTGCAGACCAAGAGCGTCTGGATCTCGACCGCGAAGGAAGTGCCGAATCCGTTCATCATGCGGTGATTATTTGGCGAATGCCATGTCAAAGGGGCTGTCTGTTACAAATAGGCGGATAATTTCGGCTTGCGCATATGTCCCGCATAATTTTTACCAACTAATTCGTTAGGCATTTACGTTGGAGCAAGCAGCATGAACACAAGACAGCCGCCCGGTCAAAGGGGAAATGAAACATGAGTTCCGTATTCACAATGAAGGGTGTTCAAGATTTGCTTGAGGTTTTCGAAGATAAAGTGACGATAACCCCGAAAGGCATTCTCGGCTTCATGAATAAAGGATTGAAGGGAACAAAGACAATCCCGTTCGCTTCAATCAGCGCAATCCAGTTCAAAGAAGCTGGGGCTGTTTTCAGCGGCTATTTGCAGTTCACTATCCCCGGCGGAAATGAAAGCAAAGGAGGTGTATTTTCCGCAGCAGGCGATGAAAATACGTTTATGTTTGCCGAAAAAAAGAACAATGCGCAAGCCACTCAAATTAAGGAATACATCGAATCGAAAGTGCAGGAATTGCGAGCACCGCGATCAACGCAGTCATTGTCGCCCACGAGCCTTTCCGATGAGTTGCAAAAGCTGGCAAACCTGAGGGATAAGGGTGTTTTGTCAGACCAAGAATTTCAATTGGCAAAGACTCGGCTAATTGGCTAGAGATCTATGGCAATCATGGCAGCGCGAAAGCAAGCATTTTCTGGGGGAGCAGGCGAGCATCTCGTCCTTGGAGAAATACTGAAACGCGGTGTCGAGGCGTACTTGGCGCATGGTAAGACTCAACCCGGCTGGGACATTGCAGTGATCAATCCACTTGGTAGCCCGCTACGCGTCCAGGTCAAGGCCATCAATTGGCCTACTGATTGCGCTGTGAACGGGAGTTTCGATGAGGGCTTTGATGTAATTGTAGTCGTCCTACTGAATGGTGACAAACAAAGCCGATTTCTTGTAATCCCACGCCCCGATCTTGAGCCTCACCTATCGCGGCCCAATGAGATGCGAAAAGGGGACAGCAACAAGCGAACGTTGACCGTCGGAAAGAACTTCGACAATCATGCAACAAAGGACTTACGAAAATACGAAGGGCAGTGGAAAAACATTATCTCTCGCGTCGCCCCCGCGCCTACCCTCGAACCGGCTGTTTCTTGACGCAGCAAATGCCTAACTTTAGTTGTACCGGACGCGCGAAAGCGGCCTTCATTTTTTCGCAACCGGCGTCACGCGCGCGCCGGTAAACACGACGTTAGGCATCGCCGATTTGCGAGCGTCCTCGAATTTGGAGAGAGTGAAAATGAAAACCCGAATTGAGAAACTAAGCGAATTGGCTTCCGATACGACGTCTTTGGCTAGTCGCAGCTTTTCATCCGCTCAGGCAGCAGCGAGCAAAGCTGGCGCGGCTGCGCTAGCCGCCGGAAAATCAGCGCAGCACGCGATTGGTGACGCCATTGATCATGAGGACACAAAAGCCGCAGTCATGAAGGCAAAAGATCTAGCAACGGCCGCAACGATTGAGGCAAAAACAATTACCGATCACTTTGTTGCTACAGTTAGGAAGTCTGATGTGAATCACAAGAAAGTTGCCGACAAAGTAGAAACTGTTTCGATGGGATTAGGCATTACCTCTGGCGTTGTAGCGGCTGGCGCAGCATTGGCGGCGCCAGCCGGATTGAGTGCGGTAGGTGTCGCTCTTGGAATAACGAGTGCTCCATTGATCGTGGCGGTAGCACCCGTTATCGGGGTGGTAGCAACTGTTACTGGAGTTATCTCGGGAGGAGCCTACTTCTATTCAAAATGGAAATCGAAGAAGGCTAAAGAAGATTTAGGGAACAAGTAAGTGCCCAACCTGGCGCTCAACCTCGCTCCCCTCGGGAGCTGGACGCTGCGCGATAAAGCCGCGCAGCGCCGGTTAGCTCTACGTTAGACGGCAGGAAAATGACTGCAGCTCCATCTGAACTCGACGGTGCCAAAGTGATTGCAACCGCTGTAGTTGACGGAACTGTTCGCCCTACGGAAGCCACAGTTCATAGTGGGCCCAAGGGGATCATTCCGTCAGCGAGCGCACTGGCGATAGTTGAAAGCGAAACGAGTTTCTACTTGTTCTACTGCGATCGCGAGTGGCAGGTGCTTACGGACACATGGCATTTATCAGTGAGTGAGGCCAAAGCTCAGGCGGAATTCGAGTAC
>CANJHY010000080.1:0-20304 GCA_947474275.1 Betaproteobacteria bacterium
ATCCAGAACTATGTCGAAAACCACAACCGCGATCCCAAGCCGTTCATCTGGACCGCGCGCGCCTCGGACATCCTCGCGAAGGTCGTCAAAGCGCGCGCACGACTCAATAAGTTGCAATCTGTTTGACGCACTACACTAGCTCCGTCCGCTCGTTGGAAAAAACCTTGCCAGAAACGCTGTTCCGTCGATATATTTCAGTTGCCATAGGTCGCCTAACTCCCGGCGCAATCCAGTATTTCGGTTTGATATTCGATTTGCCAGGGAAATTTCCCGTTGACCATCCATCACCTTCAATCCTGAATGCGTCGAAGGTGCTGGCCGGGACCGTGATCTGCTCTCGAGCGATAACCCGGTATTCCATTTCCGCATCGCTGAACTTACCCGCCTTGGTCACACGCTAAGTAGCTGTTATCGGAATAAAAGCATGAATTTGCATGACGCTCAGAAAGACCCCAATGGGCACATTTCAGTAGGTCTAGGCATGGTAGCCGCTACGAAATGGAACGTCTGCTCCCGAGCGCCAAAATTACATTTGCCAATTTCCGCTTTGTCGTTAGCAGACGTTCAATCTGAGACGCCACCGTCAGCTTCGCCGCGTTGCGTTTGGCGCCCCCTTCTTGTATATGTAGGCCGGCAGCGGCTTACCGGAGAAAATTATGGCCAGGTTGAGACATATCGCGATGCAGGTGCCGGATCCGCACAAGGCGGCGGAATTCTATATGCGCGTGTTCGGCATGCACAAAGTCGGTGAAACCGACTGGGAAAACGCGCGCGGCGTTTATCTCTCCGACGGCGTCATCAATCTCGCCTTGCTCGATTACAAGACGGTGGAGGCGGCGGGCGAAAAACGCGGCGTTGACTTCGTCGGCATCCATCACATCGGCTTCTGGGTCGACGATGTTGCGGCAACCCGTAAGTCGATGGAAGCGGAGGGCGGGCAGTACTGGATGGGTGAGCCGGTGACGGGCGGTGGCTTCTATGAAGTCAAATATCACGACCCTAACGGCGTAGTTGTCGACATCACGGAGAACGGCTGGGGCGGCGCAGCCAAGGACGTCGTCGCGGCTGGCGCGAAATAAATGGCGAAAAAAAATCGGCGAAGCGTGTTGTTTTTGCGATTCGCAGTACTGTTGTGCTGTTGGAAGAAACACGTGCGATTGAGGCAGACCGCTTGCCAGCACGGGCAAGTTCGCGATCGGAAACCGAATCGTAAGTGACGACGCGGAAACGCAGATGATCAAGAACTCCACCGCGACGACTTCACACCCCGCCGCGCAGCCCTGCAAAATTTGCGATCACCTGGCCCCATTCTGGGAAGCCTGCGACTTTTCCACTCACTGCGAACGTCTGCGCTCCCCTGATCTCATCGTCGAGCCGTCTGGAATATCGGTGCCGTACTACCGTTGCGGCAACTGCGGTTTCGTGTTCACGCCCTTCATGGATGCATTCAGCGACGACGACTTTAAGACCCGGGTCTACAACGAGGACTACATCAAGTTCGATCCGGGTTTCGAAGGCGATCGTGCGGCTTATCAGGGCAAGATGCTGGTCGATAGTTTCGGTGCCGAACCGATTACCCTGTGCGACTACGGCGGCGGTCGCGGACACCTCGCCGCATTCATCAATACCACCAGCGCGCGCATGCGGGCCGTCTCCTGGGACCCGTATTTCGACCTGGCCGAGCGGCCGCCGGCACGTTTCGACATGGTGATTTCGTACGAGGCCTTCGAGCACTCGACCAACCCGCGCGCCAGCTTCGAAGACATGCTGTCATTTTGCGATGACAACCGGGTGCTGTTGATGACGACCCTGTGCCAACCGCCCGACATAGAGAAAATCAGGACCGGCTGGTGGTATTGCGCTCCGCGCAATGGGCATATCAGCCTGCATACCAGGCGATCGTTGCAGTGGCTTGCCGATGAAGCCGGCCTCGGCGTGATGCATCTGGAAGACGGCGTCACCAGCGACGGTGTGCATCTGTTCTACGACCGCATCCCCGCCTGGCTGGCGCCAAAAATAGGATTGTAGGGGAGCATTTCAGGGCAGCGCAGTCTGCCCCGGTTGTTCGTTGATCACGCTCGATTTGGCAACGTCAGCGCTTGATCCGTTGACGAGTATCTTCTGCGACGACACCAAGCAGTTTGCCGATATCGGCCTGCAGTTTCGGCAGGCCGGCGGTCGGGCGAAATGTTTTCGTGTCCATGAAAAGTTTCTTGTTGACCTCGATCTGCAGGCTGTCGATGCCGCGCGCGGGATCGCTGTTGCGGCTGATCAGCACGTTGCCGACATAAGGGTTGTTGACGGTGACGCTGTAGCCCATGCCTTTGAGCGTATCCACGATCAGCGCGCGGAATGCCGGCGACGTTGTCTTGCCGTGCAGATCGCCGATGCAGAAATCCGGACGCGCCTTGCCGGCGTCGGGATGCGTAGGCGCGCCGACTGCCGACATGCAATGGCATGAAATCTGGCGCACCACGCCAAAGCGCGCGTAAAGATCGTCGATGATGCGCTTCAGTTCGGCGTGATATGGCCGGTAGTATTTCGCCAGGCGTTCCTCGATTTCCGCGACGGCAAGCTTGCGTTCCTGAAACGGTTCGCCATAGCGCGACTTGCTTTTGATTAGTCCCAAACCTTCGAGCGTGCGCGGCGTGGGTTTCAACGTGACCGGCCAGGCGCCGTCGACGACTGCCGGGTCCATGTCGAGCTCGTCGCGGTTGACGTCGACCCAGGTGTTCGGAAACATGCAGTAAAGCAGGGTCGCTCCAGTTTGCGGCGCGCCCGAATACAAGTCCTCGACGTACATCGACACGTTGTCGTGCACCGTGGTGAACGGTAGCGGCGTGCGGTATTCCTTCGGATATTCGCGCCCGCTGCGCGAGACGTCTACAATCAGCGGCACCGGCGCGGCAGTGGCGGGTTCGTAGCGTAGAAACAGTCCGGGTTGTGCGTGTATCATTGGATTTAAAAATACGGTAATGGGTGATGGGCAATGGGCTGAATTGAGTCTACACATAACCCATCACTCATAACCCATCACTCATCGTGGGCCCTTAGCATACATGAAACCATTTATTCTTTTGGCGGCCCTGCTCGTGCCGCTCGTCGCGGCCGCGTCAGACCCCGCGTCCGGCTATCCGTCCAGGCCTGTGCGCTTCGTTGTGCCGTACACGCCGGGCGCGATCAACGATTTCATCGGCCGTCTCGTCAGCCAGAAGCTCGCCGAATTGTGGGGGCAGCAGGTAGTCGTCGATAACCGCGCGGGCGGCGGCACGACCATAGGCACCGACATCGTTGCCAAAAGTGCGCCGGACGGTCACACGCTGTTGCTTACGGCAGTGGCATTTGCCGTCAATGCCACGCTTTATTCCAAACTGCCTTTCGACACGCTGCGCGATTTTGCGCCAGTTACCGAAATCGGCGCGGCGCCCATGATACTGGCCGCGGCGCCGCAACTGCCGGTCAAGACGGTGAAGGAGTTGGTTGCGTACGCCAAGTCGCGGCCCGGCCAGCTCTCGTATGCATCTACCGGCAATGGAGGCTCGGCGCATCTGATGGGCGAGGTGTTTAAATCGCAAGCCGGCATCGATGTCGTCCACGTGCCGTACAAAGGACTGGCGCCTGCTTTGAACGACGTGATTTCCGGGCAATTGGGCTATACGTTCGGCAGCCAGCTTGCGCTCGACGGACAGATCAAGGCGGGCCGCCTGCGCGCGATCGCGGTCACCAGCAAGGCGCGTTCGCGCGGGGCGCCCGATCTGCCGACGATCGCCGAAGCGGGTTATCCCGCATACGACATGACCTCGTGGTGGGGCGTGGCAGTCGCTGCCCGCACGCCGCCGGCCATCGTAAAGAAGCTGCACGCCGACATCGTGCGCGTACTTAATATGCCGGACGTGCGCGAGCGCCTGTCCGTGCAGGGCGTGGATGTCGCCGGCACCACACCCGCCGAATTCGAGAAGTTTCTGCGCGACGAAGTCGTGCGCTGGGGCAAAGCAGTCAAACAGTCCGGCGCAAAACCGGACTAATCTGCAATCAGGAGGCGTTGATGAGAACCATATTTATAGGTGTATTGCTGATCGCCAGCGCTGCAGGTGCGGCTGACGTCGCGCAGTTTCCGGTGAAACCGATACGCATGGTGGTGCCGTTCGGCGCGGGCAGCAATACCGACATACTTGCGCGCACGGTGGCGGTGCGCATGTCGGAGAGCTGGGGGCAGCAGGTGATAGTGGACAACCGGCCGGGTGCGGGCGGCAACATCGGTACCGATCTGGTGGCGAAAGCGCTCCCGGACGGCTACACCATCGTGCTCGGCCCCGCGAGCGTGCTCGCGATCAATCAAAGTCTCTATTCGCAGATGCCGTACGACAGCAACACGGCGTTCGCGCCGATCACGAACATGGTGAAAACGACCAACGTCCTGATAGTGACGCCGTCGCTGCCCGCAAAATCGGTGAAGGAACTGATCGCCCACGGCAAGGCCAATCCGGGCAAGCTAATTTTTGGATCCGCGGGAGCCGGCGGGACGCAGCATTTGTCGGGCGAACTGTTCAAATCGATGACGGACGTGGACATGCTGCACATCGGCTACAAATCGAGCCCGCTCGCGCATATCGACATCATCAGCGGGCAGGTGCAACTGATGTTTGACGGCATGCCTACCGCGTTACCGCAAATCAAGGCCGGCAGGCTGCGCCCGCTCGCCGTCACCACCGCGAAGCGCTCGTCGCAGTTGCCCGAACTGCCGACCGTGGCGGAGGCCGGCGTGCCGGGTTTCGAGACGGCCGGCTGGTTTGGCTTTGCGGCGCCGGCGAAAACGCCGCGCAATGTGGTGATGGCTCTAAACCGGGAAGTCGCGCGCATCATTAATTTGCCGGATGTCCAGGAGCGCCTGGTCGCGCAGGGCGCCGAGCCGGTCGGCGACAGTCCCGAGGAGTTCGCACAGTACATCAAGTCCGAAGCCGCGAAGTGGGGCAAGGTCATCAAGACGCTCAATCTGAAGATCGACTAAACCAGTTGTAACCGCCGATGAACGCCGATGACGCCGATAAGATCAAGAACGAGTTACCATGACCAGATCGGTCAGTCCGCTTTATATATCGTCTGCATTCCCTGTTTTTTATATGTTATCGGCGTTTATCGGCGTTCATCGGCGCTTGCATGATGTCACGCTCTAGAGAGGGGTAAGTCATCGAACGCAAACAAATCGGCCTCGCTGTCGTCGGCTCTGGCCGCATCGGCACGCTGCGCGCGAAGCTCGCATCCACGCACCCGGCGGTGAATTTCATCGCTGTGTCGGATACCAATCTGGGCGCGGCGCAAAAGCTGGCAAAAGAAGTCGGCGCGCAGTTCTCGTCCGCGAATAACGACGAGATCATCGCGAGGCCGGAAGTCAACGCGGTGATAGTCTCGACCAGCGAAGGCGAGCATCTGGCGCCGGTGTTGAAAGCAATCGAGCTCGGCAAAGCGGTGCTCGTCGAGAAGCCGATTGCGCTCAATATCGCCGACGCCGATCGCATCATCGCGGCGGCAGCCAAGGCGAAAGCCAATTTGCGCGTCGGTTACAGCCGGCGCTTCAAAGACCGTTACCTCATCGCCAAAGAGCAGATCATCCAGGGCCGCGTCGGCAAAATCACCGGGGGTGCTGCGCGTGTGTTCAATTCGCGTTCGCAGGCGCTGGCGATGCTCAAGCGCAATCCCGAAGCGACTCCGGTGGTAGATGCGCTGACCTATTACGTCGACCTCATGAACTGGCTGCTGGAAGGCAACGCGCCGGTCGAGGTGTACGCGCGCGGACAGAAAGGCGTGCTCAAAGCCGCCGGCCACGACGTCGACGACGTTAACTGGTCTATTGTCACTTATGCCGACGGCGCCGTGGTGAATCTGGGCGTGAGCTATGCATTGCCGGAAAAATACCCGGCGCTTGGTCATGCAGCGCGCGTGGAAATTCTCGGCACCGAAGGCGTGATCATCCTGGATGATGACCACACCGATCAGCTCATGTACAGCAACAAGGGGGTGCCGCATGTGTACCTGCCGGACCACAACGTCAATATGGTGTTCCTGTCCAGCGGCACGCCCGGTGACTGGGCGCTCGGCGATTTCTGGGGACCGATAGCGAACGAGACGCGCGCCTGGCTCGACCATCTCGCGACAGGAAAACCCTGCGTGCATGCGACCGCACAGGATGCGCGCTGCAATCTTGAAGTGACTTTGGCGATACAACTCGCAGCGGCGAGCGGTAAGACCGTCAAGCTGCCGCTGATGCAATAGCGAGAGGCGAGAGGAGAGAGGTGAGAGAAGTGAAAGTCAAAAGCGTCTTTGCGGTCCTGGCGCTCTGCGGCTGCAGTTCCGCTTTCGCGCAGTCGTATCCCACGAAGCCAATAAGGATGATCGTCGCCTACCCGCCTGGCGGCGGCACCGACATCGTCGGCCGTATGATGGCGCAAAAAATGTCGGAAAACTTCGCGCAGACGGTCGTCATCGATAACCGAGGGGGTGCTGCGGGCAGTATCGGCAGCGAGATCGCGGCCAAGTCCGCGCCCGACGGTTACACGATATTGATGGGCAATGTTGCGCCGAACGCGATCAACGTCAGCCTTTACGCCAAATTGGGCTACGACCCGGTCAGGGATTTCGAGCCGGTGAGTCTGGTCGCTTCGACGCCCAACATACTGGTGGTGCATCCCACGCTGGCGGTGAAGACCGTCAGCGACCTGATCGCGCTGGCCAAGGCCAAGCCCGGTACGCTTAACTATCCATCTGCTGGCCTTGGCAGTTCATCGCACCTCGCCGGTGAATTGCTTGACAGCATTGCCGGAGTCAAGATGGTGCACATCCCGTACAAAGGCGGCGGCCCCGCACTGACGGATTTGCTCGGCGGGCAGATGCAGCTGATGTTCGCAACGATGCCGGCGGCGATGCCGCATGTGCGATCAGGCAAATTACGCGCGGTCGCGGTCACCAGCGCCAAACGTTCGCAGGCGATGCCCGAACTGCCGACCATAGGCGAAACGCTCAAAGGTTATGAAGCCTCGACCTGGTATGGCGTGCTCGCGCCGGCGCGTACGCCGCGCCCTATAGTCACGAAACTGCACGGCGAAATCGTAAAAATTCTCGGCGTGGCCGAAACCCGCGACAAACTGCTGCTGCAGGGGTTCGAGCCGGTCGGCGGCACGCCGGCGAAATTCGGCGCATACATCAAGTCCGAAATCGAAAAGTGGGGCAAGGTCGTCAAGGCGGCCGGCATCAGGGCCGAGTAAGCGACGTGATTGTTTCCCTGCTCGGCAGGCGGTAAAAATTGTAAATTTATGCTTTCAACAAGGAGCAGCCGAACGCCGACAACGCGTTCTCCCGCCTGCTGCGAGCCGGACTGCGCACGGCCGTTGCGACGTAGTGCGGTAAGCACCCCCCTGTCCCGTCAGGAGAATTAAACCCCCGCTGCGTGCGGGGGGTATTTGCGCCGTTGGCCGGGAAGATCCAGAAGCAGTCTCAAAAAACAATTTGGAAGCGCCGATAGACGCCGATTAACGCCGACATAATTCCAGACTTGGCCCCAACCAATGTCAAGTCCGTTGCGCTTATCTGCGTTCATCCGCGGTGATCGGCGGTTGCTTTTTGGTGTTATGTTTTTGAGATGGGTTCTAGTAATATTCGCTTTCTCAGGCTCGCTCACGCATCCCGTTCCAACTCCTTCCAAAAAAAACCGGTTTCAAAGAGAGGATGCCATGGCAGCGCGCGCACCGAAAATCAAGAACACCATCGCGATGGCGCCGCCTATTCAGCAGGGCAGGTTGCGTGGCATTGCCCAGATGGGCGAGAAGCGTTCGTGCGTGCTGCCGGACCCGCCGACACTCGATCAACTTGGCATCCACGGCGCGCAGATCGGTGGCTGGTACGGGCTTTACGCGCCGGCGAAATCGCCGAAAGAAGTCGTCGCCAAACTGCACGCCGATATCACCAGCGTGCTTGCGCGGCCGGACATCCGCGAGCGCTGCGGCGACCAGGGCGCCGAATTGGTGGCCGGTTCGCTGGAACAACTGGCGGCGTTTGTGCGCAGGGAAAGCGCGCTCTACGCAAAAATCATCCAGTCGCCGGGCATCAGGGTCGACTGAAAAAAATGAACAAGGAGAAAACCATGAAGACTGCAATGAGAGCTGTGCTGGGTGCGTTGGCTGTGGTGGCTGTTACGGTCACGGCCGCCGATTTTCCGAACAAGTCGATACGGCTGATCGTGCCGTACCCGCCGGGCGGCGGCAACGACACGATCTCGCGCCTGCTGGCGCCGAAAATCAGCGAAAGCTGGGGGCAGCAGTTGATCATCGACAACCGGCCTGGTGCTGGAACGACCATAGGCACCACGCTGGCGGCGCGTGCCGCACCCGATGGCTACACCATCGTGATGTCGTCGGTTGCTTCGCATGCGATGGCGCCGCAGCTCTATTCCAATCCCGGCTACGATCCGATCAAGGACTTTGCGGGGGTGACGCTGCTCGCGACCACGCCGATGATGATGGCGGCGAGTTCCAGTCTGCCGTTCAAGTCGGTGCAGGATGTCATCAACGCCGCGAAGGCAAGTCCCGGCAAGCTGACCTATGCGTCCGGCGGCAACGGCACGCCGCCGCATTTGTCGATGGCGATCTTTACCGAGAAGACCGGCATCCAGATGGTGCACGTCCCGTATAAAGGCAGTGGCCCGGCCTTGGTCGACGTCATGGCGGGACAGATCACGATGATCATAGATACTGCGGCTTCTGCCACGCCGCACGTGCGCTCAGGCAAGATGCGCGGCATTGCGATTACCGGCAAGCGCCGCTGGCCCGATCTGCCCGACGTGCCGACTTTCGCCGAAAGCGGGCTACCCGATTACGATTCGAGTTCGTGGTACGCGATACACGCACCGGCCGGTACGCCCAAGGCCATAGTCGCGAAGTTGAGCAGAGAACTGGCGCGCATCGTCAAGCTGCCGGACGTCAGCGAAAAGTTGCGGCTGATGAGCGCGGAGACGATCGGCAGTACGCCCGAGCAGCTGGATGCCTTCGTCAGAAGCGAAGCCGACAAGTGGGGCAAGGTCATTAAATCGCTCAACTTGCGGATCGACTGACATGCCAGTTCCGCTGCGTGTCGATGCAAACGATCTGATTGATTTCGCGGCGGCCGTCTACGCCGGGGCGGGTATGCCCGCGGCCGACGCGCGCCTTGTTGCGGATACCCTGGTGCAGGCCGATTTGTGGGGGCATCAGTCGCACGGCGTGCTGCGTCTCGGCTGGTATCTCGACCGCATCCGGAACGGCGTGATGAAACCGGTGACCAAGCCCGAGTTCGTGATCGACGCGGGTACCGTAGCCGTGATCGACGGCCATGATGGCGTCGGCCACGTGGTGACGGAGCTGGCTACGCGCGAAGCAATCAAGCGCGCTAAAGCGCACGGCCTTGGCGCGGTCGGGGTGCGCATGTCGAACCATTTCGGCACTTGCATGTATTACACGCGCATGGGCGCGCTCGACGGTTGCGCGATGTTTCTCACCAGCAACGGCGGGCCGGCGATGGCGCCGTGGGGCGGGCGCAAGAAAATCATCGGCACCAATCCGTTTTCGGTGGCGACACCGGCCGGGAAACACCCGCCGTTCTTGATGGACATGGCGAACACCGGCGTTGCGCGCGGCAAGATTTATCTCGCGCGCAACAAGCGCCAGCCCATTCCCGAAGGCTGGGCCCTCGATGCCGACGGCGCGCCGACCACCGACCCGCAGGCCGCGATCGAAGGCATCATCCTGCCGATGGCGGGGCACAAGGGCTATGCGATCGCGATGATGGTCGACGTGCTGTCAGGGGTGCTGACTGGCAGCGGTTTTCTGTCGCAGGTGCACAGCCCGTACAAGACCGCCGAGAAAAGCAACTGCGGCCACTTCATGATCGCTATTAATATCGAAGCCTTCCAGCCGCTGGCGCAGTTCAATGCGCGGATGGAGGAGTACATTGCAGAGCTGAAGTCGGTGCCGCTGGCCAAAGGGCACGATGAGGTGTTTTACCCGGGTGAGATCGAAGCCAATAACAACCTATCCAATCGGCGCGACGGCCTCGTGCTGCCCGACGACACGCTCGCCGATCTGGCGCGCATCGCGCGCGAGTGCAGGCTGGAGTCGAAACTGCCGTTCGTCCCCTCCAAGCCCGCATGACGGACAACCCGCGCATCCTGATCACCGGCGCGGCCGGCGAAATCGGCAGCGTGCTGCGCGCCGGGTTGTACGATGGCCGCCGCTCGCTGCGTTTGCTCGATATCAAGCCGCAGGCGGCGGCGCGTGCGGGCGAGGAGTGCGTCACCGCGGACCTCGCCGACACTACGGCCTTGCAGGAGTCAGCGCGCGGCATGGACTGCATCGTGCATCTGGCGGGCGTGCCGCGCGAGGGCGCGTGGGAAGCAATACTGCCCAACAACATCGTTGGCACTTATAACCTGTTTGAGGCGGCGCGTATCGCGGGTGTGAAGCGGGTAATTTTCGCGAGCTCGAATCACGTCATCGGTTATTACCGCGCGACACAGCCGGTGGGCATCACGGAGCCCGAGCGTCCCGACAGCCGTTACGGTGTCAGCAAAGCGTATGGCGAAGCGCTGGGCCGCATGTACGCCGACAAGTACGGGCTGGAAGTGGCGTGCCTGCGCATAGGCTCGTTCCGCGCGCGGCCCGGCGATGCACGCCAGCTCGCGACCTGGATCAGCCATCGCGACATGGTCGAACTCACGCGCTGCTGCATAGAGGCGGCGCCGTTTCATTTTCTGGTGCTGTACGGCGTTTCGAACAACAAGCGCAACCTTTGGCAAAACCCGCATGCGGCGCGGATTGGTTACAAGCCGCAGGACAATGCCGAGCAATATGCGTCTGAGCTCGAGGGGAAAACCCCATCGCCCGGCGACCCGGCAGCAGATTTCCACGGCGGCGCCTTTTGCGGACTCGAATTTACCGGCGACCCGGATCGCATCGAATGATGGGTGTTGATACTAGCGGTCGCAAAAACAATTTGGAACCGCCGATGAACGCAGATTAACGCAGATAAGCTCAAGGAACTTGACCTTGGTTCTGGTCAAAGTCTGAAATTTTATCGGCGTCAATCGGAGTACCCCTCAGGGGGGATAAAAAAGAAGTTATCGGTGGTTGCTTGTCAGTGTCGTATTTTTGAGATGAGTTTCTGGCGACACGCCAAAAAAATAACTTAAGGGGGAGTGGATATGAGAGAGAACAGGGCCAAACGCATCGTGCGCGAAGGCGGCATGGCATTGGGCACGTACGTCGGCGGCATCGCCGATCCGCAGATTGTGGAAATCATCGGCCACGCCGGCTTCGACGCGGCTTTTATCGACCTCGAGCACACCAGCTTCGATCTGCGCGACGTGCAGTTGATGGTGATGGCGGCCGAGCGCGTGGGCATCACGCCGGTCGTGCGCACGCCCGGTTTCGATCCCGCGTTTATCCTGCGTCTGCTCGACATGGGCGTGCAGGGCATCCAGTTGCCGCACGTGAACGATGCCAAGACTGCCCGCGCCGCGGTGGCTGCGGTGCGTTACGCGCCACTCGGCGAACGCGGCATGGCCTGGGGCACGCGCGCTTCTGACTTCGGCAAAGTGCCGGCTGCCGAGCACATGGCGCAGTCCAACCGTGAAATCATGCTGGCTATCATGATCGAGGAATTGTCCGCGCTCAACGAGATCGAGGAGATCGCATCGACCGAGGGCATAGACCTCGTCGTCGTCGGCCCCGCCGATATGTCGCGTGCGCTGGGCGTCAGTGGCCAGACCAACCATCCGAAGCTGATCGAGACGATCGACCGGGTGGCGGACGTCGTACGCAAGAGCGGGGTCACCCGCCTGGCGTTGCCGATGAACAACGCGGTGTTTCCGCGCGACGCGGCGCAGTTGCGCAAGCTTGGCGTGGGTTATGCAAACTGCGCGCCGTCGCCGGAAGTCCGCCTGCTGCGGGATTTGCAGGCGCAGACGGCTGCGGCCCATAAATTGCTCGACGCGAAATAAGGCAGGCGCGATGAACATGCCGTTGCCTGTTCTGTTAGTGTCCACTGGCGGGCCTGTTCCCCGCTGCAGCCGCGAAAGTCCGATAATTGCGGGTAGAGGCGGGCTCCCCGCCGAATCCCTGATCACATAAAGGCAACAACATGCATATCGTAGTCATGCCGGGCGACGACATCGGCCCTGAAATCACCGCAGTCACCATGACCATGCTGGAGGCCGTTAACCGCGCCTATTCGCTGGGGATGAAGTTCGAAACCGTCGATGTCGGCATGGCGAGCTTCCGCAAATGCGGCAACACCATGCCCGAAGCAGCGGTGCAGAAAGCATTGGATGCGGACGGCGTGATACTCGGGCCCTGCGGCATGACGCTGTACCCGCCGCGCGATGAGGGCGGCATCAACGTGCCGGGCACCATCCGCAAGCGGTTAGAGCTTTACGCCAACTTGCGCCCCGCGCGCTCGCGCCCGGGCGTGCCGAATGCGCGGCCCGGCCTCGACGTGCTGATAGCGCGCGAAAACACCGAAGGTTTTTACGCCGATCGCAATATGCACATGGGCATAGCGGATTTCATGCCGACCGAAGACGTCGCGCTGTCGATACGCAAAATCACGCGCGAAGGTTCGCGTCGCATCGCCAAGGTGGCATTCGAATACGCAGCGCGCCGCCGCAAGAACGTAAGCGCAGTTGGCAAGCAGCACGTGCTGCAGATGACCGACGGTCTCTTCATGAGCGAAGCCTACAAACTCGCTGAGCAGCACAAAGACATCGCGTTCCGTGAAGTGGACATCGACGCAATGGCTGCCGACATCTATACGCGCCCGCAGCGCTACGACGTGATCCTGATCACCAATATGTTCGGCGACATTCTGTCCAATGAAGCGGTGGCGCTGTCTGGCGGTCTGGGCCTTGCTGCGGCGCTCAACATGGGCGACAAGCATGCGATCGCGAATGCCGGACACGGTTCGGCTCCCGATCTCGTTGGCAAGGGCGTTGCCAATCCGTCTGGCCTCATGTTGTCGGTGGCAATGTTGCTCGAATGGCTGGGCGCGCGGCATAACAAGCCCGCTTACGTTGCAGCCAGCAAAGCGATTGAAGCTGCGCTGGATTCGGCGCTTGCCGATGCGCAGGCGCGCACGCCGGATCTCGGTGGACGCGGTACAACGACCAGCTTCGCACAAGCAGTCACCGCCCGTGTGGATTCGGGCGAACTGCCGGCGACCGGCACGCGTTAATTTCCTGGCAGGACTTCCATGCTGCTGGGCTGCATCGCCGACGACTTTACCGGCGCGACCGACCTTGCCAACACGCTGGTGCGCGAGGGCATGTCTACGGTGGTGGTGCTCGGCGTGCCGCGCCCAGGCGGTCCCGTTCCGGACACTGATGCGGTCATCGTCGCGCTGAAATCGCGCTCCATCCCTGCGACAGAAGCAATCAAGCTGTCGCTCGAAGCGCTCGAATGGCTGAAGCGCGGCGGCACGAAGCAATATTATTTCAAATACTGCTCGACTTTCGATTCTACCGACGCCGGCAACATAGGGCCCGTCGCTGAAGCGTTGCTGGCCGCGCTGGACGAACGCTTCACCGTCGCGTGTCCCGCGTTTCCCACCAACAAGCGCACGATTTACCAGGGCAATTTGTTTGTCGGCGATCAGTTGCTGTCCGAATCAAGCATGCGCCATCATCCGCTGAACCCGATGACGGATGCGTCGCTGGTGCGCGTGCTGCAGCGCCAGTGCAAAGGCAAAGTCGCTCTGGTGCCGTTCAATATCGTCGAACAAGGTGCCGAGGCCATTCGTGCCGAGATGAAAAAACTGGCTGCGTCCGACAGTCGGCACGCAATCGTCGATGCGATTACCGATCAGCATCTGCTTTCCATCGGGACGGCGTGCGCGGATATGAAACTGCTTACGGGCGGTTCCGGATTGGCGCTTGGCCTGCCCGAAAACTTCCGGCGCCAGGGGTTGCTCAAGACTTCGCAGGCGAATGCTCTGCCGCATATCGGCGGACATGCGATCGTATTGTCGGGCAGTTGCTCGGCGGCGACCCAGCGCCAGGTCGCGGAGATGAAAAAGCAGTGCGAGAGTTTTGGCATCGACGCACTGGCATTGGCGCGCGGCGACGATGTCGTCCAGCAGGCGCTGGCGTGGGCGCAGACGCGACTGGGCGATAAACCTGTATTGATATACTCCGCCGCAGCGCCGCAGCAGATCGAAGCAGTGCAGGCCGCGGTCGGCCGCGAACGCGCCGGCAGCATGGTCGAGCAGGCATTGAGCGAAATTGCTAAAGACCTGGTTGCGCGTGGAACAAGGCGGCTGGTGGTCGCCGGCGGTGAAACTTCGGGCGCGGTCGTTACGGCGCTGGGCATAAGCGGACTGCGCGTCGGCCCTGAAATCGATCCGGGTGTGCCGTGGACTGCGAGTGTCGGCGATGAACCGATTGCGTTGGTGCTGAAATCCGGAAATTTTGGCGGCGATGATTTTTTTCTTAAAGCATTTTTAAAACTTGGAACCGCCGATGGACGCCGATGAACGCCGATAAGATCGAGATGAAAATGTATTGCTCATGGGAATAGCGGTGCAAAGTCAAGGCAAAATGATGCCAGTGTTCACTTTGAAGCGTATTTTTCGGCTTTACATCGGCGTCTATCGGCGTACATCGGCGGTTGCATTTGATCTAGAAAGTATTAAATGACTGAAAACCACTTACGCGAAGAAATTGCCGAATTGGGTAAATCGCTTTACGACCGCGGTCTCGCGCACGGCAGCGCGGGCAATATCAGCGTCAAGCTCGCAGACGGTAATTGGCTGCTGACGCCGACCAATTCCTGCCTCGGCCGCCTCGATCCCGCGAAAATCTCCAAGCTCGACGGCAACGGCAAGCTGATCAACGGCGATCCGCCTTCGAAAGAAGCATTTCTGCATCTGGCAATGTACCAGGAGCGCGCAAAGAGCGCGGCGGTGGTGCACCTGCATTCATTGCATGCGGTCGCGGTGTCTTGCCTTGCCGAAATCGACGCGGGCGACGTGTTTCCGCCGATTACCGCGTACGCGATCATGCAGGTCGGCAAGCTGGCGCTCGTTCCTTACTATCCGCCTGGTGACCAATCGCTCGCCGAAGCGGTGCGCAAGCTCGCAGGCAAACATCATGCCGTGCTGCTCGCTAACCACGGGCCGGTGGTCGCGGGGACTTCGCTTAACGCCGCAGTCAACGCCATCGAAGAACTCGAACAAACCGCGCAACTGATGCTATTGTTGCAGGGTCGGCCGACGCGATTGTTGACCGCGGGGCAGGTTGCAGAGCTGAATCAGCGCTTTCCGAGCTGACAAGAACTGCCACGCCTGCCGGAGGCGACCGAAACCGAGCGGAGGAGCATATGAAAATCAAGCTGATGGCCGGCGCGTGTACCGTCGCCGCAGCGCTGGCATTGCCCGCGTATGCGCAGACTTACCCGGTAAAACCGCTACGCTTCATTCTGCCGTTTCCGGCGGGCGGCCCGACCGACATCCTCGGCCGCATCATCGGGCAGAAGCTCGCAGCCCAGCTTGGCCAGCCAGTCGTGCCGGAAAACCGCCCCGGCGCGGGCGGCAACGTGGGCACCGAATACGCGGCGAAACAGGCAGCCGATGGCTATTCGTTCGTGCTGGAATCGCCGTCGCTCTCGATCAGCCCCAGCTTGTATGCCAAGCTCGGTTACGACCCGGTCAGGGATTTCATACCAATCTCGATGATCGCGCAGATTCCCAATGTGCTGCTGGTTCATCCTTCGGTGCCGGCGAAGACGCTCAAGGAACTTGTGCAGCTCGCGAAGGCTAAGCCCGGCAAGCTTAATTTCGGCTCGGGCGGGCTGGGCACGTCCAACCATTTGGGCAGCGAATTGTTCAAGAGCCTCGCTGGACTTGATATGGTCCACGTTCCGTACAAGGGGTCCAACGAAGCGATGGTCGGCATGATGGGCGGCCACGTCGACATGGTCGTCATCGGCGTGCCACCGACGTTGCCGCATATCAAGGCAGGGCGGGTGAGACCGCTTGCCGTGCTGGCTGCGGAGCGCTTGCCCTACCTGGCCGACGTGCCGACGGCGAAGGAAGCGGGCATCGCCAATTATGAAGTGATCACCTGGTACGTAATAGCAGTGCCGGCCGGCACGCCGCGCGATATAGTCTTGCGGCTCAATGCAGAGTGGGTCAAGGCCGCGGATACGGCGGATGTAAAAGAGAGAATGCACGCATCGGGCTTTGAGCCAATGGCGAGCACGCCCGAGCAGGCCAGCGACTTCGTCAAAGCGGAAATCGTGCGCTGGGCGCAGGTGATCAAGGATGCGAAGCTGAAGGTGGAGCAGTAAGGGCAGGATCGAGGATTGAGGATTGTGGATTGAGTCTTTTGAGGAGAGGCAAATGAAAACAACTAAAAAACATGCAGCGGGTTTGGCCATCGCAGCACTCGTGGCAGCGTCGGCCAATGCGGCCGAGCCGCAATATCCGACCAAGTCGGTGCGTATGATTGTGCCGTTCGCGCCCGGCGGCCCGACAGACGTGATAGCGCGCATCGTTGCCATCAAGCTGTCCGAAAGCATGGGTCAGCAGGTGGTGATCGACAACCGCGCCGGCGCTGGCGGCAACATCGGCATGGGCATGGCGGCGAATGCGACGCCTGACGGTTACACCATCGTGGTGGTGAGTTCGAGTTTTGTCGTGAATCCGGGCCTCTACGCCAAGATTCCCTACGATCCGTTCAAGAGCTTTGTGCCGGTATCCAACATGGCGGCATCGCCGAACGTGTATACCGCGCATCCGTCTGTTCCCGCGAAGTCAATGCAGGAGCTGATCAAGTTGATTCAAGCCAATCCGAAAAAATTCAGCTTCGCGACGCCGGGTATAGGTACAACGCCTGACCTTGGCGCGAGTTTGCTCAAGGTTTCGGCCAAGCTCGATGTTACGACGGTGCCGTATGCAGGTGCTGGTCCGGCTGTTACCGCGGTTATCGGCAATCAGGTGCCGTTGGGTTGCACGGCGATGCCGCCTACCACGCCGCATATTCTGGGCGGTCGGTTGCGTGCGTTGGCTGTTACGAGCGCGCAACGCTCCGCTGCGCTGCCCGACGTGCAGACGATGGCGGAAGCGGGATTCACGGGCCAGGAAAGCGATACGTTGCAAGGCATGCTGGTTCCTGCCGGTACGCCGAAAGCGGTGGTGCAAAAACTGCATCGTGAAATCGCCAGAATCCTCTCCCAGCCCGACGTGAAAGAACGTGTGGTCGCCCTGGGTTTCGATATTGTTGCCAGTACGCCCGCTGAGTTCACCGCGCAGATCAAAAACGAAGTTACGAAGTGGAGCAAGGTCGTCAAGGACGCGGCGATCAAGGTGGAATAGTTGTTGCGGCGATGGGTGACGAGCGAGGGGCAATGGGTAAGGAGTATTGCCCATTTCCCATTGCCGGTTTTTAGAAGCTAAGGAGGGCATCGAATAGTGCGCATCGTAGCGATAAAAGAAGTGGCAGTACCGATCAATTCGGCCATACGCAACGCGGTATTTGATTTCAGCGAAATGACGACGTCGGTCGTCGCGGTGACCACTGATGTGATGCGCGGCGGCAAGCCGGTCACAGGCTTCGCGTTTAATTCGACCGGACGCTATGCCTGCGGCGCGCAGATGCGCGACCGTCTCATTCCGCGCATCATGAAAGCGCCGCCGGAGTCTTTGCTCAACGCGGCGGGCAACAACCTCGATCCTGAAAAAATCCTCGCCTGCATGATGCAGCGCGAAAAGCCGGGCGGGCATACCGAGCGCTCGGTGGCGATAGGCACCATAGAAGTTGCGTGCTGGGACGCCGTCGCCAAGATCGCCGATAAACCGCTGCATGCGGTGCTCGCGGACAAATACAACGATGGCAAAGTGCCAGACAAGGTGCCTTGCTATGTGGGTGGCGGTTGGTACTCGCCGGGCAAGGGCATCAAGGAGCTGCAGGATGAAATCCGCATGCGCCTCGACGAAGGCTATACGACCATGAAGATCAAGGTCGGCGGCATGGACATTGCAGAGGACGTGAAGCGGGTCGAAGCGGGGATCAAGATCGTCGGCGCCAGCGACCGACTCGCGGTCGATGCCAATGCCGGATTCAATCGTTCGCGTGCCCTGGCGTATGCGCTGGCACTGAAGCCGTTCAAGTTGCGCTGGTTCGAAGAACCGACCGATCCGCTCGACTACGCGCTGCTCGCCGACGTCGCGTCGGTTTACGATTCGCCGATAGGCACCGGCGAGAACCTGTTTTCAACGCAGGACATCGAGAACCTCGTGCGCTTCGGCGGTATGCGTCCCGACCGCGACATCATCCAGATCGACGTGCCGCAGTCGTACGGCATCGTGCAGTTCGCACGCACGCTTGAAATGCTCAAACGCCACAAGTGGCAGCGCCATTCCATCTTCCCCCACGGCGGCAACCAGATGACGCTCGCCATCGTCGGCGGTTTCGGCCTCGGGGGCTGCGAAGCCTATCCCGATGTTTTCGGCGTTTTTGCCGGGTTTGCCGACGACGCCAGGGTCGAAAACGGCTTTCTCAAGCTCTCGGATCGGCCCGGTATCGGGTTCGAGGCGCAAAACCAGCTTTATGCGGTAATGAAGGACCTGGCGAAGTAGGGCAATTCCCGCGTGGGCAACCAGTTTCCCACCCTACGTTCTCGTCACCGATGAAAGTCTGGAAACGGTTTACTTCATTGTTCGCCCAAGCGTAATCTCTCGAACCGAGGGGTGCTTATGACCAGACAATTCGACGTTGTTGTTGAGCGTGATTCCGAAGGCTATTTCGTAGCTTCGGTTCCGGTTCTGCCCGGACCCCAAGTGCTCGAATAGCTGTATCAAAAGCTATAGTGGACAAGTTGACGATTGGTGACTATCATTGATAGCTATCAATTTAGGAGGGCTATCATGGACACCGCACGCCTTTTTCAATCGGGCCGCAGTCAAGCCGTTCGGCTGCCCAAAGAATACCGCTTTGCCGGTACCGAGGTGGTGGTACAGCACTTTGGCAACGGCGTTCTTTTGCTGCCTGCAGATGACCCCTGGCAAACACTGCAAGCCGGGCTGGCTGCGTTTGAGCCTGGCTTTGTATTGACGCGCCAGGAGCCTGACGAGCAAATACGAGCCGATATCAGCCCATGATCCTGCTTGACACAAACATCTGCATCTACATCATCAACGCGAAGCCCCCTGCGGTGCTGGAGCGTTTTCGGCAATACCGCATGGGCGACATTGGATTGTGCAGCGTGGTGGCCGCTGAACTGGCGTTTGGCGTGGCAAAAAGTGACTCGGCACGCAACCGTCAGGCGCTGGAGATGTTTCTGGCCCCGCTGATCATCCTGCCGTTCGATACCGCAGCTGTGTGGGTCTATGGCGATCTGCGTGCCAACCTAGAAAGCCGAGGCACACCCATTGGCTCATTGGATACGATGATTGCCGCTCACGCGCTAAGCCAGCAGGCCCTGCTGATTAGCAACAACACCCGCGAATTTTCCAAGGTGCCGGACCTGCAACTCGACAACTGGGTCGCTGCTGCCTGACTATTTAGGCGCAATGTGGCGCAAGCATTTGCAGATATTGTCTGCACCGAATGGCCGTCCCGACAGTTCCAATCCAATCTCGATACCCAACGTGCAATTCACTGAGTCTGCAATCCTTAGCCGGTTTGTGATGTGATGCGTTCTGCGCCGCCAAAGACCTAGTGTTCATGCGCCTTCCGGGCGCATTTTTATTTTGCGCACACCATAAAACATACCAAACGCTGGTGCGCTTTCTTGGCTGCCATGAACTTTAGCCTGGAGGACTATCACTGATAAGGCCTCAACGAAATTCAAACCGCAATCCAACGCACCCTGGCGCAGTTCTGCGTGAAGATGTACTGCTAGAGCTGGCATGGACGCAAGGCGAGTTTGCTGCACGGCTGATGGTCAGCCGACAAACGGTATCCATGCCGTCGGTCTCGGTGACCACTTCGAACGGGTGCCCTTTGACCTTGGTGGACGTCGCACCACTTCGTCTGCGGATCACCACCAGCCCTGGTGATCGATATAACGCAGCTGACTGGTTCGAGCCCGGGGCCGATGTTTGCGTATCAGTGCCGCCATTTGTAACTGCAGCTTATCCGCACCGCGCTGCAAAATTTCAGTCGTTGCTTCCTGCTCGGGATCCATGCCGGTCAGGGCTTCAAAGCTGGTGGGCTCGCCCAACAGGATTGTTACCTTCATCGGCAGGATCAGCGGAGGCAGTACCGGGATATGCAACGGTACGCCCGAC
>CANJHY010000081.1:0-20208 GCA_947474275.1 Betaproteobacteria bacterium
CGATCTGCGCCGGCGGCACCTTGCGCGCGCGCAGCCCGTAGGCGACATTGCCGCCGACGGTAAAGTTCGGGAATATCGCGTAGTTCTGGAACACCATGCCGGTGTTGCGGTGGTGCGCCGGCAGGGTGTCGATGCGCTTGCCGCTGAAGCTGATCGCCCCCGCGTCGATTTTGCAGAAGCCCGCGATCATGCGTAACAGCGTGGTCTTGCCGCAGCCCGAGGGACCGAGCAGCGTGAAGAACTCGCCGTCGCGGATCTCGAGCGAGACGTCGCGCACGGCGTGTACGTCGCCGAACGAGCAGCTGACGCGGTCTATGGTGACGGTGGTCAAAGGTCAGTCCCGGCGCGGGCGGCCAACTCAGCGCGTTTCCTGGATCATGTCCTTGATCTTGTCGAGCGTTTCAGTGCGCTTGGCGGTCCACGCCTCTTCTTTGTAGGGCATCATCTTGACGCTCTTCAGGGCCGGCATGCTGCCGGGGAGCTTGGACAGGTCAAGGTCTTTGCGCGCGGGACGGCGGAAGGTCGTGCGCAATATCATCTCGCGCGTTTCCTTGCGATTGATCCAGTCAACGAATTTTTTGGCCGACTCGGTATTCGGCCCGTTCTTGATGATGCCGACGCCTTCCATCGCGGCATAAGTGCCGTCCGCGGGATAAATCGTTTTCACCGGCGCGCCGTTGCTCGACCACAGGTAGCCCGCGTACTCGAGCGAAATGCCGAGCGGATATTCGCCGTTGCCCACGCCCTGGAAAACCAGCGACGAGCGGTTCAGCACCCGCATGTTCGCGAGCAGTGCTTTGACCTTCTTCCAGCCCGCCTCGCCGCCGCCCCAGTGATCGACCAGCATCGTTACCGTCGTGTAGGCGGAGCCGGAATTGGCCGGGTCGGTGAATGCGATCTTGCCTTTGTATTTCGGATTGAGCAGGTCTTCCCAGGTTTTGGGCCCCTCGTTCGCCGGCAAGGCCTTGGTATTCTGCAGAATGACGAGCAGGTGCAGGTTGTTGCCGATCCAGAGATGGGCGGGGTCACGATATTCGGCCGGGATGGCGTCGACGTGCTGCGATTTATACGGCGTAAAAAACTGTTTGTTGGTTTCCAGCAGTGAGCGTGAGATACCCCACACGATGTCGCCCTGCGGGCGGTCTTTTTCCGCCTGCAGGCGCTTGATCACCACGCCCGAGCCGGCCGAAATTATTTCAACCTTGATACCGGTCTCGCGGCTGAAGGCGGCGGACGCGAACTCGTTCAGCGTGCTCTCGTTGGAAGTGTAGATCACCAGTTTCTGCTGCGCCTGCGCGAAACCTGCAGCGGCCAGCGCCGTGCCGGCGAAAAGGAAAACCGCAAGCCTGCCAATTCGACTGCAAATCATCGTTGCTCCCTGAATTTTTGTTTACCAGCGCTGCGTGTAGCCGCGGGATTCGAGGGTATAACGCGCCGATATGCGCGTCAACGACTGGGGCTGCACTTCCCTGGCGTTACAATACGTCGCGTAATGTAAAGAAATCCGCCCTGCCGCGACCAAGGGTTCAGGCGGAATCTTCGCCAGGACCGGTTGTCAGAACTCAAGAGTGCCTAAGGAGGTAAGTCATGCAACGTCGCACATTCTGGAAAGCCCTTGCCGGAGCACCTTTGATATTCGGCCTGCCGCGTCTCGCCGTTGCGGCGCAGGCCGGATCGATGAAAGACGTCGAGGAATTACAGAAAAACTGGAAGGCGCTGCTGGCCGACGGCACCAAAGTGCCTGCGCCATCCGAAACGCTGAAACTGTCCAAAGACGAATGGAAAAAGCGCCTGCAAGGGCTGCAATACGAAGTGCTGCGCGAAGAAGGCACCGAGCGCGCCGGCACCAGCCCTCTCAATGCAGAGAAGCGTCCCGGCGTATTCGCATGCGCGGGCTGCGATCTGCCGCTTTTCACGTCAGCGATGAAATACGAAAGCGGCACTGGCTGGCCGAGCTTCTTCGTGGCCATCCCGGGCGTGTTCGGCACCAGCACCGATCACAAGATTCTCTATCCGCGCACCGAATACCACTGCACGCGCTGCGGCGGCCATCACGGTCATATCTTCGACGACGGCCCGGCGCCGACCGGCAAGCGCTACTGCAATAACGGCATCGCGCTGAAGTTCATTCCGAAAGCCGGCAAGGCCTGACGCAAGCAAGCGCCGCGCGCAGCATTTCTTCGCGCGCGCATTGCACTGCTGTTTTTTTTCGTCAGCCGCGCTCTGCGGCAAAGCAGTGCTTTACATAGCCGGCGCTTGCATGCACAGTATCTGCTGTCGATTCACGTCAATTTCCTCCCCACCGCATGCAAACAGCCTCACCGATCCCGGCATGGCGAAATAATGGCGTTTGATTTACTGATCACGAACGGCACCGTCATCGACGGGCTAGGCGGCAAGCGCATTACGGCTGCCATCGGCGTCAAGGACGGCCGCATCGCGGCCATAGGCGATGCCGGCGGCGCTGCTGCGGCCACCATCGACGCCCGCGGACAGATCGTATGTCCGGGCTTCGTCGATCCGCACACGCACTATGACGCGCAGATTTCCTGGGACAGCGTGCTCGCGCCCTCGGCCGAGCACGGCGTGACCAGCGTGGTGATGGGCAATTGCGGAGTGGGCTTGGCACCCTGCCGCCCCGGCGACCACCAGTTGCTGATCCAGGACCTGATCAATGTCGAAGGCATGTCGGAACAAGTGCTGACCGCGGGCGTCAAATGGGACTGGGAGTCGTTCCCCGACTACATGGACGCAGCGCAACGGCGTGGCAGCGGCATCAATCTGGCCTTTCTGGTGCCGCTCGCGCCTTTGCGCACTTACGTGCTCGGACGCGAAGCCACGCAGCGCGCGGCGACCGCGAACGAAACTGCCGAAATCGCCAGGCTGCTGCGCGAAGCGATAGAGGCCGGCGCGTGGGGTTTCAGCACGACCGCCAATCCAGCCCACATCGGCTACCAGGGCAAGACGCTCGCAGCGCGGCCTGCCAGCCGGGATGAACTCATCGCATATGCCGGTGTGCTCAAGCAAAGCGGCCGCGGCGTCATCGAGTTGTCGGTCATCAAGCGCTATTCAACGATGGCCGATGACGAGTTCGAACTGGTCGATTTTCTGCTCACCCACAGCGGACGCCCCGTGACGTGGCTGTCGCTGCACAACCATATCGACAAACCGGGTGGCACGCAGGAGGTATTGCGCAAGGCCGAGCCGCTCTACCGGCGCGGCGCGATTCCGCAGGTGATGTGCCGGCCGCTGATGCAGGAATTCACGCTGCGCACGCCCGGCATCCTGAACGAGATCACGGCCGCCAAATCGGTATTCAACCTGCCGCGCGAAAAACAGATGGAAATCTACGCCGACCCCGCCTTTCGCGACGGCATACGCGAGGAGCTTAAACTCGGCCGCAAGTTCACCAACCAGGCCCAGCACCTGATCGTGCACAAAGCTGCGGACCCTGCGCTGGTGAAATACGAGAACATGACGATCGGCGAAGTGGCGAAAGAATGGGGCTGCGATCCGCTCGACGCGTTTTTCGATTTCGGCCTCAAGGACAATATCGAGACCCAGTTCGTGGCACCCCGCGCCAACAACGACAAGGCGCGCATTCCGGAACTGATCAGTGACCCGCGCACGATGATAGGACTGTCCGACGCCGGCGCGCACGTCGACATGGTGTACGAGGCAGGTTATACGACTTATATCCTCGGCACTTGGGTGCGCGAGAAAAAAGCAATGGAACTCGAATACGCGATCAAGCGCATGACTTCCGAACCCGCGGATTTCTTCGGCCTCAAGGACCGTGGCCGCCTGGTAGTGGGCGCCGCGGCGGACATCGTGATTTTCGACGAGCAGAAAATAAATTCGGCTGAACGCCCGCAACCCATTTCGGATCTACCCGCCGGCGGCACGCGACTGCATTCAAGGGCGGAAGGCATTTCGCACGTCATCGTCAACGGCCGCACCGTGTTCAGGGACAACCAACACACGGGTGAGCTGCCCGGTGTCGTGCTGCGCTCGCGCTAAAGCAGCGGTCGATAAGGTTGCCATGCATCCGGCGAGCGCGCAAGCATTTCACTTTTTGGCCAGCGCTGATATGCTCTCTTCTCATGTCACACCCGACGTTGAGGCTTGCCAACTTCGCCGACGCCCAGTCGATAGCGCTGATGTCGCGCGAGCTGATCGAAAAAGGGTTGAGCGGCTGGTCGTGGGACCCGAAGCGCGTGGCGCGCGCGATACAGGCGCGCGATACCCAGGTCGTCGTTGCCGCGGTGCGCAACCACCTCACCGGTTTTGCCATCATGAATTTCGGCGACGAGCAGGCGCACTTGAGCCTGCTTGCGGTAACGCCCTCGCACCAGCGCTGCGGCATCGGCCGGCAGATCATGGACTGGCTGGAGGAGTCCGCACTGGTGGCCGGCATCATCACCGTCAATCTGGAGCTGCGCGCCAATAATTTCGCGGCGCGTGACTTTTACCGCGCGCTTGGCTTTACAGACTCCGCCTACATTCCAGGTTATTACCGCGGCGTCGAGACCGCGCTCAGGATGTCGCGCGACATCCGCCGCCAGATCTCCGACCGCATCAGTTAAGGAAGTCCGTTCGTGCTGATGTATAGAAGCACGAACGGAATATTTAACGGAGATGGCTGGCAGCCCTTCGATACCTCAGGGCGAACGGTTTACGGCTTGAATCAATCCGCGACGATACCTGCCTGGCGGATCACCTTCGCCCATTTCGGTACCGCCGCCGCGATATAACCGGCGAATTCAGCCGGCGTATCCGAGACCGCTTCGAGTCCCTGCGCAGCCAGCTTCTCGCGTATTTCCGGTGTTTTGAGGATCGCCGCAATCTGACGACTTAGCTGTGCTATCACCGCAGGCGGTGTGCCGGCGGGCGCAACTATGCCCATCCATACGGAAACATCGTAACCGCGCAAACCTGATTCGCTGATGGTGGGCACTTCCGGCAATGCCGCCGAACGCTGGGTCGCCGTCACGCCGAGCGCGCGCAGGCGGTTTTGCCTGACATGCGGAATCGCGGACACCAGACTGGCAAACATGGCCTGGGTCTGGCCTCCCAGCAAATCCGTAAGCGCCTGCGGGCTGCCTTTGTACGGCACGTGGACGAGATCGATGCCCGCCATCGATTTGAAGAGCTCCGCCGCGAGGTGGGGTGAAGTACCGCTGCCGGCGGATGCGTAGTTGATCTGGCCGGGACTGGCCTTCGCCAGCGCAATAAACGCCTGCGTGGTCGTCGCCTGCACATGCGGATGCACGACCAGGATGTTGGTGCTGGTATTCAAGCGCGTAATCGGCGCGAAACTTTTGACCGGATCGTAATTCACTTTCTTGTAAAGGCTGGGAGCCATCGCAAACGTGCTGAGGTTGCCGAGCAGGAGCGTGTGACCGTCGGGCACCGCTTTGGCGACCAACTCGCACGCTATGGTGCCGCCGGCGCCCGGACGGTTATCGACCACGATGGCCTGACCCCATTGTTCGGCGAGTGGCTGGCCTATCATGCGCGCAACGATATCGACGCCCGCACCGGCAGGAAACGGCGCGAGTATGCGGACCGGTTTGGCGGGATAAGCCTGGGCAAATGCCGCTTGCGGTAACACTGCTATTGCAAGTACTGCCGCAACCGAAAATACCAGCTTCATTTCGCGAGCCCGAGTTCGCCGAGTATGGTTTTGTATTCCGCGTACTCCGCTTCAAGAAACTGCTTGGACTCCCGGCTCGCCCGGTAATCGTTTTCGAGCTGGTGGTCGGCGAGATATTTTTTCCATTCTTCGCTTGCCGCCAGGCGCGCGAGCTCCGCGTCCCAGTACGCAATCTGCGCGGGCGTCATGCCCTTGGGCCCGATCACGCCGCGCCAGAATGCGGCGACCACGTTGATGCCCTGCTCTTTCAGCGTCGGCACCGCCGCATACGCCGCCGCCAGCCGCTTCGGTGCAGCGACCGCCAGCGCGCGCATCTGCCCGCTTTCGATCTGCGCCAGCGGGCCCGACGCGTTGGACACCATGATGTCGAGATGTCCGCCCAACACGCCGGTCATCGCCTGCGGCGACGCCGTGAACACCGCGACTTTGAGCTTGCGCACGTCGATGCCGGCGGGTCGCGCTATCTGCGCAATCGCGATATGGCTGGGATTGCCGAGCGTCGTCGCCAGTCCGAAGCTCAGCGACGCGGGATTTTTTTTCAACCGCTCCAACATGTCGCGCCCGGTTTTCAGCGGCGAATCGGCGCGCACCGCGAACACCACGTATTCGGAGAGCATCTGCGCGAGCGGCGTCACGTCGTTGTGATTGAGCGCATTGCCGCCGGTGAGCGAGTTCGTCAGCAGCGTGGCGGAAGTCACCGACAGGTAATGCGCGTCTCCCGCATGCTGATTCAGGTAAGTCCACGCTATGGAGCTGCCGGCGCCGGGACGGTTGACGACGGTGGACGGCACGCTGAAGGCGCGCTTTTCCTGCCAGATTTTCTGCATCGCGCGCGCCATGATGTCGAGCGCGCCGCCGGCGGCGACGCCGGAAATGATTTCAACCGGTTTTTCCGGATGCCAATCTGCCGCATGTACAGCGGAAAAGCCGAAAACCAGTGCGGCAGCTGCAATAAAGCGTAGCGCGGTCTGCATGATCACCATCCCAGCGCGTACGCGGGACGGCGCGGATCGGCGCCGCCTTCGAGTATCCCGGTATCCGGATTGACGCGTATCGTGCACACCGCTCCCGCCCGCCATTCGACGTCTGGCCACCATTTGACGCCGTGGCCAAGTTTCTCCAGTTCGTCGCCGGTCGACTTCGGAATGCGGCTTTCGAGATTGAGCCGTCCCGGATGATAGGCATGCGGCGCGGACGAAGACGGATAACTGTAACTCGCGAAACGCGGTGCTTCGATCGCGCTTTGCACGTCCATGCCGAACACGTTGACGTTGAGGAAAACCTGCAGCATCGCCTGCGGCTGGATGTCGTTGCCGGGCGTGCCGAAAGGCATATAGACCTTGCCGTTGCGCATGGCGAGCGCAGGACTCGGCGTGAGGCGCGGCCGCTTGCCCGGCGCCACCGCTGCCGGATGCGCGGGATCGCACCACGATTGCGAGCCACGTGAAGACGGGCACAATCCAGTGCCCGGAATCACCGGCGTCGACGACGAGCCATCGCTGGGCGTTGCGGAAAATGCATTGCCCTCACTGTCGATTGCGCATACATACGAAGTATCGGCAAGCGGCGCCGGCTCCCCGCGTGCCGCCTGCGGCAATTTTTGTTTGGGTGACCCTGCACCGCCGGCATCGCCCGCCTCGGGCATACCGGGTGAAGCTTTGCGCGGATCGATGGCCTTGCGCCTGGCGTCGGCATAAGTCATCGACATCAGCGTGTCGATCGGCACTTTGACGAATTTCGGATCGCCGTAATAACGCTGGCGGTCGGCAAACGAAAGTTTCAGTGCCTCCGTCAGCACATGTATGTATTGCGGCGAATTGTGGCCGAGCGCGCGCAAATCGAAGCCGGACACGATATTGAGCGCCTGCGCAAGCACCGGCCCCTGGCACCAGGGACCGCAGGTATACAAGTCGATGTCACCAAAACGCGTGGTGAGCGGCCGCTCGAAATTCACTTTATAGTCGGCGAGGTCCTGCATGGTGACCCAGCCGCCGTTTTCGCTGTGATATTTGGCAATCAGCGCGGCGATGTCGCCCTTGTAAAAAGCATCGCGCGCGGCGTGCAAGCCGGCGACGCGTCCCTTGCCCGCATGCGCCTTCTCCTGGTCTGCCATGTACTGGATGGTGCGGCCGAGGTCGCGCTGCACGAACAGATCACCGACCTTCGGCGGCTTGCCGCCCGGCAGAAACACTTCCGCGCTCGACGGCCAGCGGCGGTAGGACTCCTGGTTTTCTTCGATGTAATCGGCCATGAATCCGTGCATCGCAAAGCCGTCGCGCGCGAAACGGATCGCAGCCGCGGCCACCTCGCCAAAACTCAGCGTGCCGTATTTTTCCAGTGCCGTGATCCACGCGTAAGGTGCAGCCGGCATCACGGTGCGCAGGATGCCCGGCGGCATCTTGCCGCCATACTGCTGGGTGAATACGTCGATGGACGCGGCGCGCGGCCAGGTGCCCAGCCCGTCTATATTGATGACTTCGCGCTGTTTGGCGAGATAAATCATCATCGGTGCAACGCCGGCGAAATTGACGCGGTCGGTCTGCAGCACGCCGACAGCGATGCCGGCCGCGACGCCGGCGTCTATCGCATTGCCGCCCCCTTCCAGAATCGTGAACCCGGCGTGGGCGGCGGCGTGATGGCCGGCAGCGATCATGTGGCGCGTGCCGGTGATGACGGGGCGGTATGCAGACATTGTTTACCTCGTTCGAAAAAAAACTTGCACCGCGAAGGCCGCTTTAGATCTTGAACCGCAAAGGACGCAAAGGACGCGAAGGAAACCCAACGGAATACAAATCAATCAGCGATTCAATTTCGAAACTGCAATTTAAAATTTGCGCATTAGAATCTCGACCATTTCTTAACCTTTTCCTTGGCGTCCTTCGCGTCCTTTGCGGTTAAATATTTTCTGGGCCATTGAGCAACTAAGCCGGAGCGGCAGCCGGCGCTCACACCCAAAATATAGCAGGATATGCGCGCCCGCACCTGCCGCCTCAGGACAGAATGAAGCCGCCGTCAATGACGAGATTGCTGCCGTGGACGAAGGTCGCATCGGTCGACGCCAGAAACAAAATGGCGTCCGCCACTTCTTCGGGTTTTCCCCAGCGGCCGAGCGGGATCTGCGATTCGCGCCAGGCTTTGTATTCGGGCTGCGCCGCCATCTGCGCGATGGTGAAATCGGTCGCGATGGGGCCCGGACTCACGGCGTTGACCATGATTTTATCCTTGGCGAGTTCGAAAGCCATCGCCTTGGTCAAATAAATGAGCGCGGCCTTGGCCAATCCGTAGAGCGCCGAATTGGGCGAAGCGACTATGCCCAACTGGCTGGCGACCGTGATAATACGGCCGCCGCCGCTGGCACGCATCGATGGCACCACCGCCTGGCTCGCCAGAAACGGCGCGCGCAAATTGACGGCAATCAGCTTGTCGAAATCCGCCGCTGAAAATTCACCAAATGGTTTGCGCACGCGGATGCCCGCGTTGTTGACGAGTATGTCGACGCGCCCGAGGCTGGCAACCGCCGCATCGACCATCAGTTGCACGTCTTCGGCGCTGCCCAAATCAAATACGCCAAATTCCGCGCGGCAGAACGCATTGTGCGCGCGGCATTCGGCGGCGACCGCCGACAACTCCTCGCGGGTGCCATCTGCAGCGAGGTAAACCGCCGCGCCCGCTTGCGCCAATGACAACGCCACCGCGCGGCCTATCCCGCGCGAAGCGCCGGTAATCAAAGCAACTTTTCCCGTCAACGAACTCATAGCTACCCCCCTGGAAGAAAACCAGAACCCATCTCAAAAATATAAAGCGACAATCAGCCGCAGATGAACGCAGATAAACGCGGATGAGAATCAAAATACGAAAGCGATAATGCACCTGGGATTTCAGAATTCTTGATAGTTGTGCCCTTGATTTGAATATCTGCGTTCACCGCGTTTATCGGCGGTTCCAAACTGTTTTTTTGACAGCCTCTAGTTTTGCGTGCCCTGCTGCAAAGCCCACGCCACGTGTTCACGCACCAGCTCCGACGCATGATCGCAGCGCGCGCGTAAAGCGGCAATTATTTCTTGGGCGGACGGCGGTGCTGCGCGCAGCGCGTTGCCCAGGCCCACCGCGAGATTGCGCAGCCAGCGTTCGTAACCGATGCGGTGGATGGCGCTGCCCATGAGGCGATCATGAAATTCGTCTTCGGTCCACGCGAACAGATCGACCAGCGCCGCGTTGTCGAGACCGTTGCGCACCGCAAAGTCCGCTTCATCGCTCACCTGCGCGAAGCGGTTCCACGGGCAGGCCAGCTGGCAATCATCACAGCCGTACACGCGGTTGCCGATCAGCGCCCGCAACTCGAGCGGAATGCTGCCGTGATGTTCTATCGTCAGGTATGAAATGCAGCGCCTTGCGTCCAGCCGGTACGGCGCCACGATCGCGCGCGTCGGACAGATGTCTATGCATTTTTCGCATTTGCCGCAGTGATTTCCCGTCGCGGCATCGACCGGCAGCGGCAGGTCGGTGTAAATCTCGCCGAGAAAAAAATACGAGCCCGCTTCGCGCGTCAGCAGCAGCGTGTGCTTGCCACGCCAGCCGAGGCCGGCTTTTGCCGCGAGCTCGACTTCCATGACCGGCGCGCTGTCGGTGAACACGCGATGGTTAAAACTGCCCACTGCCGCTTCGACCCGCTCCGTCAGGCGCTGCAGGCGCCGGCGCAGCACCTTGTGATAGTCGCGGCCAAGCGCGTAGCGCGACACATAAGCCTTGCCCGGCTCGTTGATGACCGCCCAGCTTTCAGCCACGTCGGCGGGCAGGTAATTCATGCGCGCGGCGATCACGCGCAGCGTGCCGGGCACGAGCTCGCCGGGCCGCGCGCGTTTGACGCCGTGCTTTGCCATATAATCCATGTCGCCATGAAAACCCGCGTCCAACCACTCGAGCAGACGCGGTTCCGCGTCGCTCAAATCGGCGTCGGCAATGCCGATTTGCTGGAACCCCAGTTCGACGCCCCAGACGCGAATCTGCGCTGCAAGTTCGGCCAGCCCTGTCGGCGATAACGCTAATTGTTCACTCTGCATGGCTGCCCATCATAAGCAAATAAGACATCATCTTGCGACCGAAGCTGAGACTTTGGCGCTCGGCGCGGCGCTGGCTGTCGGCCTTCAGGCGGGAATGATCGTTTATCTGCAAGGCGAGCTCGGCGCGGGCAAAACCACCCTGGCGCGGGGTATTCTCCACGCCCTCGGGGTCGAGGAAAGGGTCAAAAGCCCGACCTATACACTGGTTGAACCTTATACCATTTCTAGTTTATACTTGTATCACTTTGATTTTTATAGACTCAAGAATCCGAACGAGTGGGTTGACGCGGGCTTGCGGGAGCACTTCAACAGCACCTCCCTGTGCCTCGTCGAATGGCCCGCCAAAGCCGGCGGGCAACTGCCGGCGCCGGATGTGACGATAGACATGACGGTTGCCGGCGACGGACGCAGCATTTTATTGAGCGCGGAAACGGAGGCTGGTAGAAATTGTTTGACGCGGCTGCACAACTGATACGACGCTTCACCCCGGCGACCGCGAGCTGCGGCCTGCGCCGCCCTGACTTTATCTTCCTGCTGCTGCCGTTACTGCTGCTGCCCGACGTCCATGCGGCGACCACCGTGACTTCCGCGCGTGTGTGGCCGGCCCCCGAATATACCCGCGTGACCTTCGAGTCTGCGACGCCCATCGCGTATCAACTGCTGCTGCTGAAAAACCCCGACCGCCTGGCACTCGATCTCGACGAAGTAAACGTCACGCCCGCTCTGCGGGGACTGTCCGGCAAAATCGGCGCCAACGACCCCTATGTGAGAGCCGTGCGCGTCGGCCGCTTCAAACCCGGCACCGTGCGGCTGGTGTTCGACCTCAAGACGGAAGCGAAGCCGGAAGTGTTCACGCTGAAGCCCATCGCGGAATACGGCAACCGCCTGGTGCTGGATATCTATCCCGCACAGGCGATCGACCCGCTGCTCGCCTTGCTGGAGAAATCGCAGTCGATCCCGGCGCAACCCGCTGCCGCGGTCCCCGCACCTGGGCCGGCAACCACCGCCCCGCCCCCGACGATCAGGGATGCCAGTGCGGACACCGGCATCATCACGGCCTCGATCGAGCCGCCGCCCAAAATCCCGCGGCCGGCGAGGTCGGACGGCCAGCGCCTGTTCCTTGTCGCCATCGACGCGGGGCACGGCGGCGAAGATCCGGGCGCCCGCGGTCACGGCGGCACGAACGAGAAAGACATCACGCTGGCGATTGCGCGCAAACTGAAAGCCATGCTCGACCGCGAGCCGAATATGCGGGGCGTGCTGACGCGCGACGGCGATTATTATCTCCCGCTGCATCACCGCGTCGAGAAAGCGCGCAAGGTGAACGCCGATCTCTTCGTGTCGGTGCATGCCGACGCATTCATCAAGCCCCATGCGCGCGGCTCCTCCGTATTCGCGCTGTCGGAGCGCGGTGCCACCAGTTCGGCCGCCAGGTGGCTTGCCAAGAAGGAAAACGACGCCGACCTGATCGGCGGCGTGAACCTCGACGTGCAGGACCCCTATCTCAAGCTGACGCTCGCCGACCTCTCGTTCACCGCGCAGATCAACGACAGCCTGAAGCTCGCGCGCGCGGTGCTCACCGAGCTCGGCGAAATCAACACGCTGCACAAGTCCGACGTCGAGCAGGCGGGCTTCGCGGTGCTGAAGGCGCCGGACATTCCGTCCATCCTGGTCGAGACCGCATTCATCAGCAATCCCGAAGAGGAGAAAAAGCTCAAAAGCAACGCTTACCAGGAGCAGATGGCGGACGCCATCCTGGCCGGCATCAAGCGTTATTTCGCGCAGAACCCGCCGCTTGCCCGCTCGCGCGTCGCCCGGAACCCGTGACGCGCGCACGGTTTTCGCGCTAAAATTCCTGTCCTTTTCTGCTGTGCATCCCATGCGGCGCTTCCTCCTGCTCTTTATTGCCCTGCCTGCACTGGCGCTCCATGGCTGCGCCTCGCTGCCCGATGAGCCACCCGCGCAAATCACGCTCAGCTACGTGTCGAATTTTTCCGGCAATGCGGCGCGCGAAGGGCTGCCCGAGGGCTGGGAGCAGTGGACGCTGTCGCGATTCAAAAAACCGACCGAATACCGGCTCGTCGCTGAAAGCGGCACCACCGTCGTGCGCGCACGCGCGTCATCGTCTGCTTCCGGACTGGTGCACAAGCTCGATCTCGACCCGGCCCGCTATCGCCTCCTGCAATGGCGCTGGAAGGTCGACCAGTTGATACCCGGAGCCGACAACACGCAGAAGAATGCCGAGGATTCCCCGGTGCGGCTGGTCATCAGTTTCTCCGGCGATACCGACAAACTGGAGTTCGACGACCGCCTGTTCTTCGACCAGATCAAGGCCTTCACCGGCCAGCAACTGCCCTACGCGACACTCATGTACATCTGGGAGAACCGCGCCCCCAGGGACAGCATCATCGCCAACCCGCACACCACGCGCATCAAGATGGTGGTCGCCGAAAGCGGGCGCGAAAAGCTCGGGCTGTGGCAGACTGAAATCCGCGACATCTACGCGGACTACAGGCGCGCGTTCGGCGAAGAGCCGGGGCGCATCACGTCGATCGGCATCATGACTGATACCGACAACACCGGCGATAACGCCCACGCGTATTACGGCGATATGGTATTCAAACGGATCGCGCCGTCGCGCATCGTTTTCGGCACGGACTGAGCGCCCGCCGCGGCTGCACCACCACATCAGGAGAATCGGCATGCATATTCGACACACGCTCGCCTTGTGCGCGATCGGCGCGCTCGGATTGACGTCCGGCGCGCTGGCGGCGGACCGCTATCCGTCCAAACCGGTGCGCCTGGTCGTGCCCTACGCGCCCGGCGGCGGCTCGGACATCATCGCGCGCGTGCTGGGACTCAAACTGGGCGAAGCGCTCAATCAGACATTCGTTGTCGACAACCGGCCCGGCGCGGCCAGCATGATTGCGACCGAAATCGTGGCCCACTCCCCCGGCGACGGCTATACGCTGATCCTTGCCGACGTGCCCCACGCCATCAACGTCGCCACGGCATCCAAACCGACTTACGACGCGGTCAAGGACTTCGCGCCCATCATGCTGGTGGCAACGACGCCGCAGATCCTGGTCGCGCACCCGTCCTTCGCCGCCAATTCGCTGAAGGAACTGCTGGCGATGCCCCGCGCCCAGACTGCGAAGTTCGCGCTCGGCACGTCCGGCACCGGCAGCTCACCCCACATGACCTATGAGCTGCTGCGGCTGCGCACCGGCCTCGAATTGAATCACGTGCCCTACAAAGGCGGCGGGCCGGCGATTGCCGACGTCGTCGCGGGCCAGATACCGCTCGGCTTGCTGGGCTCGCCGGTGTCGATCCCCCATCTGAAATCCGGCCGCATGAAAGGGCTGGGCATCACCAGCGCGCAGCGCCATCCTGTAGTACCCACAGTGCCCACGTTCGATGAATCCGGCGTGAGCGGCTTCGTGGTGTCGCATTGGTACGGCCTACTCGCCACTGCCGGCACGCCGCCCGCGACCGTCAAGCTGCTGCACGCGACGATTGCGCGCGCGCTCGAGCAGCCTGATGTCAAGGAACGCTTCGCTGCGCTGGCACTCGACGCGGCCGCGCTCGGGCCAGAAGAATTCCGCAAGCTCATCGAAAACGACGTCAAACGCTGGAAAGACGTGGTAATCAAATCAGGCATCAAACTGGAATAACTGCGCACATGAGCTACCTCATCGATCTTGAAAGCAGCACGGGCGAACGGTTTCCCGCAGACATACCGCGCAACGCCGCCGCCGGTCAAACGCTGTATGCCCGTTATGATCTCGACCGCATCCGGCGCGAAGTGTCCCCGCGCGACATCGCCAACGGACCCGCGAACCTGTGGCGTTACGCGCCGCTGCTGCCGGTTGAAAATCCGCAAACAGCAGTGTCCCTGAACGAAGGCTATACGCCACTGCTGGAGACGCCGCGACTCGCGCGCGCACTCGGACTGCAAAGACTTTCGGTCAAAGACGAAGGCCGCAATCCGAGCGGCACCTTCAAGGACCGTGGCGCAGCCGTCGCGATATCGCGCTATTTGGAGTTGGGCGTAAAGACGGTCGCGCACAACAGTTCGGGGAACGCCGGCGGCTCGTGGAGCCTGTACGCGGCGCGCGCCGGCATCACCTGCGTCAACCTGCTGCCGACCGACATGCAGCCCTCCAGCCTGCAGCACTGCAGGGCCGCCCGCCAGCCCGCCTTTCTGGTCGAGAACTGGCACGAAGCCGGGCGCATGGTGGCAGAAGCCTGCGAGCGCAACGGCTGGCTCAATATCTGCACTTTGAAGGAGCCGTACCGGCTCGAAGGCAAGAAAACCATGGGGCTCGAAATCGCCGAGCAGCTCGGCTGGAAAATGCCAGACGCGATTTTTTATCCGATGGGCGGCGGCCTCGGCGCGATTGCGATCTGGAAAGCGTTCGAAGAGCTGCTGCACCTGGGCTGGATTGAAGGCACGCTGCCGCGCCTCTACATCACCCAGTTCGAAGGCTGCGCGCCGGTGGTAAAGGCCTACGACGATGGCAAAGACGCCTGCACGGCGTGGGGCAAGATCGACATCCCGCCCGGCGGCCTGCGCTCGCCCAATCCGCCGGGGGGCAAAGCGGTGCTGGCGCTCATGCGCAAGCACGGCGGCGCGGCCATCTCGGTGTCGACGCCAGAAGCATTCGCGGCGGTCGACGATCTGACGCGCATGGAAGGCATATTCGCCTGCCCCGAAAGCGCGACCACGCTGGCCGGTTTGCGCAAGGCCATTACGAAAAATCTGATACGGCCCGACGAGCATGTCATCATCGTCAATACCGGATCGGGTTTGAAATCGATCCCCGCGATGGCGCCGGCGAATTTCCCAATCGTTAAAAGCAGCGCCGAGATACACGCATAGAAACCTCTGCACGTAAAAAAGGCCGCGCCCCATTGGGCGCGGCCTTTTTTGTTCAATACGCCTTGGATCAGACTTTCAGCGCGGTGAGCACTTCATCCAGCATTTTCTTCGCATCGCCGAACAACATGCGGTTGTTCTCTTTGTAGAAAAGTGGGTTATCCACGCCGGCATAGCCCGAGGCCATGCTGCGCTTCATCACGATAGACGTCTTGGCCTTCCACACTTCGAGCACCGGCATGCCGGCGATCGGGCAGGTGGGGTCGTCCTGCGCGGCCGGGTTCACGATGTCGTTGGCGCCGATCACCATCACTACGTCGGTGTCGGGAAAGTCCTCGTTGATTTCGTCCATCTCCAGCACGATGTCGTAAGGCACCTTCGCTTCGGCCAGCAGCACGTTCATATGGCCCGGCATGCGCCCCGCCACCGGGTGGATGCCGAAGCGCACGTTGACGCTTTTTGCGCGCAGATACTTCGTAATCTCGTTCACCGTGTGCTGGGCCTGCGCCACCGCCATGCCGTAACCCGGCACGATCACGACGCTCCTGGCTTCACGCAGCAGATCGGCGGTTTCGGTCGCGCTGATAGGCACGACTTCACCGGCAGGCGCTGCCGCACCGCTACCTGCAGCAACCGGCGCACCACCGCCGAAACCGCCTGCAATCACGCTGATGAAATTACGGTTCATCGCCTGGCACATGATGTACGACAGGATCGCGCCGCTCGAACCGACCAGCGCGCCGATCACGATCAGCAGATCGTTGGAGAGCATGAAACCAGTGGCCGCCGCCGCCCAGCCTGAATAACTGTTGAGCATGGACACCACCACCGGCATGTCGGCGCCGCCGATTGCCATCACCATGTGGATACCGAACAGCAGCGCAATCACCGTCATCACGATCAGCGGCGTCATACCCTGCGCGACGGTTTCGGCATGCAGGAATTCGCGCCCGAACCACAACACGACCAGCAGACCCAATAGATTCAGCCAGTGCCGCGCCGGCAGCAGCAGGGGTTTGCCGCCGATCTTGCCCGACAGTTTGCCGAAAGCGATCACCGAACCGGAGAGCGTTACCGCGCCGATGAATACGCCGATATAGACTTCGAGTTCGTGTATCGCCTTTTCGGCGGACGACAGGTTGAGCGTGGACGTCGGATCGACAAAGCTGGCGAATCCCACCACCACCGCGGCAAGACCGACGAGACTGTGCATGAAAGCGACGAGCTCCGGCATATGCGTCATCTGCACGGTGCGCGCGAGATAAAGGCCGATACCGCCGCCCGCCACCATCGCGCCGACAATCCACGGAATGCCCGCCGCAGTAACGCGCGGACCCAGCACGGTGGCGAGCACCGCAATGGTCATGCCGATGATGCCGTACAGGTTGCCGCGCCGCGAAGTCTCGGGATTGGAGAGGCCGCCGAGGCTCAGGATGAACAAAATGGTGGCGCCGATATAAGCGACTGTGACCAGGCTTGAGGACATGGATCTTCTCGCTTATTTACGGAACATGGCCAGCATGCGCTGGGTGACGGCGAAACCGCCGAACATATTGATAGCGGTCAGCGCGATACCGGCCACCGCCAGCCAGCGGATCATGTCATCCGGGCGTTGCAATCCGGCATCGGCAAGCGCCGGCGGCGCGATCTGCACCAGCGCGCCAATAACGATGATGCTGCTGATTGCGTTGGTCACGCTCATCAGCGGCGTATGCAACGACGGCGTCACGTTCCACACCACCATATAGCCGACAAAGCACGCCAGCACAAACACCGTGAAGTGGCCGAGGAAGGCGGCCGGCGCGTTGGCACCGATAAACCAGAACGCGACCGCGGCAACGGCGAACATGATTGCCAACTTGCCTCCTGCCATCGGCGCGCCGCCGCCGTGACCATGGCCCTTCTTGGCGGCCGGCACAGCAACGGCCGGCTTGGCAGCCGCAGGCGGGGCAGCCAGTTTGATGGGCGGTGCAGGCCACGTGATAGCGCCTTCCTTGATGACCGTCAGCCCGCGGATGGCGTCGTCTTCCATGTTGACGTTGATGACGCCGTCCTTGGTTTTGCACAGTTCCTCTGCCAGACGAAACAGGTTGGTCGAATACAGCGTCGAGGACTGCTTGGCGAGCCGGCTGACGAGATCGGTGTAGCCGATGATGGTCACGCCGTGCTTGACGACTGCCTGCCCGGGTTCGGTGAGTTCGCAGTTGCCGCCCTGCTCGGCCGCCATGTCGACGATGACGCTGCCCGGCTTCATCGACTGCACCATTGCGCCCGTGATCAATTTCGGCGCCGGCTTGCCCGGAATCAGCGCGGTCGTAATAATGATGTCCACTTCGCGGGCCTGCTTCGCGTACATTTCGCGCTGGGCCTGCTGGAAGCCCTCGCTCATGACTTTGGCGTAGCCGCCACCACCACCACCTTCTTCCTCGTAATCGACCTTGACGAATTCGCCACCCAGCGACACGACCTGGTCGGCCACTTCTGCACGCGTATCGTTGGCGCGCACGATGGCGCCCAGGCTAGCGGCAGTGCCGATCGCTGCCAGGCCGGCGACGCCGGCGCCGGCGATGAAGATCTTGGCCGGGGGCACCTTGCCCGCGGCGGTAATTTGGCCGTTGAAAAAGCGGCCGAAAGCATTGGCGGCCTCGATGACGGCGCGGTAGCCGGCTACGCCGGCCTGTGAGGTCAAAGCGTCCATCTTCTGGGCGCGGCTCAGCACGCGGGGCAGCGCATCGATCGCCAGCACGGTGGCTTTTTTCGCCGCGAGTTGTTTCAGCAGTTCGGGGTTCTGCGCCGGCCAGATGAAACTGACCAGCGTGCCGCCTTCGCGCAGGAGGCCAACTTCTTCGGCAGTCGGGCCGCGCACCTTGAAGACGATATCGGATGACGACCACAGGGTGGCCGCGCCCTGGACGATTTCGGCGCCCGCGGCGCGGTAAATATCGTCGGCAAAATTTGCCGCATCGCCCGCACCGGCTTCGACTTTGACTGTAAAGCCAAGCTTGATGAGTTTTTCCACCACTTCGGGCACCGTGGCAACGCGCTTCTCGCCCGCCGAAATTTCTTTCGGTACGCCTATGACCTGCGGCATGAGTTCCCCTTGAAAATATCACCAGCTGATGCGGATTCCCGATTATACCAAGTCGACCGCGCAGCCCGCGTCATGGGCAATAAGAACGCTTCGCAATAGCACAACACCGTCAAACAACCGCCGATAGACGCGGATGAACGCAGATAAACCCGAAGGACCTGGCATTGGTTCGGGGCCAGATCTGAAACTATATCGGCGTTCATCGGCGTCTATCGGCGGTTCCAAATTGTTTTGAAACTGTATCTGGTTATCTTTACGCCATCTCAATCAAGTTATAATTTCCCATGGCCGCCATACGCATACTGCCCGACCTGCTGATCAACCAGATCGCTGCCGGCGAAGTCATCGAACGCCCCGCGGCCGCGCTCAAGGAACTGCTCGAAAACAGCCTCGACGCCGGTGCGCATGACATCGTCGTGCAGCTTGCGAGCGGCGGCACCAAATTGCTCAAAGTCAGCGACGACGGCAACGGCATATCCAAGGCCGAACTGCCGCTGGCACTCGCGCGCCACGCCACCAGCAAGATCGCCACTCTCGACGACCTGGAGCGCATCGCGAGCCTGGGTTTTCGCGGTGAAGCACTGGCGAGCATCGCAGCGGTCTCGCATCTCACGCTGACCAGCCGGCAGCGCGACGACAAACACGCGTGGTCGATCGCGGTCGAAGGCGGCACGCTGGCGCAACCCAAGCCGGCCGCGCACGAGCCGGGCACCAGCATCGAAGTGCAGGACATTTACTTCAACACGCCGGCGCGCCGCAAGTTTCTGAAGTCCGAGGCGACCGAATACGCGCATTGCGACGAAACGTTCAAACGCATCGTCCTCACGCGGCCCGACGTCGCGTTCAAGCTGCAACACAATGGCCGCGCGCAATGGCATTTGCCGGTGCACACCGCCAAAGAGCGCATCAATGCCGTGCTCGGCAAAGACTTCGACACCACGGCGGTTGCGGTAGACGCGCAAAGCGGCACCACGCGCCTGAGCGGCCTCGTCGGCTCGCCGTCGAGCGCGCGCGGCACGCGCGACGCGCAATTCTTTATGGTCAATGGCCGCTTCGTGCGCGACAAAGTGCTCGCGCACGCGCTGCGCCAGGCCTACCAGGACGTGCTGCATCACGACCGCCACCCGGCTTTCGTGCTGTCGCTCGAACTCGATCCGGCGCGCGTCGACGTCAACGTGCATCCGGCCAAAAGCGAAGTGCGCTTTCGCGATTCGCAGGCGGTGCATCAGTTCGTGTTTCACGCCGTCAGCCGCGCGCTGGCCGGCACTGCCGGCAGCGCCACCGATGCCATGCCGGATGCAGCGCCGCGTCCATCGCTCGCGGGCTTCATGGCCACCCAGCACCGCATGCCGCTGGGTGTGGCGCAATCGAATGCTGCTTACGAAACCATGTTCGGGCGCGCCGGTGCGGCGCTCGCCACGGCCGCACAGCCATTCGCGCAACCGTCCACGGAAGCCAGTGCCGAACTGCCGCCGATGGGTTTCGCCCTCGCGCAATTGTCCGGAATTTACATCCTCGCGCA
>CANJHY010000082.1:0-19898 GCA_947474275.1 Betaproteobacteria bacterium
ACCTGTCCGACGGGCGTGACTACGCATAACAAGCGCCTGCAACGCGGGCTGGTGGTTGACGAGAAATACCAGCGCGTGGCGAACTACGTGAAGAACATGAATAAGGAAATCGACATGATTGCTCACTCATGCGGATGCCGTCATGCGCGTGAGTTAAAGCGTGAACACGTGCGCATCGTGCTGTCGGCCAATCAAAGCATGGCACTCAACATGCTGTATCCCTATCCGACGCCAGGCGCGCGGCCGGTCGTCAAGCTGGCGCCGGGGCAGGTTGCGGCATAGCGCGGCTGTTTGCAATGCATGACGGCGGCCACACCGCTGCTTGTTTACCAGAGGAGAGCAACATGACTGATAAAACGTATCCGGCAATGCAGGACGAGAAACTACAGCGGCTGTCGCGCCGCGGGTTTATCACGCGCGTGGCCGGTACCGGTGCGCTCATGGCGGCAGGCGCAATACCGCGGGAGTTGTGGGCGCAGGCGGCCGAAGCGCCCAAGCCGCTGGCAGACCCGGCCGGAACGATGCCGAACACCGCGGTGATGGCGGAAAAAAGTCCGCTGATGAAACTGCATTCTGAACGCCCGTTGACGGGCAGCGTGCCGGCCGAGGCGCACAATTTCGCAGTCACGCCGAACGACCGCATGTTCGTGCGCAATAACCTGCTCACTCCCGATATCGATGCTTCCAAACACCGGGTTACGATCAAGGGACTGGTGGATAACGAGGTGAGTTTCTCGGTCGACGAACTCAAGAAATCATTTCCTGTGCTGAGCATGCAGGGCATGCTCGAGTGCGCCGGTTCCGGACGCTTGGCGTATGTGCCGAACGCCAGTGGCACGCCGTGGCTGCAGACCGGCGGCATGGGTTGCCCGAAATGGACCGGCGTGCGCTTGCGCGACGTGCTGAGGGCGGCAGGTATCAAGCCGGGCGCTGCGCATGTTGCCGGGCAGGGCGGCGATTTTGGCGTGATTGCTTCGGCGGCGCCGGTGATCCGTTCCGTGCCGCTGTCGAAGGCGATGGAAGAAAATACCTTGCTGGCGTTCGGCATGAACGACGGTCCTTTACCGAAAATACATGGTTACCCGTTGCGGCTGGTAGTGCCGGGATGGGTGGGTTCGGCGTCGACCAAGTGGCTACATACCGTCACGCTGCTCGATGCCCAGTTCAAGGGCACTTTCATGGACAGCAGTTATCGCATTCCGCGTACTGCCGTCAGGCCGGGCGAGAAAATGCCGCCGGATGCTGTGGTGACTGAAGCCTGGCCGGTGAAATCCATGATCACTTATCCGGCGCCCAACGCCGTGTTCAAGGCCGGCAAGCCGGTGCTGATAGAAGGCCGTGCATGGGTAGGCGAAGGCGCTATCGACAAAGTCGAAGTGTCATTCAACGAAGGCGCGAGCTGGCAGCGCGCGGCCATCAACTCCGGCGGCGACAAGTACGCGTGGCGCATTTTCAGCCATGAATTCTGGCCGCAGACGCAGGGTTACGTCACGGTGCTGGCGCGCGCCACGGATGAAAAAGGCAATGTGCAACCGATAGTTTCGGCGTGGAACCCGCTTGGTTATTTCTGGAACGGCATACACCGCGTCGGCTTCATGGTCGAAGCGTGACGCGCTCGTGTGCCTCGCGGCTGGCCGCCACGGCAGCCGCGATATTGCTGTTCGCGGCGAGCGGCGTTGCCGTCTCGCCGCTGTCGGCGCAGGATGCCGCGCCGTCAAAGACGCTTGCTCCGGGCAAGGGCGCCGACCTCACCATGGCGAGGTGCGCATTGTGCCACGAAATCGCCCACGTTACGCGCGCCAGGCTGTCGCGCGGCGAATGGCAGGACAATGTGCGCAACATGATAGAGCGCGGGATGCCGATCGCGCCGGAAGAAATTCCCATCGTCGTCGACTACCTGGCGACGTACTACAATCGCGACACCGCGGCGCCCACCCCCGACCCCGCGGCTGCCGCTGAAACGGCCGCGCAGGATCCGGTGCAGCGGTTGCTGGCTGACAACGCGTGCGTCAGCTGTCATGGCGTAGAGCAGAAAATAGTCGGGCCGTCGTTCCGCGAAGTCGCAGTGCGTTATGCCGGTGACGGCGGCGCAGGCGCGCGGCTCGCTGCCAAGATCAAGGCTGGCGGCGCCGGTGTCTGGGGAGCGGTGCCGATGCCGCCGCATCCGGGATTGAGCGATGCCCAACTTGCGCAAATGACGAACTGGATATTGAGCCGCAAATAAAGCGGCTACGCAGGTTTCGTCAGTTCATGTGCTGCGATAGCTCCGTGAGTTTGCCCAGCACGTGGTCGGGCGCGGCGCCGAGCACATCGGCTTGCGCGCCTGCGCGGTTGATCCAGAATACTTTGAAGCCGAAAATTTTGGCGCCGACGGCGTCCCAGTAGTTCGAAGACACGAAACCGATTTCCGCCTTATCGACGCCGAGCATGTCGGGAGCGAGCTGATAGACGCGCGGATCGGGTTTGAAAATCTTCACCGCATCGACGCTGATCACGGCGCTCAATACATCGGTCAATCCAGCATTCTTCACGAGCGGATCCAGCATCGCCGGCGAGCCGTTTGAAAGGATCGCCAGCTTGAATCCGGACAGGTCGTCGAGCGCATCCCGCGCGTCAGGGTAGAGCGCAAGATGGTTGTAGGCGGCCATCAGCTGCGCGGAGTTTTTGGCGTCGAGCGCCAGATGCAGCACCTTGCATGCGTGTTCCAGCGCGTCCCGGGTCACTGCCGTGAAATCAGCGTAGCGCCCCATCAGGCTGCGCAGCCAGGTGTATTCGAGCTGCTTGGCGCGCCACAGCTGCGACAGCGGCCTGGAAACAAGCTGTCGCACAACGTAACCACTGAATACACGTCGAACAGTGTGCCGTAGGCGTCGAACACGAGGGCTTTGAGCGGTGCGGGCAAGGCTAACTTTCCAGAGATGTGACGCCCGGACGCGCCACGCGCTTGAATTTCGGCATACTTCCCCCATGTCAGTGGTAATTATTGCCATTCTGAGCGGGAATAGCCATGCGATTCGATAAATTTACGACCAAGTTCCAGCAGGCATTTGCCGATGCCCAGAGCAGCGCAGTGGGACACGATAACCCCTATATCGAGCCCCAGCACGTGCTGTCGGCGCTGCTCCAGCAGGAGGACGGCGGCACGGCGTCGCTGCTGTCGCGTGCCGGAGTCAACGTGCCTGCGCTGAAAACAGCGCTGACCGCGGCCATCGGGCGCCTGCCGAAGGTCGAGGGCCAGGGCGGCGAAGTCAACGTTTCGCGCGAGCTTACGAACCTGCTTAACCTGACTGACAAGGAAGCGCAAAAACTGGGCGACCAGTTCATTGCATCCGAAATGTTTTTTCTGGCGCTCGCCCACGACAAGGGTGACACCGGGCGCCTGCTGAAACAGCACGGCGGCACGCGCGCAGCGCTTGAGCAAGCCGTCAAAGCCGTGCGCGGCGGAGAGAAAGTCGACAGCGCCGAAGCAGAAGGCACGCGCGAAGCGCTCAAGAAATATACGGTCGATCTGACCGAGCGCGCGCGTTCCGGCAAGCTCGACCCCGTCATCGGGCGCGACGATGAAATTCGCCGCGTGATCCAGATCCTGCAGCGCCGCACCAAGAACAACCCGGTGCTGATAGGTGAACCGGGCGTCGGCAAGACCGCGATCGTTGAGGGCCTCGCGCAACGCATCGTCAACGACGAAGTCCCCGAGTCGCTCAAAGGCAAGCGCGTGCTGTCGCTCGACATGGCGATGCTGCTGGCGGGCGCCAAGTATCGCGGCGAGTTCGAGGAACGGCTTAAATCCGTGCTGAAGGAAATTTCGCAGGACGCCGGACGCAACATCATTTTTATCGACGAACTGCATACGATGGTCGGCGCCGGCAAGGCGGAAGGCGCGATGGACGCCGGCAATATGCTGAAGCCCGCGCTCGCGCGCGGCGAACTGCATTGCGTCGGCGCGACCACGCTCGACGAATACCGCAAGTACATAGAGAAAGACGCCGCGCTCGAGCGCCGCTTTCAGAAAGTGCTGGTCGGCGAACCGACGGTCGAGAGCACGATCGCGATCCTGCGCGGTCTGCAGGAAAAATACGAAGTTCACCACGGCGTTGAAATCACCGATCCCGCGATCGTCGCGGCGGCGGAACTGTCCCATCGCTACGTCACCGACCGCTTTTTGCCGGACAAGGCGATCGACCTGATCGACGAGGCGGCTTCGCGCATCAAAATGGAAATCGACTCCAAGCCGGAAGTCATGGACAAGCTTGAGCGCCGGCTGATCCAGCTGAAGATCGAACGTGAAGCCGTAAAAAAGGAAAAAGACGAAGCGTCGCGCAAGCGGCTGCAGGCGCTGGAAGATGAGATCAAGCGGCTCGAGCGCGAGTATTCAGACCTGGAAGACGTCTGGAAAATGGAAAAGTTACAGGTCCAGGGCTCGCAGCACATCAAGGAAGAGCTGGAAAAGATCAAGCTCGAGATGGAGGTCGCCAAGCGCAAGGGCGACTGGCAGAAAGTGTCGGAGATCCAGTACGGGCGTATTCCGCAGCTCGAAGCGCAATTGAAGCAGGCCGACAAGGCGCCGACCAAAGGGCAGAAGCCGCGGCTGCTGCGCACGCAGGTGGGTGCCGAGGAAATTGCCGAAGTGGTTTCGCGCATGACCGGCATCCCGGTCTCGAAAATGATGCAGGGCGAGCGCGAGAAACTGCTGCTGATGGAAAACCGCCTGCACCAGCGCGTGGTCGGGCAGGACGAGGCGGTGCGTCTGGTGTCAGATGCGATCCGGCGTTCGCGCGCAGGACTGTCCGACCCGAACAAGCCGTACGGCTCCTTTCTGTTCCTGGGGCCGACGGGTGTCGGCAAGACCGAGTTGTGCAAGGCGCTCTCCACCTTCCTGTTCGATTCGGAAGAACACATGATCCGCATCGACATGAGCGAGTTCATGGAAAAGCATTCGGTCGCGCGCCTGATCGGCGCGCCGCCCGGTTACGTCGGTTACGAAGAGGGCGGTTACCTGACAGAGGCCGTGCGCCGCAAACCGTATGCGGTGATCCTGCTCGACGAAGTCGAGAAGGCGCACCCGGACGTGTTCAACGTGCTGCTGCAGGTTTTGGACGACGGCCGCATGACCGACGGCCAGGGCCGTACTGTGGACTTCAAGAACACCGTCATCGTGATGACCTCGAACCTCGGCTCGCAGATGATCCAGCAGATGTCCGGCGACGACTATCAATTGATCAAGATCGCGGTAATGGGCGAGGTCAAGGCGCATTTCCGTCCCGAATTCGTCAACCGCATCGACGAGATCGTGGTCTTCCATGCGCTCGACGAAAAGCACATCAAGTCGATTGCAAAACTGCAGCTCGCGTTGCTCGAAAAACGGCTGGCGAAAATGGAAATCAAACTCGAGATCAGCGACGCCGCCTTGCAGCAGATCGCAGCCAGCGGGTTCGACCCGGTGTACGGTGCGCGGCCGTTGCGGCGGGCCATCCAGTCCGAGATCGAGAATCCACTCGCCAAGCACATCCTGGAAGGGGAATTTGCGGCCAAAGACGTCATCAAGATCGACTGCGTCAAGGGCAAGATACGCTTTGAAAAAGGCAGCCTGCCGGACGCCCCCCGCGCTGTCGCCTGAGGCGGGTGTGCAGGGAGGGGGCGGCGCCTGTTGGCCGCCGCCGGGCTGCCATTTGACGGCGGCCGAGTGCATTTTTTCGCTTTTTCAGGCAAGCGCCGCGATTTTGTGAAACCATAGTGCGACAAAGGGTATGGTTTTTGCTGTAAGGCCATGACAAATGCGTCGAGGCTGGCGGAGCGGCCGGCACTGACGCACGCAAACTCGGTGACCGTTTGAAAAATTCAGCCAAACAGTCAGGAAAGCCGGAAACGCCTGCGTCGATGCTCGCCGCGCTGGAAAAGCGCGAGCGCGAGATCGAATTATCACGTCAGGCATTGCGCGAGAAGGAGCGCATGCTGACGACGCTGATGAGCAACCTCGACGGCATGGTTTATCGCTGCCGCAACGACGAGCACTTGACGATGGAGTTCGTCAGCAACGGTTGCTACCACCTGACCGGCTACCGCCCGGAGGAGCTTCTGCACAACAGCCACCTTTCTTACAAGGAGCTGGAGCATCCTGAAGACCGCGCACGCGTGCGCGAAGAAATTACCGCGGCGCTGCTGGAAAACCGGCGCTTTTTCGTCGAATACCGGATCCAGTGCCGCGACGGCGAAATCAAATGGGTCTGGGAGCGCGGGGTAGGCATTCATGACGAGGCGGGCAACGTCATTACGCTCGAAGGCTTCGTCGAGAACGTCACCGAGCGCAAGCTATCCACGCAGGCGCTGCAGCAGGCTGAGCGCAGCTTTCGCAGCATATTCGAGAACGCCACCGAGGGCATTTTCCAGACTTCGCCCGATGGCCGCTATCTGAACGTCAATCCCGCGCTCGCCGCCATCTACGGGTTCTCCAGCGGTGCCGAGCTCATCGCCAGCATCGGTGATATCCAGCACCAGATTTATACCGACCCGTCGCGGCGCGCCGAATTCATGCGGATGATGCGGGAAAGCGGCGTCGTCACCAATTTCGTGTCCGAGATCCGGCGCAAGGACGGCGACGATATCTGGATTTCGGAAAATGCCCGCGCGGTGCAGGACGAAGCGGGCAATCTGCTGTTTTACGAAGGCACCGTCGAGGACGTCACCGAGACCAAGCTCAACCAGGAAAAGCTCGAGCACCTGGCCAATCACGATCCGGTTACCGGCCTGCCCAACCGCCTGCTGATGAACGACCGCCTGCGCCAGATGATGTTGAGCGCGCAGCGCAGCAAAAGCATCGTCGCAGTCGCGCTGGTCGATCTCGATCACTTCAAGCTGATCAACGACACGTTCGGCCATAACCGCGGAGACCAGCTGCTGCAGACCATGTCGCATCGCATGCTGGCGTGCGTGCGCGAAGCCGATACCGTCGTGCGTCTCGGCGGCGACGAATTCGTGCTGCTGCTGTCAGGCGCCGGCCGTGGCGAAGCGATGTCGCAGGTCGTGCAGCGCGTCCTGCAGACGATCGCACGTCCGTCGCAGATCGAGGGACGCGAGCTGAGTGTTTCGTGCAGCGTGGGCGTCAGTATTTTTCCGCGCGACGGGCGCGACGTGCAGACGCTGCTCAAGAATGCCGATACCGCCATGTACAAGGCGAAAGAGCTCGGGCGCAACAATTTCCAGTTTTACTCGCCGGAAATGAACACAGTGATCACCGAGCGCCTGGAAATGCAGTCTGCGTTGCGCAGCGCGGTCGAGCACAAACAGTTTGCGCTGCTCTACCAGCCCAAGGTGGACCTGGTCACCGGGCACATCGCCGGCATGGAAGCGCTGCTGCGGGTCAAGGGCGAGAACGGAGAATTGTCGCTGCCCAAAAATTTCATCACCCTTGCCGAGGAAAGCGGGCTGATCGTGCAGATCGGAGAATGGGTGATGCGTGAAGCCTGCAATTTCAACAAGTCCCTGCAGGAAAGAGGGCTGCCGCCGATGCGGGTCGCCATCAACCTGTCAGCGCGGCAATTGACGCGCTACGACCTGGTGCGCGCGGTGGAACAGGCGCTGCAACACGCTGAACTCTCCGCGGAATACCTCGAGCTGGAACTGACCGAGAGCATGGTGATGCACGATCCGGAAGGCGTCATCGCGACCCTCGCGCAATTGCAGGCGCTTGGCATCCAGTTGAGCATCGACGATTTCGGCACCGGCTATTCGAGCCTGAGCTACCTGAAGCGTTTTCCCGTCGCCAGTCTCAAGATCGACCAGTCGTTCGTGCGCGAACTGGGGCAGGACGAAAACGCGGCGGCCATCGTCAAGGCCATTATTTCTCTCGGCCACAGCCTCGACATGAAAGTCATCGCCGAAGGCGTGGAGACCGAAAAGCAGATGTCGTTTTTTCTGGAGAACCGCTGCGACGCCATGCAGGGATTTTTGTTCAGCCGCCCGCTCAGCGCCGGCGAGTTTGCGCTGCTGGTCGAACGTGAAAGCGGTGGCGCCGGCAAGTTCTCGCTGCTGCGCCAGTTGTGCGCGAATTTCAGCGCCGATTTGGCGCACGAAGCCGCCGTGGATATTACCAATTTTTAACCTGCGTCCGCGCTGTTTTTCGCGCACGCTATAATCCGCGTTCTCTTTCTCAGACTCTTGTCAGCTCCCAGGGGATACATGCATTTCGTACATTGCAATTGGCGCTGGCTGCCGGCTGCGGTCATAGCCGTCGGCTGCGCGCAACCGGCTGGCGCGCAGAATTATCCGAACCGGCCGCTGCGGTTGGTGGTGCCGTTTTCGGCAGGCGGCGCGGCCGACGTGCCGGGCCGCATCCTCACGCAGAAAATGTCGGAAGCACTCGGCCACCAGGTGGTCGTCGACAATCGTGCGGGCGCGGGCTCGACCATAGGCGCAGACCAGGTCGCCAAGGCCCCGCCCGACGGCTATACGCTGTTGACGATCAGCAACACGCATTTCGTCAGCGCGGCCTTATACAAGAAGCTGCCGTACGATTCGGTGACCGACTTTGCTCCGGTAACCCAGGTGACCAGCGCGCCGAATATCATCGTCGTGCATCCCTCGCTGCCCGTCAGAACCGTGAAAGAATTGATCGCGCTGGCCAAGGCCAAGCCGGGAAAAATCGACTACGCATCATCCGGCAACGGCAGCACCCAGCATCTGACCGGCGCTTTGTTCACCAAAATGGCTGGCATTGAGATGACGCATATTCCGTATCGCGGTAGCGGGCCGGCCACCGCCGACTTGTTGAGCGGGCAGGTGACGGTAGGGTTTCCCGGCATTGCCGGCATGCTGCCGCAGATCAAGGCCGGTAAGCTGCGCGCACTAGCAGTCACCGGCGCGAGGCGTTCGCCTGAGTTGCCGCAAATACCGACAGTGGCCGAAGCAGGCATCAAGGGCTACGAGGTGACGGCATGGTTCGGTGTCGCCGCACCGAAAGGCACGCCGCGCGACATCGTGATGAAACTGCATACCGAGTTGCTGCGCATCCTGAAAAATCCGGACGTGCAGCGGCAGCTGCTGAATGCCGGACAGGAAGTGGCCTGGCAGGAGACGCCGGAGTTGTTCGGTGAAATGCTCAAGACCGAAGCCACCAAGTGGGCGCGCATGGTGGAGGCTTCCGGCGCGACAGTGAATTAGGAACATGTGAAATCGTTATGACCTTTCTATCGGCATATATGCACCGCATGCCCTTTGCATTGGTGGTGTTGTGCATGGCGGCGCCGCTGTTTGCGCAGAATTATCCGTCGCGGCCGATCCGCATGATCGTACCGTTTTCTCCCGGCGGCGCGACCGACGTTCCCGCGCGCATCGTCGCGCAGCGCCTGTCTGAAGCGCTCGGCCAGCAGGTCGTTATAGATAATCGGCCAGGTGCGGGCAGCATGCTTGGCGCAGAAGTGGTGGCCAAGGCCAATCCCGATGGCTATACGCTGTTGCTGACCGCCACCACGCACGTCATCAGCGCCAGCCTCTACAAGAAAGTGCCGTATGACGCGGTGCGCGATTTTGCTCCCGTCATGCTGGTCGGTTCGGGACCCAATGTGCTGGCAATTCATCCGTCATTGCCCGCGAAATCCGTGCGCGAATTGATTGCGCTGGCCACAGCGCAGCCCAACAAAATCGACTACGCATCTTCCGGCAACGGCAGCGCTCAGCACCTGTTCGGCGCGTTGTTCCTGTCGATGGCCAATATCAGGATGACGCACATACCGTACAAGGGCAGCGCACCGGCCACCACCGATTTGATCAGCGGGCAGGTTTCAGTCGGTTTTCCCGGGATTGCGCTGGCGTTGCCGCATACGAAGGCGGGTCGCCTGCGCTCGTTGGCGGTCACCAGCGAGAAACGTTCCAAGGCGATGCCCGACGTGCCGTCGCTCGCCGAGGCCGGCGTGCCGGGTTACGCCGCGACGCTGTGGTCGGGGTTGCTCGCGCCCAAAGGCACGCCGCCTGAAGTCATCCAGAGACTTCACGACGAAATCGCCAAAATTCTGCGGCAGCCCGATGTGGAAAATACTTTTCTGGCGACCGGCACCGATGTCACGATCACCACGCCAGACCAGTTCGGTCAGTTCCTGAAGGCCGAATACGACAAGTGGGCGAACGTAGTCAAAGCAGTCGACGCCCAGGTCAACTGAAGTCCGGCACTAACGTCAGCGCGCGAAAGTGCGGAACCTGACGTCATCGTCGCGTTCGATCTGCTTCACCAGGTTCACTTCCCACGTCAGATAATCTTTCATCGCCTCTTCGACGTTGGCGGTGCGGTCGTACGGGCGATACCAGATGTCGTCCGTGGTGTCGGCAAGCCGCGCCAGGCCGGTTTCCAGCGGCAGGCCGGCTGCCTGCCAGGCCGCTGTACCTCCCTGCAACACCTTGACGGGGGTTTGCGTGTGGCGCACCGCTTCGGGCGCCGCGAGCTGCGCAATGATGCCGTCGCCCGATGTCAGTACCAGCAGCTTGGCCGGTGGAACGGTCGCCAGGTTGGTTTCCAGATTGGCGCGTATCGACAGCCACGCGCCGGGGATATGGGCGTCGCGGTAGCGCAGACTGGTTTCGAAATCGAGTACTGCTGCGTTGCCGGTGGCGAGTTCGTTGTTGAGTTCATGGGCCGTGATGAAATCGGCCTTGATATGAGCGAGGCCAAGCACTTCGGTAGGCGTGGCGCCTTTATACAGCGGGCCCGATGCCAGCGCGTCTTTGACGACGAACACGTCCCGCCATCCCATCTGGATCAGCCAGGACGCCGTCATCGTCGCGCGCACACCGTGGTCGTCGATCAGCACGATGCGTGAATTGCGGGTCGCCGCGAACGAGTCGGTGGTTTGCACCAGTTGCCCGCCCGGTGCGTTGACGGAGCTGTGCAAATGGCCTGCTGCGTACTCCTCCGGAGTGCGCACGTCGAACAGGTATAGCGTGCGCTGCTCCATTTCGCGGGCGAACTTCGCCACGGTGTCGATATCGATATAGCGCACGCCAAAGCGCTTGGCGACACGCGCGGCGGCCTGGCGTGCCTGCTTGAGCCCGGCCGCAGTGGGCGCCGGTGCGTGATATTTCTGTTCGCGCGCCAGTTCGAATCCGGCGAGGTGCCAGCCCATGGTGCCGTCCTTGAGCGCCACCACACGGTTGGGAATGCCCGCGTTGATCAAGGACTGCGCGCCTATGATGCTGCGCGTGCGGCCCGCGCAGTTGACGACCACCAGCGTATCGGCAGACGGGATGAGGTCGTGCACGCGGTAGACGAGTTCAGCACCCGGACAATCGATGCCGCCAGGGATGCTCATCTTGGTGTATTCCGCGAGCGGACGGCTGTCGAGGATGACGACTTTTTCGCCGGCATCGACGCGGGCCTTGATTTCCTGCGCCGGCATACGCGGCGTATTTTCGTGGTGCTCGACGAATTCACCGAAAGCCTTGCTCGGCACGTTGACGCCGCTGTAGACCTCGTAACCTTCGGCTGCCCACGCATCAACGCCGCCTTCCAGCACCATTACGCTGGTGTAGCCATGGCGGGAAAGTATCGCTGCCGCGCGTTGCGCGAGCCCTTCGTTGGCATCGCAGACCACCACACCGGCTGCGCGCCTGGGCACCAGCAGGGGCATGCGCAATTCCAGGCGTGACAGCGGCACCGAGGCGGCGTGCAGCAGGTGGCGCTTGGCGTAAACGCCTTCTTCGCGGACATCGATGACGGCGATCTCCTGGCCGTCGTGCAGCAGGGCCTTGAGCTGTCGCGCGTTGACGGTAGTGACTTTGGATTTTTTGCCGTGAACTTCCTGCATGGGTCTTTCCTTATGGATAATCGTATGGCGAAGATTGTCGCGGGCAACGGGTCGGCGCACAATGGGGTGCGCGTGCTGTAAGGCGGTGGCGCATGCTGCGACTAATCCGCAATCGCAGTACACGGTTTATTTGCAAGTTCTTGATTTGAGCGGTGCGGAGGGAGTATTTCATGGCGACGCAAAGCGGCAAAATTCTGATTCACCCATTATTGGTGCGGATCACGCACTGGATCAATGTAGTTGCGATGCTGATCATGATTTTCAGCGGCTGGCGTATTTACAATGCGTCGCCGCTGTTCAGTTTTAAATTCCCGGTCGATCTGACGCTTGGTGGATGGCTGGGTGGCGCGTTGCAGTGGCATTTTGCCGCGATGTGGGTGCTGGCGCTGAACGGACTTGCCTATCTGCTCTACGGCATCTTTGGTGGCCATTTTAAAGCAAATTTCCTTCCCCTCACGCCGCGCGCGATATGGAATGAATTCGCCAAGGCATTGCGCGGCAAAATCGCGCATGAAGCCGGTGTCTACAATGCGGTGCAGCGTGCCGCGTACGTCGGGGTCATATGCGTGATCGTCGGGCTCGTGTTGACCGGGCTCGTCATCTGGAAGCCGGTACAGTTTCAGGGATTGGGCACCTTGATGGGCGGTTTCGAAGGCGCGCGTTTGCTGCATTTTCTCTGCATGTCGCTGGTCGTGCTGTTCATTTTCGTTCACGTGGTGATGGTGGCGCTGGTGCCGCGTACCTTTTTACCGATGCTGACCGGCCATGCCAAAACGAACAATCACGGACATGGGGACTGATATGAGCCAATTGCCGAAGAAGCCCGATCGCAACCTGGTCGCGCCGTCGCGCGAGATCGTCAAGCTGGAGCGCCGCCTGTTCCTCAAACAGGGCCTGAGTCTGGGCGCCCTGAGCTTGTTGTCAGGCTGCGACGTGACCGACACCGACGCGGTGCAGAAAGTCCTGTGGCAGATGTCGCGCTGGAACGACGGCGTGCAGGCGGCGATTTTCGATCCCGCCAAGCTGGCGCAGGAATATCCGGAAAGCGCGATCACCAAACCATTTCCGTTCAACGCTTTCTATGCGGAATCGGCCGCGCCGCGCGTCGATGCGGCGAATTACAAACTCGAACTCGGTGGCTTGATACGTGACAAGACGCCGTGGACGCTGGACCAGCTCTATGCGTTACCGCAAACGAGCCAGATCACGCGCCATATCTGCGTCGAGGGCTGGAGCGCGATCGGCAAATGGGGCGGGGTGACGTTCAAAACCTTTTTGGAACGGGTCGGTGCAGATCTCACGGCGAAATATGTGGGCTTCAAATGCGCCGACGACTATTACACCAGCATCGACATGCCGACGGCGCTGCATCCGCAGACGCTGCTGACTTTCAGGTTTGCAGATGAACTGCTGCCGACCGCCTATGGATTCCCGATGAAGCTGCGCATGCCGACCAAGCTTGGCTTCAAAAATCCGAAGCACATCACGGCGATCTTCGCCACCAACGACTATCCGGGCGGCTACTGGGAAGACCAGGGCTACAACTGGTTCAGCGGCTCATAGCAAGCCACTGAACCGCGCCGCCTAAGGCTTCTTGGCGGCGCCTCCGAGCAGGGCGGCAGTCGGCCGTCCGCGTTTGGCGTAGCGTGCACTGTGGCTCGCCGCCGGTGCTTCTGCTGGCGTGTCAGTCGGCTTGAATTCATAAGGTTTGCTGAAATCAAAGCCGCCGGGCAAGGGAGCTGCTGCGGGCCGGGAATGTGGTTTGCTATGGGACGACGGCTCGTGGCTGCTTGCCGGCTTGTGAGCGCTGGACGATTTGTGACCTGTTGCATGGCGCGGCGCGGCGTGTCGGCTTTCGCCATGGCTGGATGATTTGCGGCTGCTGGCCAATTCCGGCAACGGCAGCCGTTCAAGTTTGCGTTTTAATTCGCGTTCGATGTCGTCGAGCATGCGGTGCTCGTCGGCGCACACCAGCGAAATCGCTTCACCGGTGCTGCCGGCACGGCCGGTGCGTCCGATGCGGTGGATATAATCCTCGGCGGCATACGGCAGTTCGTAATTGATGACAAATGGCAGCAATTCGATGTCGAGCCCGCGCGCCGCGATATCGGTCGCCACCAGCACGTTGACCGTGCCCTGTTTGAAGTCTTCCAGAGCCTGCGTGCGCTCGCCCTGGGTGCGGTCGCTGTGGATGGCGGTAGCGGCGACACCGTCGCGCAGGAGTTCGCGCATCAAGCGGTTGGCGTCGCGCTTGGTGCGCACGAACACCAGCGCCTGCTTCATCTCGCGGCTCTTGATCAAATGTGTGAGCAGGGCGCCTTTGCGATCGGCGTCGACCTCGTACATCTGGTGCGTTACCAGATCGGCCGGCGCATTGCGGCGCGCGACTTCCACCGAAACCGGCGAACGCAGTATCTGGTTGGCGAGCCGCTTGATTTCGTCCGAGAAGGTGGCGGAGAACAGCAGGTTCTGTCGTTCCGTCGGCAGCAACGCGATAATGCGCTTGATGTCGGGCATGAAACCCATGTCGAGCATGCGGTCGGCTTCATCGAGCACGAGGATTTCGACGCGCGTCAGGTTGACCGTTTTTTGCTGCACGTGATCGAGCAGGCGGCCGGGCGTGGCGACCAGTACTTCGACGCCAGCGCGCAGTGCCTTTATCTGCGGATTGATGTCGACACCGCCATAGACCACGGTGGAACGCAACGCAAGGTACTTGCCGTAGTTGCGCACGCTTTCTTCAACTTGCGCGGCAAGCTCGCGCGTCGGCGTGAGTATCAGCGCGCGGATGGAGTGGCGGGCGGGCGACGGGCTCGTGTTCTGGTGCGGCGCCAGCATCTGCAGAATCGGCAATGCAAAGCCGGCGGTTTTGCCGGTGCCGGTTTGCGCGCAACCCATGATGTCCTGGCGTGCCAGCACCGGCGGAATTGCTTTTAACTGGATGGGGGATGGTTCGGTATAGCCTTGATCTGCAATTGCGTGCAGCAACTCCGGCAACAAGCCGAGGGACTCAAACGACATCAGCGGGAACTCCTGGAATTTACCAGCTGCAGCACGAAACCGACTGCAGGATAACGCCGACGAGGGCGTCCGGGCTGGTAATAGTGTTGCGAATTAGGCAACTAAAATATCTCAAATAAGATCACTAACCATTTGTTTTTCAATTGTAACCTGCCCAGATAAAAACCGCCAGCCCGATCTGAGCGCAGCCTCCCGGGGCCGCTAGCGGGCCACCGTTCGGTGTTCCGGCCGGACTGGCAAGCGGCTTGGGCCGTGTCCGGCAGCGGGCAGAAAATTCCTGCCTGGCCACGAAGCGGCGGCAGGTTATGAGCGTTGGTCTTTGAAAAATCACGAAAAACCACGCAAAATCTGGTAGATTGTTACGACTTCTCCGTAAACCTGCTGAATTAACACGGATAAACCAAGTTAGGCATGACAGTCCCAGACCTCATGATCGACCTTGACCAGCTTCCGGGCCCCGCTTCAAAACCGGGCGTGTTTCCGCTGATCCTGACGCTTGATACCAACGGCATACCGCATCGCTGGATCACGTGGCAGCACGCGTGTTTTTATTACGCCAAGGAGCAAATTGCCTGGACCGCGGGCGAACAGGCCTTCAGGGTGCAGGGCGGCTACAACCGGATATCCGGCGGGCGCTCGCAGATCGTGGCGAGCAGCATCATTGCGATCAAGGGCAAGGCGATGGCGATGCGCGCATTCAGCCAGGTGCCGCCGCTGAACAACCGCGAATTGTTTCATCGCGACCGCTGCCTGTGCGCTTTTTGCGGCAGCATGCTGCCGGCGTCGAAGTTGACGCGTGACCACGTGATTCCGTTTTCGCGCGGCGGCCGCGACACCTGGATGAACGTGGTGACCGCCTGTCGTTCGTGCAACGAGAGAAAAAGCGACCGCACGCCCGAGATGGCGCACATGGAATTGCTTTACCTGCCCTACGTGCCCAACCGCGCCGAATATCTGATCCTGACCAACCGGCGCATCCTTGCCGACCAGATGGAATTTCTGGCCCAGCACGTACCGGCGCAAAGCCGGCTGCACCAACCCGCCTAGGGCGAGCCGGGCGGGCTGTCAGCCGCCGCGCTTGCGCATTTCCATCATCAGTTTCATCGCTTCTTCCGCCGACGGCACCCCGTCGTTCTTGTCGCGGAATATGAGCCAGAATATCGCGCCGTTGATGAGCATGAAAAAAACCTCGAGATACAGCACGGCGGTCACGATGACGTGATTGTCCTGGCGCGCAAAAATGAAATAAAAACCTTCAAACGTCGGAATCGACGCCTTGGACATGGCGAACACCGATTCGAACGGCGGGAAAAGCACGATGACGACGAGATTCACCGCGACCACCAGCAGCGTCGCATTCTGCAGGCCGAAGCGGCGGCGCGTGACCCGCACTTTTTTTAAGCTCAGCAGCAGCCAGGCGATGCCCGCGTTGATCAATACGATGAAGAGCTCGAGGAACAGCAGGCTGGTATTGACGACCATGAACTGGTTGCGGTTGGGGTAGAAATAAAACCCCGCGAACACCGGTATCGGCGACTTGGCGAGCGAAAACGAATCAAACGGCGGAAACAGCATGATCAACACGATGTTGGCCGCCGCGATAGCCAGTGCAAGCGCTTGATTTTGGTTCATCCCCGCCTCAAGTATATCCGCCCATTCCATGGGGCGATGACCGGATTATATGCGCACCCGCCTGTAAAATCAGGCCTTGGTGCGGCCGGCGGGGCGCTTGGCGGCAGTTTGCGAGCAGCGCCTGCAGCACGTCGCCGCTTTGCGGATGCTGCACGAACGCCGCGAGGTGCAGGTCCCGCGGCTTCCAGCTGGCTGCCAGCGGGAACCGCTGCGAGTGGTTTAAATTTTCCGCGCTGTCCAGCGCCAGCGGACCGACCAGACTGCGCACGACGAAATCGTGTCTGAGCGTATGTCCTTTGTTTTCGCCCGCCGGGACCGTGGTGGCCAGGTTGTTTTCGAAGAGGGCGAGGTAGACCTGGGCGCGTCTTTGCCCGGCGCCGCCGGGGACGCTGACATCGATCTTGCTGTTCAGATCTGCGCTACCGCTGGTTGTGGCTATGCGTATGGAGGCCTGCGGTTTGGATTGATTAGTCGTCCGGATCTTGCCGTCGATATCGTCGAACATGAGCGCGCGGCGATAGTCCTGGCCGTTGAGCAGAAGTTGCGGCGTCACCACGAAACTGACCCCCCGGCGCTGGCTATGCCGGCGCTGACGCTCGCTGAAAACAGCCTGTGAAAAGGGGTCGGTCCAGCCGAGCTGGTTCCAGTAATCGACGTGAAACGCCAGCGGCAGCACGCGGTCGCTGGTGAGTTTTCTGGCCGGCAGCTCGCTGACCCAGTTGTCCGCCTGGGGACAACTGTCGCAGCCCTCGGAGGTGTACAGCTCGAGAACGGCCACGCGTTGCGGGCCGCTGACCGCCGTGCATTCGCCTGCGGCGCCTGTGGGCGACGCCAGCATTGCCGCCAGGGCGATGGCGTGGCACCAGGTTCGCACGGAAATTCGCATCTTGGTCGATATTGGTCGCAATGCGGGTCGGCAGATTACGGCATGACCTGCAAATACCGTCAGCAGCGGAGTGTGGTAGAATTTCTCTTTTGATTACAAACCCTTGCCACCTTTTCCGCTAGTGGCAGGGGCTTGCCCCACCTTGATCAGTCCAGACCTGCATAGCCATTCAACCTGCTCCGACGGGACTTTGACGCCGGACGAACTGGTGGCGCGCGCCGTGAAACGCGGATTGGCAGTCCTCGCTTTGACTGACCACGACGACACCAGCGGGCTTGCGCCCGCGCATGTTGCGGCGCAACGCCTTGGCTTAACGCTGGTAAACGGCGTCGAGATTTCGGTGACCTGGCGCACGCAGACCCTGCACATCGTCGGTCTGGGCATAGATCCGGCCAATGCCGGACTGCAGGCCGGGCTCGCCGCAACCCGCGGCGGCCGTAACGTGCGTGCGGATAAAATTGTCGCCGCTTTCGATGCGCTGGGGATAGCCGGCAGCCAGGATGGGGCGCGGGAATTTGCCGCCAATACCGAGATGATCAGCCGCACGCATTTTGCGCGTTTTCTCGTCAAGCGCGGCTTGGTGAAGGACATGAAAAGCGCGTTCAAACGTTATCTCGGCGGCGGTCAACCGTGTTTCGTGCCGCATCAGTGGGCAAGTCTTGACGATGCGGTGAAGTGGATCAACGGCAGCGGCGGCGTGGCGGTCATCGCGCACCCCGGACGCTATCCGCTGGATACCGCGCAGATGCGCGACTTGCTTGCAGAGTTTCGCGACCTGGGAGGCGCCGCTATCGAAGTCGTCAGCAGCAGCCATAAGCCGCAGCAATACGCGGTGTTCGCCGCGCACGCGCGCGAGTTCGGGCTGGCGGCTTCGAGCGGCTCGGATTTTCATTCGCCGGCTGAAAGCTATTTCGACCTCGGCAGCCTGCCCGCGCTGCCGGCGGGACTGGTGCCCGTCTGGCACATGCTCGGCGTCTGATTTGGAACCCGCTCGACTTTTCCGCGGCTGATGCAACTACCTTGAGCCAGTTTTTCTCCCTCCATCCCGATAATCCGCAGTTGCGCTTGATACGCCAGGCGGTCGGCATCATTCGCGCCGGCGGCGTGGTCGTGCTGCCGACCGATTCATGCTACGCGCTGGGTTGCCACGTCGGCGACAAGGCGGCCATGGAGCGCATCCGCGTCATACGCGAGGTCGATGCGCGCCACCATTTCGGCCTGCTGTGCCGCGATCTGGGCGAAGCGGCAACTTACGCGCGCATAGACGACCGGCAGTTCCGGCTGATCAAGGCGGCGACGCCCGGCAGCTACACTTTCATATTGCAGGCGACGCGCGAAGTGCCGCGACGGCTGCTGCATCCGAAGCGCAAGACTATCGGCGTGCGCATACCTTCGCACCCGGTGGTGCATGCGCTGCTCTCGGAACTCGCGGAACCGTTGTTGTCCTCGACCCTGATATTGCCGGGCAGCAAGGAGCCATTGAACGATGCGGCTGAAATACGCGACCGTCTGGAGCATCACGTCGATCTGATAATCGACAGCGGGTCGTGCGGCATAGTGCCAACCACAGTCGTCGATCTGACTGCCGACATGCCGGTCATTACGCGCCAGGGCAGGGGTGCCGCCAATCTGCTGGGAGAACTTGTTGGAGCTTAACGTAGTTCAGAAAATCGCGGTATTCGCCTTGCCGATATTATTCGCGATTACGCTGCACGAAGCGGCACACGGCTATGTGGCAAAACACTTCGGTGACATGACTGCTTATGCGGCGGGTCGCGTCAGCCTGAATCCGCTGCGGCATATCGACCTCCTCGGCACCATCATAGTGCCGCTGGCCACGCTTTTGCTGACCAGCTTCATGTTCGGGTGGGCCAAGCCGGTGCCGGTCAATTTTGCCAACCTGCGCAATCCCAAGCGCGACATGCTGTGGGTGGCGGCGGCAGGGCCGTTCAGCAATCTTTTCATGGCGTTGCTATGGGCGCTGGTGCTCAACGTCGGAGCAGGACTTGCACCGAGCAATACCGCGGCGATCTGGCTGCTATTCGTCGGGGCGTCGGGTATTTTCGTCAATGTCATATTCTTTGTGCTCAATCTGTTTCCGCTGCCGCCGCTCGATGGCGGACGTATCGCGGTGAGCCTGCTGCCGCATAATATGGCCTGGAAATTCGCGCAGATAGAACGTTTCGGCTTCATCATTCTGTTGGCGTTATTATTCACCGGCGTGCTCGGAATGCTATTGTCGCCGCTGATTGCCCTGTCGCTCTCGGGCATCGCAGCGATATTCGGCATACCGGAGGCCGGGCTTTATCAGGTATTGCGGTTCCTGCATCTCGTCGGAACCCGTTAAGCGCTAGAGGATTTGCGTATATGTTCGTCGATCGCGTTTTATCAGGCATGCGCCCAACGGGTGCGCTGCATCTCGGCCACTATCACGGCGTGCTCAAAAACTGGATCAGGCTGCAGCATGAGTTCGAATGCCTGTTCTTCGTCGCCGACTGGCACGCACTGACCACGCATTACGATACGCCAGACATCATCGAGAAAAACACCTGGGACATGGCGATCGACTG
>CANJHY010000083.1:0-19613 GCA_947474275.1 Betaproteobacteria bacterium
ATCAGCACCATTGAAACCTATGTCGAAAACCACAACCGCGACCCCAAGCCGTTCATCTGGACCGCGCGCGCCTCGGACATCCTCGCGAAGGTCGTCAAAGCGCGCGCACGACTCAATAAGTTGCAATCTGTTTGACGCACTACACTAGTGTCAATATAGTGCGGCGGTCCCTGGCCACCGCGCAAAATAACCCGAGGAGTCACGAATGCGTATGCATATTTTTGCCGGAGCGCTGATGCTCGCGCTGGCGGCGGCAGCTTCGGCGGCGGACAAATATCCTGCGAAAACGGTGCGCCTGGTGGTGCCGTTTGCGCCGGGCGGGGGCAATGACATCGCCGCGCGTTTTGTCGCACAGCGCCTCACCGAAGCATTTGGCGAGTCGGCTGTCGTAGACAACCGCGCCGGCGCCGGCAGTACTATCGGCACCGACATCGTCGCGAAGAGCGCACCCGACGGTTACACGCTGCTGGTGGTGCACAATGCGATTGCCATCAACCAGACGCTGTATACCAAGCTGCCGTACGATACCGTGCGCGATTTTGCGCAGGTGGCGATGATAGGCGCGACTACCAACACGCTGGTGGTGAATCCCGGTGTGCCGGCGCGCAGCACCAAAGAGATTATCGCGCTGGCCAAAGCCAAACCCGGCGGCCTCAACTACGCGAGCACCGGGGCAGGCGGCACCGCGCATCTGGCAATGGAATATTTCCGGCTTGAAACCGGCACGGATATCACGCACATTCCTTATAAGGGAACGGCCCCTGGCCTGACGGACGTGGTGGCGGGGCAGGTGCAGGTGATGATTTCGGCGCTGCCGGGCACCATGCCGTTCATCAGTGCGAAGCGCGTCATTGCACTGGCGACGACGGGTGCTAAGCGTTCAGCATTTCTGCCTGACTTGCCCACGCTGGGCGAATCGGGTGTAGCGGGTTACGTGTTCGACACCTGGTATGGATTGCATGCTCCTGCCAAGGTGCCGAAAGAAATCATCACCACTCTGAACGGCGAAATCGTCAAGGCGTTGTCGCGCCCCGAAGTCAAAGAGCAGTTATTCAAGCAGGGCATAGAAGCGCAGATCGCAACACCTGCTGAGTTTACGAAGCACGTGCGCGCGGAAGTGGCGAAGATGGGCAAGATCATCAAAGCGTCCGGCGCGAAGGCCGAGCAGTGATTGAATGATGCAGCTACTCACGCCCCAGCTTAAATAAGACAAACCATATTCAGCCGCAGATAAACGCAGATACATTCTTTTTAATACCCTCTTGAGGGGTACGCAGATAAGGATTCAAGGCCGTCTTCTGCCTTTCAGCCCTTTGAACTCATCTGCATTCATCTGCGTTTATCTGCGGCTCAATGCTGAGCCAATCCCTCATTGAGCTAGTCGCCGCTATCCGGTAATCTCTGTTCTCGACCGAGAATCAGGGGACGCACCGCAATGAAAAGTTTTTGGATGCCGGTAGTGTCGGCAATCCTGTGCGGCGCAAGCGCGCTTGCCAGCGCAGCAGACTATCCAACTCGTTCGATACGCTACGTCGTGCCGCAGGGCGCAGGCGGTTCGTCCGACACATTGGCGCGGCTGGTCACGCAAAAGCTCTCCGAAAGCCTCGGCCAGCAGGTCATTACCGACAACCGTCCCGGCGCGACCGGCATCATCGGCACCGAAATCGTGGCGCGCGCGGCGCCCGATGGTTATACGCTGCTGCAAGTGGCGACTTCGCATGCGACCAATCCAGCGCTGTCGACCAAGATGCCGTTCGATCCGATCCGCGATTTCACGCCGGTCACGCTGCTGTCGCAATCGCCCAACCTGTGGATAGTGCATCCGTCGCTGCCGGTGAAGAACATGCGCGAACTGATTGCGCTCGGCAAGACCCGTCCCGGCGAAATCAATTACTCGTCATCGGGCACCGGGTCATCGCAACACTTGGCCGGCGAATTGCTGAAGTCCGTGGCGCACATCGACATCGTACACATCCCATATAGAGGTAGTCCGCCCGCGCTTATCGATCTGCTCGGCGGCCGCGTCGTGCTGATGTGCTCCACCATCGCACCGGCCATGCCGCTCGCGAAGTCCGGGAAGTTGCGTGCGGTGGCAGTGACCAGCCTCAAGCGTTCCGCTGCAGTGCCTGAGATTCCGACTGTTGCGGAAAGCGGATTACCGGGTTATGAGGCAACCGCGTGGCAAGGCGTCTTGGCACCCGCCGGCACCCCGCGCGATGTCATCGTCAAACTCAATACCGAGATGGTACGCATCATTAACCAGCCCGACGTGCGCAAGCAGCTTGGCGATCAGGGGTACGAACCTGCCGGCAATTCGCCAGAGCAGTTTGCCGAATATATAAAATCCGAAATCGCGAAGTGGACGCGGGTCATCAAGGCGGCGGGGTTGAAGGCGGAGTGATCCGAAATTGCGCCGGGCTGGCATCCGGACTCAAATTGTCATCTAATTCGTCATCTAAGCTGTCGTATAAAAAGTGGCTCTTCAGGAAATCGAGTGGGTAAAAAGAGCGATAAAAAGTTCTGAAAGCCTTATGACTACTGGCTTGCAGGGGTTTCGTAAGGGCTTTGAATTGGGCATCATGTTTGGATGGGCCAACCGGAGCGCGCGATGGAATATTTCTAGTGGGCGTTAAAGATCAATCCCAATATGCAGGGTGTGGCACTCAATATCGAACTGTTGCAGAAGCAGTTCGTCGAAAAGCGCAAAAGTTATATTTGAGGCGGTAACCGTCCCGATGACTCCCGCAATAGCCGCCGCCCGCCGTGCCAAGATCGTGCACCGCGTCATCGAATTCCAGTGCGCAAGCGACACTGATCGCGGTTATGGTCTGGAAGCCGCCGCAGCACTCGGTGTGGCGCCGGAAATGGTTTACAAGACGCTCGTTGCCAAGCTGGATGGCAAGCAGTTGGTAGTCGCGCTTGTTCCAGTGACTTCCGAGCTGAATCTCAAAGCGCTCGCTACCATGGCAATTGCGAAGCGTGCTGAAATGGCGCCGCCGCAGGAAGCGGAACGCTCTTCGGGTTATGTGGTGGGCGGCATCAGTCCGCTGGGTCAGAGAAAAGCGCTGGACACTTACATCGATTCCGCCGTTTCAAAACTCTCCAAGGTCTATGTCAGCGGCGGCCGTCGCGGGCTGGAGCTCGAACTGACGCCTGACGATCTGATAGGCGCCTGCAAAGCGCGCCTGGGTGAAATCGGGCGTCCGAGTTCCAAGGGATGATCAAGAAACTCTTATTGCTGCTTGCACTGGCGCATGTCGTCGCGGGACTGGTGCTCACGTTGTTGCCGCTCGCGCCGGCGGCTCATCGCATGCTGGTGGCGACAATTTTTGGCGAGGCCAGAACGACTAACGACGTCATGTTTCTCATCAGCGTATTCGGCCCTACGGTTGCAAGCTGGGGAGTGCTCTTTTATGCGCTTACGCAGGCGTATTTTGGCAATCCAACGCGAGGTGCGTGGCGGGCGCTCGTGCTATCCATACTGATTTGGGTGCCGCTGGATTCGGCACTGTGCATACACTACGGACTGTACGCCGCCGTCGGTATGAACTTGATTGTTGCGTTGGTATTTCTTGGTCTGCTGTTCAGCGTGCGCGGTCTGGCGCAACGCTAGATAAGAGCTGGCCGTTTAATTTGCCTAAGCCATCCCGCGAAGCGTTCCGCACACTCCAACCGTGGGGCCTGAAGCGGCAGACAACGGTGCCGCGCGCATGGCGATCTTCAGAGGATCGCCGCCCTTGCGCGCGAGACGCGCTTCGAGAATGACGGGTACCGCTTCACCGCGCGCCACTTTGCCAAGGTGATCGGTCACCACGGCCTGGTCCTCGGGGACGAAGAATTGCGCGAGGGGTTTGCGTACCGTCTCATCGCAACTGTAGCCGCTGATTTTCGTCCACCGCTCGTTAAGATAAATAACGGTGCCGGCGAGGTCGGTTTGAAACACCGTTTCGCGTATGCATTCGAGCAACCGCAGGTATTGCGTGGATTCGACCACTGCGCCGGCATCCGGCGCCTGCCCGTTCTGCCCTTTCATTTGATTGCGCAGTTCGAGCGCGACTCGCGGCTCCAGCGCAACCGCGAGCTTGCTGCGGATTTCGGCTTCGAGCACGGGGCGCAGCACGGCAATTAACTTGCCACGCAGTTCTTCTTCGATCTGGGGGCGCATTTCCGCAGCCAGTTTGGCGCGCAACTCTGCTTCGACTTTTGGCCGCAACTCTGTTGCGAGCTTTACCTTGATTTTGGAGTCGGTGTCCGCTGCAGGTCGCGGGGGAGGTGCCGGCGCGGCAGGGGGCGGTGGCTTCGCCCCGGCGGCCGGAGGAGGTGCCGCTATGGCCGCCGCCAGCATGCCGCGCTCGAGCTTGGTGAAATCGAGGGTCTGCACGACTTCGTGCGCGATGTCCTGCACTTTTGTATCGAGCTTGCGCAACTCGGTGTTCTCGGCGGAATTCGCTTCCTGGGCGGAAACGAGCTGGACGAGCTTTTTTTCATCGAGCGTTTGTATCGCTTTCTGAAACCGTGAATCCGAGAGGTCCGTGAATTGCGGGCGCAATTGAGCAATGCTGGACTTGCCGTCGACAAGCCGCAGCACGCGCACCGCATCGTAATTGAGATTGGCGTCTCCCGATTTCGGCTGGACGATGCCTTTCGGGGTCTTGATCAGGATAGAAGTTGCATCCATTTTTCTTGCAGGTTCTGCGAATGGGACTGAGCGGGTGAATTTTACACTTGCTCGCGGACAATCTGCAGATCGGTCAGGAGATACTTGCCTCGCGCTCAAACGCCTGATCGGGATCCAGTGTGCGCAGTGCGTCAACTTCGCGTTCGGTAGCCATCGGCGTGGGCGTGGCGCCGGTCGTATCGAATTTAAAACCGGTGCGTTTGGTGACTTCTTCCACACTCGAATCCGGATGCCACGATTCGAGCGCAAGGCGGCCGTTGCGGCGCTGAAATACCGCAATCGGGGTTATCAACGCTGCGAGGTTGCCGGCAGCCGTGACGAAGTCGAGTTTTTCCACCAACGAACGCGGGCTGTGCTCGGTGCGCCAGGTGACGACGCGTTTCGCGGTCGGCAGCATGACTGCCGCGCCGCCGCCCCCGGGCAGGCGCACCTTGGGATCGTGCCAGGAACCGATTGCCGATACATTGGTTCGTCCTTCGGCGTCGATCTGCGCGCAGCCTAGATAGGCGAGGCCCATACCACCACGCGCGCACAGGTCGTAGAAATCCTGATTGGCGAATATCGCCGCCGAACCTTCGACAATCGCCGGGTCGCTGCTCGAGTGCGGAATTTTCTTTGGCTGCGGTTCGACGCCACCCGCGACATTGATATAAGTGAAATGAAAGTCGTAAGCGCGCTTGGCAAGCAGGCAGGCGAGCATCGGCAGCGTGGAATTCACGCCGCTGAACGTGACCTCGTTCGCGCGTATCTGGCGCGCGAGGTTGACTACGATGTAGGAGAACGACGACCAGGTCACGATAGTCATCGGAAAGGGGAGAGGCGAGAGGCGAGAGGCGGGAAAAGCTTCAACCTTCTCGAGCGGCCCAACAGCGGGCTTAAGCGGTTCACCTCACGCCTCTCGCCTCACGCCTCTCGATATTTTCAGGCGACTCGGCGAGGTGAGCTTCGAGCACGCCGGGTTCGTCTTTCATATAGCGTTCGACGGCAGGGTAGTCAATTTCGTACAGCGGATGCATGGAACCGGGCCAGGCGCCGTTGGGCACGATGGCGACAGCTTCGACCATGAAGCCGGGCACCAGAGTCAATTCGGGTTGCAGGCGCAGCACGTCGGTCGGCACCAGTCGTTCGGCGGTGATGAGGACACGTTTGGCGGCACGCGTGATCGGATGGTCCCAGAACGGAGTGCCGTAGACGCGCGCGTTGCCGAGTTCGTCGACTTCATTAACATGAATGACTGCGACGTCCGGCTGTATGGCGGGGATTACGTAGACTTCCTTATTGGTATACGGGTCCTTGACGGTTTTCCAGCCGTTGATTTCCGCAAGATCGCTGCCGAACACGCCCGCCACCGGTTGGAAGGGAATTCCGTATGAGGCTGCACGCAGCCCCGAGACCAAGGTCATTCAGGCGTGTTCTTCGAAAGCGGCTTCTTTGCGCTCGATGGCCTTCCTGAACCAGCGTGCCAGCCCGAAATTGCCTTCCATTGCGACGATGCCCGCGCGCACTTTCGCCGCTGCGCCTGCACGGCATAGCATATCGACGTCGTAACCGGGCGAAGGCTTGATGATTTCGAGGTTGCGCTTTTTTTGCCGCACGAGTTCACGCATGAGTGCGAACGGGCCGCGATGCAGGAAGCTGCCGCCGACGGCAATCGAGGTGCCATCGGTGATGCGCGAGGCGAGTTCGCTCAGGCAGACGATTTTGGATGGGGCGGAAGCGGTCAAGAATAACCTCCTCGGTAGCGAGGCCTCATCATAGCATCGGCTCCGGGTGTCGCGGCGGCCGGGGTGGTCATGGGCGATGGGCGATGGGCAATGGGCAATGGGTAATGCGATAATGTGCGTTCAATGAAGCGAATCAATGAACGGACTTTGCCGCGGTGTCAGGCGTTTAATGCAGTCATCGCTATTGGAACCGCTTTTTCAATTCAGCACGCCATGGCCACCGCGTATCCGGTAAAACCGATACGCATGATAGTCGCGGTGCCGCCTGCCGGGCCGGCCGATACGTTGTCGCGGCTGATTTCGCCGAAACTGACCGAGGCGCTGGGCCAGACCATAGTCATCGACAACCGCGCGGGCGCCAACGGCAACATCGCATACGAAATGACGGCACGCGCTGTTCCCGACGGTTACACGATCACCGCCGTGGCCGCGGGTGTTGCGATCAATCCCAGCCTGTATCGTGACGTGAAGTTCGATCCGGTCAAAGACTTCGCGCCGATTACGCTGGGCATCACGGTTCCGAACATCCTTGTCGTGCATCCGTCAGTTGCCGCGACTTCGGTCTCCGAGTTGATCGCGCTGGCCAAAGCGCGCGCGGGACAACTGGTATTCGCTTCCGCAGGCAATGGAACGTCGGGTCACCTCGCGCTGGAACAGTTCCGTATCATGTCGGGAGTGCAGGTCATACATGTGCCGTACAAAGGCGGCGGCCCGGCGCTGACCGAACTGATCGCAGGACAGGTGCAGGCCTTGTTCAGCATCGCGCTGGTGGCGATGCCGCAGGTCAAGGCAGGCAAGAGCAGGGCGCTGGCGATTACAAGTGCGAAGCGGTCTGCGGTGGTGCCCGAATTGCCGACTCTGGCTGAGTCAGGCTTTCCCGGTTTCGAATGCGTCGGCTGGTTCGGTTGGCTGGCGCCGGCGAAGGTAACGCCCGAAATCGTGGCGCGTCTGAATCGCGAGATCGTGCGTATATTAAAGCTGCCGGAAATGCACGAGCGCCTGCTGGGACTTGGTGCTGATCCGGCGGCGAATACTTCACAGGCATTCGGTGCGTTTATCAAGAGCGAATACGACAAGTGGGCGAAGGTCATCAAACAAGCGGGAATACGCGCCGAGTAGAGGGGTAAGCGGAGATGCCTGCTAAGTAAAGCAACAAGCGGGCATCTGCACCGAGTAAACAGGGCAATTCGGGAGAGCAAAGCAATGGCAAAAGCCAAGGGCATCAAAAAAGTCGGTTATGTTGACGTGCAGAATCACGGCCACGCCGGGCTGAACCCGCTGCATTGGCACGACTGCGCGGGCGGCGGCCAGGTCGTCGTGCAGAACAAGGTTGCCTACGTCGGCAACATGCGCAATCCGCACGGCACGCAGATCATCGACGTCAAAGATCCGAAAAATCCGAAACTGCTCGCCGAGCTCACGATGCCGCCGGGAACGCACTCGCACAAGGTGCGCGTGCACGGCGACCTCATGCTGGTCAACCGCGAAGCGCTCGCAGTGCATTCGCTGAATGGTGAGGTTCCGCCGGATGGCTACAACGGCGGCATCGGCATTTATGACATCTCGAAGCCCGCGCAGCCCAAGCTGATTACCGAATGGAACGCCACACTCGGGCCCGGCGCGGCCCATGCGCGCGGCGTACACCGCTTCGATTTCGACGGCCGCTATGCCTACATCTCGCCGACCATGGACGGCTACATCGGCAACATCGTGATGATTCTCGACCTCAAAGATCCGGCGAAACCGCAGGAAGTCGGCCGCTGGTGGATGCCGGGGCAGTGGGCTGCCGGCGGCGAACAAGCGACGTGGAAAAACGACGCGCACAAATGCCATCACCCGCTGCGTCACGGCAACCGCCTCTACACGAGCTACTGGCAGGGCGGGCTCGTCATACTCGACATCGAGGACATGGCCAAGCCGAAGTTCGTCTCGGGCCTCGACTGGAGTCCGCCTTTTCCGTGGCCCACGCACACCGCGCTGCGCATCCCGTTCAAGATCAAGCAGCGCGATTTCATGCTGGTGTCCGACGAGGACGTGTTCCGCCAGCCCGATTTTCCGCCGTATCCGGCGGCGTTTTTGTGGATGGTCGACGTCACCGACGAGAAGCACCCGCAGGTGATCTCCACCTTCCAGATCGAGGACATGCCCGACGGGCCGCAGCCGCGCATGACGGGCTGCCACCAGCCTTGCGAAATCGTCACCGGCACCGAAATTCCGGTAGCATGGTTTGCTTACGGCCTGCGCATCATCGACATCTCGAATCCGCACGCCCTGAAGGAAGTGGCTTACTACATGCCCGACGTGCCGGAGGGTTCGGAGCGCGTGCAAAGCAACGACGTCACGGTGGATGATCGCGGTTTAATTTACCTGCTCGACCGCGTGCGCGGCCTGAGCATTCTTGAACGGACTTGAAACTTGCTAGAAACGTTCTAAAAAATAATTTAGAACCACCGATGCACGCGGATGAACGCAGATAAGCAGCTCGGAGAACTTGATCTTGGTTCAGGGCAAGGTCTGGGATTTTGTCGGTGTCAATCGGCGTATATCGGCGGTTGCTTGTCGGTGTCGAATATTGAGATGAGTCCTGGCTACGGAGCGGTGGCATGAAACGTAAAATAAAAATGGCGGTGCAGGCGCCGAGTTTCCGGCCCACAGTCGCCGGTAATCATTACGCAGTGGCGACTGGTCATTATCTTGCGACCGCGGCTGCGATGCGCATTCTCGATGGTGGCGGTAATGCGGTCGATGCTGGCGTTACCGCGGCGATGGCGCTGCCTATCCTGCAACCAGATATGGTCAGCTTCGCGGGTGTGGCGCCGACGCTCATTTATCTGAAAAAAGAAAACCGCGTCATCAGCCTCGCCGGGCTTGGTTACTGGCCGGCGGCAACCGATATCAACCGCCTCATCTCTGAAGGTAACGGCGAGCACGTTCCGGAAGGTCTGCTGCGCACGGTCATGCCTGCGGCTCCGGCAACGCACATCGAAGCGTTGCGCCGCTACGGCACGATTTCTTTCGAGCAGGCGGCCACCGCGGCGATGGAAATCGCACGCGACGGCTTTGCGGTTTACCCGTTGCTCGCGAGCAATATCGAATACGTCGCCGAGCAGTTCGCGCGCTGGCCGGATAATGCGCGGGTCTATTTGCCGGGCGGCCAACCGCCGAAGCTCGGCGAAGTGCTTAAGCAGGAAGACCTGGGACGCACCATATTCCGCATGATAGAAGTGGAGCGGGCCACGCGCGGCGATCGCGACAAGAAGCTGCGCGCGGTGCATGATTATTTCTACCGCGGAGAGATCGCCGACACTATTGCCGAATATCACAAGCGCCACGATGGTTTCGTGACCAAAGCCGATCTCGCGGGATTCGAAGTGCCGGTGGAAGACAGTATCCACGTCAAATACCGCGATTACGAAGTGCATAGCTGCGACGTGTGGTGCCAGGGCGTCGTGCTGCTCGAAGCGTTAAAAATACTGGAAGGCTACGATCTGAAAGCGCTCGGGCACAACTCGATTGCCTATCTGCACGTCGTCGACCAGGCGCTCAACCTCGCTTTCGCCGACCGCGAGGCTTATTCCGGCGATCCGAAATTTGTCAAGATGCCGCGCGCCGGCATGCTGGCCGATGCCTATGCGATTAAACAGCGCGCACGTATCGACATGACGCGCGCATATCCGACGCTGCCTGATCCGGGTTATCCGGATGGCGCACCCCAACCTTTCCTGCTGCACGAACGTGCGAAGGACCCCAGCCGCGGGGTCGAGCGCGCGTTGCAGCCTGGCACCATCTACGGCTGCGTGATGGATCGCGAAGGCAATGGTTATTCTGCAACGCTCTCCGATCCGCAATACGACACGCCGGTGATTCCCGGCCTGGGTTTCGCGGTGTCCGGACGCGGTTGCCAGTCGCGCCTGACGCCGGGTCATCCGAGCCTGGTGGCGCCGGGCAAGCGTCCGCGCCTGACGCCGAATCCGTCGCTCGCATTCCGCGACGGCAAACTTTTCATGACGTTCGGCACACCAGGCGGCGATGTGCAGTCGCAGGCGATGCTGCAGGTGTTCCTCAACATCGCCGAATTCGGTATGCCGGTGCAGCAGGCGATCGAGACTTCGCGTATTTCGAGCTCGAGCTTTCCGAATTCGTTCGCGCCGCACGGGTATCTGCCGGGCCGCCTCAATGTGGAGAACACTTTGCCGACTGAAACTGTTGAAGCGCTGCGCGCGCTGGGCCATGACATCGACGTGTGGCCGCATTTTCCCGGTCAGAACGGCGGGGTGTGCGCCATCATGCAGGATCCGAAGACTGGTCAGCGTCACGCCGGCGCCGACCCGCGGCGCGAAGCGTACGCGGCAGCATGGTGACGCGGCGCGCGGCAGCGGCCTCAATTCTGGTGGCCGGTGCAATGGTGTCGGTATCGCAATCGCAAGCGGGCGACTATCCGTCGCGTCCCATCCGGCTGATCGTGCCTTTTGCGGCAGGTGGCGGGCTTGAAATCACGGCGCGCAGCATTGCACAGAAGCTGACCGAGAAGCGCGGGGCGTCGATAGTCATCGACAATCGTCCCGGTGCGGCGACTATCCTTGGCAGCGAGATAGCGTCCAAAGCCAGTGCCGACGGCTACACATTGCTGATGATAACCACCACGTTCGCGATCAATCCCAGCCTTTACGGCAAGCTGCCGTACGATCCGCTGCGCGATTTCGCGCCGGTGACGCAGATTACGGCTGTGCCCAATATCCTTGTGGTCAGCCCGTCGATTCCGGCGCATACCGTGCGCGAGCTGATTGCGCTGGCGAAAGCGAAACCCGGGCAGTTGAATTACGCATCGGCCGGCAGCGGTACTTCGCCGCATCTCGCCACCGAGCTGTTCAAGACCATGGCGGGAATCGACATGACGCACATTCCCTACAAAGGCATACCGCCGGCGGTCACCGACGTGATAGCAGGGCGTGTGACCATGTTGATGACGACGACGATTTCCGCCGCGCCGCATGTGAATTCGGGACGATTGCGCGCGCTGGCGGTGACCAGCGCCAAGCGGCTGCGTGCCATGCCGGATGTGGCGACGATAGGCGAGACAGTGGCGGGTTACGATGCCGATGCATTCCAGGGCCTGGTGGCGCCGGGCGGCGTGCCCAGGGAAATCGTGCGACTGCTTGCGGACGACATCGCGGCCATCCTCAAACAGCCGGAGATACGCGACCGCATCACCGTCGACGGCGCGGAGCCCGTAGGCAGCACCCCTGAGGCGTTCACGGCATTCCTCAAGAAGGAAATGCTAAAATGGGGAAAAGTCGTAAAAGAGTCGGGAGCGCGGCCGGACTGATAATCTGGCAGCCGCGCGATGGGCGCAAATACTGCGCGCTTTGCTACTCCCCCCCACCAACGTAGTGTCCGCCGCGCGGCAGCTGAGACCGCCGCGCGTTCCGTTTCAATCACCGGGAGTACAAGCAAGATGGCCTCTGGCGTATTCGATGACGTGCTGATCAAGCACCTGTGGTCCAGCGATGAGTTCAGGCAGATATTCAGCGACACGAACCGCGTGCAGAAGTGGTATGACTTCGAGGCCGCGCTGGCGCTCGAACAGGCCGATCTCGGCATCATTCCCAAGGCGGCCGCGGCCGAGATCGTGACCAAGGCGAATATCGCCAACGTTGACATCGAAAAGATCGCCGCGGAAATTCGCCGCATCAAGCATCCGCTGGTGCCGGCGCTGAAAGCGGTGCAGGACTTATGCAAACCCGAAAACGGCGAGTTCATCCATTTCGGGCCGACGACGCAGGACGTGCTCGACACCGGTACGGTTCTGCAGATCAAAGATGCGCATGCCGCGTACTTGCGCGACATCAAGGCAATTGGGCGTGAACTCTACCGCTTGTCCGAAAAATACCGCGATACACCGATGGTGGGGCGCACGCACGGCGTGCAGGCGCTGCCGATTACCTTCGGGCACAAGGCCGCTATCTGGCTGTCCGAAATGGGACGGCATTACGAGCGCCTGCGCCAGCTCGAACCGCGCGTGTTTGTCGGCGGCATGGTGGGCGCCGTCGGCACCCAGGCATCTTACGGACCGCAGGCCAAGAAACTCGAGCAGGGGCTGATGAAGCGCCTCGGCCTCGGCGTGGCGGACATCAACTGGCAGCCGGCGCGCGACCGTTTTGCGGAATACGTCTGCGTGCTGGGTTTGATCGGCGCCACGCTCGGCAAAATCGCCAACCAGATTTACGTGCTGGAGCACAACGAGATCGACGAGCTGCTGGAACCTTTCAGTGAAGGCAAGGTCGGATCATCCACCATGCCGCATAAGCGAAATCCGAGCACTTGCGAAGCCGTGATGGGCGTGTCGCGCGCCATTAAATACAACGTCGCGCTGATGATGGAATCCATGGTCATCGACCACGAGCGCGATGGCGCTGCATGGCGTGCGGAATGGCGTGCCTTACCTGAATCGTGTCTGATGGCGGGCGGCATGCTGGCCACCATGAAATACGTGCTGTCCGGGCTGGTCGTGAACGTCGACAAGATGCGCAGCAATCTCGATCTGCTCGGCGGCTTCCTGCTGTCGGAGCGCGTCATGTTCGTGTTGTCCGGCAAAGTCGGCAAGCAGACTGCCCACGAACTCGTGTACGAGATTTCCATGCACGGTCTTGAAAACGGCATCAGCTTCGATAAGGCATTGATGGCCGACAAGCGGGTGCGTGACGCGATGAGCGAGCAGGAGCTGAAGGCGGCACTCGACCCGACAACCTACGTGGGCCGAGCGCCGGAGATCGTCGATGAAGTGCTCGCGCAAGTGAAGAAAAGCGGCTGGCTGGATTAACTGTCGAGAGGGCGGGGGGGGCGTGAGAGCGGGAGATCGTTTGCCCCTCACGCCCTAACGATCTCACGACTTCACGAAATTTTAAAATGAACATTACGATACTCGACGACTACCATGACACCATCCGCACGCTGCCGTGCTTCAGCAAGCTCGCCGGCCACAACGTTACCGTCTGGAACGACCACACCAAGGACACCGACAAGCTCGCTGAACGGCTGAAGGACACCGAAGCGCTGGTGCTGATCCGCGAGCGCACGCCGATACGCACGCCGCTGATCGAACGGCTGACCAAGTTGAGGCTCGTGAGTCAGCGCAGTGTCTTTCCGCACATCGACCTCGACGCGTTGACGCGCAAAGGCGTCATCCTGTCGTCGAGCCAGCATCCGGGACGGCCGTCGTACGGGACTGCCGAACTGACGTGGGGACTGATCCTGGCCTCGCTGCGGCAGATTCCAAAGCAGATGGCCGCGCTGAAGGCGGGCAAATGGCAGGTGGACGTCGGCCACGGCATGCGCGGCAAAACGCTCGGCATATATGGCTATGGCCGCATCGGCAGCGTGGTGGCGGGCTTCGGCAAGGCGTTCGGCATGAAAGTGCTGGTATGGGCGCGCGAAGCTTCGCTGGCGACGGCGCGGGCGGATGGTTACAGCGCAGCGCCCAACAAGGAAACGTTCTTCGAAGAATGCCACGTGATTTCTCTGCATATGCGGCTGGTCGATGCTACGCGCGGCATCGTGACGGCGGAAGACCTCGCGCGCATGAAGCCGACGGCGCTGATCGTCAACACCAGCCGTGCCGGCCTGATCGCACCGGGTGCGCTGGTGGATGGGTTGCGCGCCGGGCGTCCGGGCATGGCGGCGGTCGACGTTTACGAGGAAGAGCCGTTGCTCGATACCAAGCACCCGCTGCTCAATATGGACAACGTGGTGTGCACGCCGCATATCGGTTACGTCGGGCGCGACGAATTCGAAGTCCAGTTCACGGACATATTCGACCAGATACTCGCGTACGCGGCCGGCAAGCCGATCAATGTCATGAATCCGGAAGTGCTGGAAACGGTAAAAAAATAGAAAGCTGTTGCAAACGGAGGAGACGAACATGCATTTCATCTTGCGAGTAGCGGGGGTTGTCGCTTGCAGCGCGTTCATTGCACAAGCAGGGGCACAGCCGAAAAATGCCACTGGCGGCTATCCGGACAAGCCGGTGCGCTGGGTGGTGCCGTTCACGCCGGGCGCATCCAACGACGTTATCGCCCGGCTTATCGCGGGCAAGCTGCTGGAAAGCTGGGGGCAGCAGTACATCATCGACAACCGTCCGGGCGCCGGCGGCCTGATCGGCGCTGAGACCGTTGCCAGGGCAGCGCCTGACGGCTACACGCTTCTGCTGTCGAATCCCGGCCCCAATGTGAACAGTCCGATGCTGAGCAAAGCGGCTCCCTATAAAGTCGATGACTTCGCGCCCGTGATATTTTTCGGCTATGCGCCGCTGCTGATACTGGCGAATCCTGCGTTGCCGGTGAAAAATCCCAAAGAGCTGCTCGATTACCTGAAAGCGAATTCAGGCACGGTGAGCTGGGGCTCTTCGGGCGTCGGCAGCAGTCTGCATATCGGGCTTGCGCTCTTCCAGGCCGCTACCGGCTTCAACGTGACGCACGTGCCGTATAAAGGCTCGGGGCCGGCGATTACCGACCTGATCGGCGGGCAGATCCAGTTCATGCATACGACGACGGTGTCGGCTGAAACGCAGATCAAGGCGGGCCGCGTGCGCGTAGTTGGGCTGGCGAGTTCAAAGCGCCAGGCGCTGTTGCCCGATGTTCCAACCCTCGCGGAAGCGGGGATCAAGGACGCCGAGGCTATCGTCTGGTTCGGCATGGCGGCGCCGGCGAAAACGCCGCGCGCGATCATCGACAAGCTGAATGCGGAATCCAACCGCATACTCAAGCTGCCGGACGTCAAGCGGCGGCTGGACGAACTGGGCCTAGAAGTCGAAGGCGGGACGCCCGAACAGTTCGGAGCGTTCGTCAAGCGGGAGGTCGCGCGCATCGACAAACTGATCAAATCGGGCGCATTGACGCGCGACTAGGCGCGCGGCGGAGATTCCGTCGCCGATTGGCTGAAGCTGCCGGGAATGGTTAAATAGCGGACCGCTCCAAGAGGCGGCCACAAAAACCGAGGAGAAAGCGATGATGAATTTCATGAGCGCGTGCTGCCGGGCGATAGTCCTGGCGCTGCTGTTGCCGTGCGCGCTGGCCGGCGCGCAGGCCTACCCCACGAAGCCGATCCGGCTGATCGTGGCCTTCCCGCCGGGTGGCTCAACCGACATCATCGCGCGCATCGTCGGGCAGAAACTAGGCGAGCGTTTGAATCAGCAGGTCGTAATCGACAACCGCGGCGGCGCCGGTGGCACCATAGGCACCGAAATCGCCGCACGCGCCAATCCCGACGGCTACACGCTCACCATGGGCACCACCAGCACGCACGTGATCGCAGCCGGCGCCTACGCCAAGCTGAAATACGACCCGGTCAAGGATTTCGAACCGCTTACGCTGGTGGCGACCACGCCGTATCTGCTGGTGGTCAATCCGGGCGTCAAGGCGAACTCGCTCAAGGAATTCATCGAGCTGGCAAAGTCGCAGCCGGGCAAGCTCAACTACGCATCGGCGGGCACCGGCACCACGACGCAGTTGGCGATGGAAATGCTGAAGACCGCGGCGGGTATCGATGTCGTGCACGTGCCGTATAACGGCAACGGGCCGGCCAATACCGCGACGCTGGGCGGCCAGGTGCAGGCGCTGTTCGGCAGCATGCCGGCGGTGCTTACCCAGGCCAAAGCCGGGCGGTTGCGCCCGCTCGCGGTGGGCACGCCCAAGCGCTCGCCGTCATTGCCGGACGTGCCGTCGGTGGCAGAATCCGGCTTTCCTGGTTTCGACGCTTCGCTGTGGCTGGGATTCTTTGCCCCTAAAGGCACGCCGGCGACTATCCTCAAGCGGCTGCAAACCGAGCTGAGGGCGATCGCGAAATCGCCGGAAATGAAAGAGCAGTTCGAGCGCAACGGAGCTGAGCCGCTGACCAACACGCCGGCCGAGTTCACCCAGCTCATCAAGGCTGAAATCGACAAGTACGCCAAGGTGATCAAGGCGGCGGGCATCAAGCTCGAATAGCCCCAAGCCAGTGCGGTAACGTTCTTCGTCGCACCGGATTGCGGCGATAATGCTGTAGCGCAGCCGCATACACAGGCGTCCGCGCTGGCACAGGCCTTGCTAATTACTTGCGCTTTAATCCGGCGAAACCGAGACCACGTTCATGAACCTGCGTAATCCATTGCTAATTGTCGGCGCGGCGGCGGTTGCTGCGTGTGCCACGCCATGCGTCGCTCAGACGGCAGAGAATTTCCCGGCCAAACCGATCCGCATCATAGTGCCGTTCGCGCCCGCGGGTCCCAACGACATCATCGCGCGCATCGTCGGCCAGAAATGGACCGAATTGTGGGGGCACCCCACGGTCATCGAAAACCGCGGCGGCGCCGGCGGCACCATAGGCGTCGAATACGGCAGCAAGGCGCCACCCGACGGCTACACGGTCATCATGTGCGGCATGAGCAATATGGCAGTCGCCGTGGGTTTTTATCCCAAGCTCGGTTACGATCCGCACGAGTTGACGCCGCTCAGCAACGTCGCCGTCGTGCCCTATGCGTTGGCGGTCAATCCGACTGCGCCGGCGAAAAACGTTAAAGAGCTCATAGCGGTGGCGAAGGCAAAAAAGAGCCTGTTGAGTTACGGCAGCTCGGGAACCGGTGCCATCTCGCATCTCGCCGCCGAGTTGTTCAAGTCGATGACCGGGATCGATATCGTGCATGTACCGTACAAAGGCACGGCGCCTGCCGTCACCGACGTGATCGCGGGCCAGATCGACATGATGCTGGCCGATTATGCCGCCGTGGTGCCGCACGCGAAGGCCGGCAAGCTCAGATTAATCGCCGTAGCGGGGGCCAAACGCATGATTGCCGCCCCCGATCTGCCGACCATAGCCGAGTCCGGCGTCAAAGGTTATGCGGTCGATGCCTGGTTTGGTCTCGTTGCGCCCGCAGGGGTGCCGAAGGACGTTGCGGCCAAGCTCAGCGCGGCAACCGTCAACGCGCTGAAGTCGCCGGACGTGAGGCAGCGACTCAACGAGCTGGGTTACGAAATAATCGGCGACACGCCCGAGCAGTTCGGCGCGACGATCAAGCGGGACATCGACACTTACGTGCGCCTGATCAAAAAAATCGGCATCAAGGCAGAGTAGGGGATTAGTTCGCGGTTTCGCGGCCGCGCGCCCGTGTGAGCGCGGGCCGCGCGTAGAGCCGCTCCAGATAGGCAGTCAGCGCCGGCGATTCAAGCGCGACTTTCGCCGAGCGCGCCCACGCCAGCGTGTGGCCGAGCAGAATATCGGCGCCGTTGAAAGCGTCGCCGCAAATGAATGTGCGTTTTCCGAGAGCCCCGTCGAGCACTCTGGCGGCGGCCGCGAATTCCCACCGCGCAGTATCTTCCATCCCGGCAATACGCTTTTCTTTAGGCAGCGCAAAGCGGTGTTTGGCGATGCTCCACAGCGGCTGTTCGAGTTCGGTCGTCGCGTAAAACATCCAGCGCAGGCAGTCGGCGCGCGCAGCGGATGCGCTCGGAAGCAGGCCGCTGGCGGGAAATTTATCGCCAATGTGGGCGACGATGGCCGCTGATTCGGTCAACGTGAGATTGCCATCGACCAGCACCGGCACCTTGCCGGCGGGATTGAGGGCGAGGAACTGCGGCGCGCGGCCTTCGCCTTTGAAAAGATCGACCGGCACGTATTGGTAGTCCGCGCCGGCTTCTTCGAGCGCCCACGCCGCGCGCAGCGAGCGGCTGTTGGCGCAACCGTAGAGTTTGAGAACTCCGCCGTCCGTCACGTGCTTTGCGCGCCCGGCCGGCCGTTCTCGACGACGAAGGTATCGACGGTAGCAATCGCGCTGTCCGCGCGTTTTTCGCTGGCGAGGCCGCGGATGACGGCGGTGCAGCGCGCTGGTGTCAGCTCCATCGTCACGTAACCGCGTTTGCCGTTGCCGTAGCGGATGTGCGGGTTTTCCTCGAGCGTTGCCGCGATCTGCTTGACGCTCGGGCCCTGCGAAGTAATCGAAGTGCCGCAGAATTCGCTGGCGATGACGGGCGATTTTGCATCATCGAAATCGGTCTTGAGATCGGCGACCCAGTTGCAATGCACATCGCCGCTGATGACCAGCGGGTTCGACGGCTTGATTTGCGCGACATCGCCGAGCAGCCGCGCGCGCGCGGCCGGATAGCCGTCCCAGCCGTCGGTCCAGAAGCTCTGGCCGGGGCCCGCTTTGCGGTCGTGCTGCGCCATCAGCGTTTGCTGCGCGATTACGTTCCATTTCGCGCGCGTGCGCGTGAGTCCGTCTTTCAGCCACGCTTCCTGTGCGGTGCCGAGCAGGCTGCGCCCGGTGTCCAGCCGTTCGGCGCAATCCGTGACGACATTGCTGCCGCCGCGGCCGGGCCTTGGGCAGGCTTGAAGCGCGCGGTATTGGCGGTCGTCGAGCACGAAGAAAGTGGCAAGGCTGCCGAACGCAAAGCTGTCGTGCAGCAGCATCGCGGCCCCGCGCGGAACGGCACTCGGTGCGAGTGGCATGTGCTCGTAGTAAGCCTGGTAAGCGGCGGCGCGGCGGAGCAGAAAATCGGGATCGAGGTCATGGCTCTGGTCGTTCGCGTAATCATTACTTACTTCGTGATCGTCCCACGTCACCAGCCACGGGGCGGCGGCATGCATGAGTTGGAGATCGGCATCGCCCTTGTAGAGCGCGTAACGGTTGCGGTATTCGTCAAGGGTGCGGGGTTCGCCGGCATTGTGTTTGCGCACGTGGTTGCGGCCCCAGGACGATTCGTAAATGTAGTCGCCGAGAAACACTACGAGGTCGAGGTCTTCGCGCGCCATATGCCGGTAGGCGGCGTAATAACCTTGCTCGTACTGCTGGCACGAAGCGAATGCAAAGCGCAGGCGATCGTTAGCGGTGCCCGGTGCGGGAGCGGTGCGCGTGCGGCCTACGACACTTACCGCATCGCCCGCCATGAAGCGGTACCAGTACCAGCGCGCTGGTTCCAGGCCCGTAACTTCCGCGCGCACGCTGTGGGCGAACTGGGTCGTCGCAGTCACGGTCCCGCGTTGCGTTATGTCGCGGAAACTCTGGTCGCGGGCGACTTCCCATTTCAGCGCAATGTTTTCTGTCGGCAGCCCGCCGCCGGCGAGCGGTTCGGGCGCGAGACGGGTCCACAAAACAACGCTGTCCGGCCGCGGCGAACCGGAAGCAATGCCTAGCGTGAACGGATCTGAACTGAAACGCGGCTGCGCGCGCACCGGCCGCACCAGCG
>CANJHY010000084.1:0-19421 GCA_947474275.1 Betaproteobacteria bacterium
CCCCGATACCCAGGCGTCGATCATGTCCGCCCACTCCTGCAGCATGTGGCGGCGCTGCTCGCCATACTCCGCCTTGTTGTAGACCCCGCGTGACGACCGCCCATCCTCGTGGGCAAGAGCCTTCTCGATCCAATCGCTGTTGAAGCCCAGTTCGTTGAGAATGGTCGAGCCCGTGCGGCGCAGATCATGCACGGTGAAGGGATCAAGCGGCATTCCCAACTGCTTGGCTCGCTCTGCGCAGACTTGTGTGACCCGGTTCAGGGTCGCCTTGGACATGCAGTGGTCGGCGTCATAGCGTGACGGCATCACGAACTTCGAGCCGCTGGCGCAGGTGCGAAGCGCAACCATGATGTCCAGCGCTTGCTGGGACAGGTAGACGTTGTGCGGCTTGGCGCCCTTCATCCGGCGCTTCGGGATAGCCCATAGGGCGTTCTCGAAATCCACCTCGTCCCACGTGGCCTCGACGAGTTCGCTCTTGCGCACGAGGGTAAGCAGGATCAGCCGCAAGGCCAGCCGAATCGTGGGCTGCGTGGCCGAAGACTCCAGCACCTTGTGCAGGACACGGATCTCGGTGGGCGATAGCGCCCGGTCCTTGGCGACGAACGTGGCGATCGACGCGGGGCTGACTCCGTCCGCCGGATTCGGTGTCTGATCCCCGTGCAGGGTAGCAAACGCGTAGACCTGCTTGACGATGTCACGCACGTGAATCGCGGTGGCCGGCGCGCCGCGCGCTTTGACCTTATCGCATAGCGCGCGCAGGTCCTCCGCGGTGACCTCGGCGAGAAGCCTGTTCTTGAACGCCGGCATGATGTCCCGGGCGATGACGCTCTTTCGCATTGACCGGGTGCTGTCCGCCATTCGGGCGTCCTCGAGCCAGAGGTTGGTGAATTCCTCGAAGGTCTTGGCGTCGGCCACGCGGCGCTTCTCGCGCTGCTTCTCATGGCTGGGCGAACGACCTTCGGCAATCGCGCGGCGTGCGTCGACGCACAGCTCTCGGGCCATTTGCAGGGACATACCGCGACGGGCGCCGTAGCGACCTATGGTGAGTGTCTCGCGGCGCCCGTTGATCCGGTAATCGAATCGGAACGTGATCGTTCCCTTCGGCGTGACGGTCACGTACATCCCGTCTCGATCCGCGAGTTTGTAGTTGGCAGCCTCTGGTTTGATGTTCCTGAGCGTGGCGTCGGACAGCATTGGCGATCTCCCTTACGCCAAAATTATACCGTCACGCGATAAAAACAGCCAATAATTTATATGTTACTGTTTTATATTGTTTTATTCTTATTTTTCTACCGTCGAACCACAATTCTGGTTGACGGTATATTTTTTCTTGCCGGAACGCTTGTGATTTCTACCGTCAGATATACCGTCATATTGAAGCGGGTACCACCGATAGGTAGCGATAGGTACTGAAAGGCATTATTACTTTCTATCATCAACTTACGTCACTATTTCGATAGGTACCGATAGTCCCAGAAAGCAGGAGTTTTATTCCCACTCGATGGTTGCCGGCGGTTTTCCGGAAATATCGTAGACCACGCGATTAATGCCGCGCACTTCGTTGATGATGCGATTCGATACTTTGGACAACAGGCTGTAGGGTAGCTCCGCCCACTGTGCGGTCATGAAGTCGGTCGTCTGCACAGCACGCAGCGCGACGACATTCTCATAGGTGCGGCCGTCACCCATCACGCCGACCGAGCGCACCGGCAGGAACACGACAAAAGCCTGCGCGGTCTTCTCATACCAGCCCGCCGCGCGCAACTCGTCGATGAATATCGCGTCAGCGCGCCGCAACAGGTCTGCGTACGCGACCTTCACTTCGCCCAGTATGCGCACGCCCAGCCCCGGCCCCGGGAAAGGATGGCGAAACACCATGTCGCGCGGCAAGCCCAGCGCCAGTCCCAGTTCGCGCACCTCGTCCTTGAACAATTCGCGTAACGGCTCAAGCAGTTTCAGATGGAGAGTATCTGGCAGGCCGCCGACGTTGTGATGCGATTTGATGGTGTGGGCTTTTTTGGTTTTCGCACCAGCTGACTCGATCACGTCCGGATAGATAGTGCCCTGAGCGAGCCATTTCACCAGGGGCAACTTCGCTGCCTCGCGCTGGAACACCTCAACGAATACGCGGCCGATGATCTTGCGCTTCTGTTCCGGCTCATCCACGCCGGCGAGTTCACCGAGAAAATGCGCGGATGCATCGACGTGGATTACTTTGACGCCCAGCCCGCTCGCGAACGTCTGCATGACCTGCTCGGCTTCGTTCAGCCGCAAGAGGCCGTTGTCTACAAATACGCAGGTCAGTTGCTTGCCTATCGCGCGATGAATCAGCGCGGCGGCAACCGCGGAATCGACGCCACCCGACAAACCGAGCAGCACCTCGTCCTTGCCGACTTCCGTGCGGATGCGGGCGATCGCTTCGTCGACGTATCCGGGCATGCTCCAATCGCCCTTGAGACCGCAGATTTCGCGCACGAAACGCTCGATGATCGCTTTGCCCTGCAGCGTATGCGTGACTTCCGGATGGAACTGCAGCGCGTAGAAACGGCGCGCCTCATCCGCCATGCCTGCGATTGGGCACGCAGCATTGCTCGCGATGATTTTGAATCCGCCTGGCATTGCCGTGACTTTATCGCCATGACTCATCCACACATCGAGCAAGCCGTGGCCTTCGCCATTGGCCCGGTCCTGGATATCCTTGAGCAGCGCTGAATGGCCTTGTGCCCGCACTTCGGCATAGCCGAACTCGCGCACCTTGCCGCTTTCTACTTTCCCGCCGAGCTGCTCGGCCATGGTCTGCATGCCGTAGCAGATGCCGAGTACCGGCACGCCAAGCTCAAATACCGACTGCGGCGCGCGCGGGGTGCCGCCTTCCCATACCGATGCGGGCCCGCCCGACAATATGATGCCCGACGGCGCGAATTCACGGACGAAGGTGTCGGTCACGTCGTGCGGATGCAGCTCGCAATAGACACTGGCTTCGCGCACGCGGCGCGCAATCAACTGCGTATATTGCGCGCCGAAATCGAGTATGAGGATTTTCTGGTGAGGCATGTCAGCAGGGATTCAGGTTCGGTAAAAAAAGCGGCAACGCATATTGCCGTTGCCGTATCGCGTTTTCTGCCATCTGTACGTTAATCGGCGCGGTAGTTGGGCGCTTCCTTCGTGATCTGCACGTCGTGCACATGGGATTCGCGGATGCCGGCATGCGTGATCTCGACGAACTCGGCCTTTCTGCGCAGTTCGTCGATCGCATTACAGCCCGTGTATCCCATGCTCGCGCGCAATCCGCCCATCAACTGCTGGATGAGCGGCACGACGCCGCCCTTGTACGGAACGCGACCTTCTACGCCTTCGGGCACCAGCTTCTCGGCGGTCTCCTCCGCATCCTGGAAATAGCGGTCGGCCGCACCCTGCTGCATTGCGCCCAACGAACCCATGCCGCGATAAGACTTGTACGAACGCCCCTGGTACAGCTCGGTATCTCCCGGCGACTCTTCGGTACCGGCAAACAAGCCGCCTATCATTACCGAATAGGCGCCGGCGGCGAGTGCTTTCGCAATATCACCGGAGAAACGGATGCCGCCATCGGCGATCAGCGGAATGTCGGACTTGGCCAGTGCCTTGGCAACGTTTTCCACCGCGCTGATCTGCGGCACGCCTACGCCGGCGACGATACGTGTTGTGCAAATGGAACCCGGCCCAATGCCGACCTTCACTGCGTCGGCCCCGTGATCGACCAGAGCCCTTGCGGCATCGGCCGTCGCGATATTGCCGCCGATGACCTGCATTTTTGGGAAAGTCTTCTTCACCCATTTGACGCGATCGAGCACGCCCTGCGCGTGGCCGTGCGCGGTGTCGACCACGATTACATCAACCCCGGCTTCGACCAGCGCCGCCGTGCGCTCCTCGGTGCCCTCGCCGACGCCGATCGCAGCACCCACACGCAGGCGGCCAAGTTTGTCCTTGCACGCGTTCGGATGTTCGGTGGACTTCTGAATGTCCTTAACAGTAATCAGGCCGAGCAATTCGAAATTCTTGTTCACCACCAGCACGCGCTCGAGCCTGTGCTTGTGCATCAGCGTCATTGCATCCTCGCGGGTTGCACCTTCGCGCACGGTGACCAGTTTGGAGCGCGGCGTCATGATGTTTTTGACGGGCTGCCCGAGATTGGTTTCGAAACGCAGATCGCGATTGGTGACAATGCCGACCACCCGCCCGCCCGCATCGATCACCGGCAGCCCCGAAATCTTGTGCTGGTTGGTCAGCGCGAGCACATCACGCACTTTCATGTTTTGGGTAATCGTGATCGGGTCTTTGACGACGCCGCTCTCGAACCGTTTGACCTTGGCCACTTCTGCTGCCTGCGCTCGGGCGGTCATGTTCTTGTGTATCATGCCGATGCCGCCTTCTTGGGCGATGGCTATCGCCAGCCGGGATTCGGTCACGGAGTCCATGGCAGCGGACAGCAGCGGGATATTGAGAGTGATCGTGCGCGTGAGCCGGGTTTTCAGGCTGACGTCCCGAGGCAGGACCGTGGAGTGGGCGGGAATCAGCAGGACATCGTCGAAGGTCAGGGCTTTTTGGACCACGCGCATCTGGTGTTCCCTCGCAAAACAGCATTATACGCATACCGACGTAAACCGCCAAGCATCCGGCAGCGTTGATGCTCTTGAAGCATTGACGAATTCAGACGAAATCGCTAGCTTAATACCGTTTCGCCGGCGCAAACGCCGGAGCCATGCCGGCTGTGATGCAGAGGACAAAATCCGATGAAACGAATTCTGACAGGTTGTGCGCTGCTGCTGGCAGCGGCCGCGGCGCATGCGCAAGTGATGGAATGCGTCGACGCCAAGGGCACAAAAACCATCGCGCAATTCTGCCCGCCTGGCACGGTCAAGGAAAATAAGCTCATGAAAGGCGGCGCAGGTCCGGGGCCGGCTGGCGGGAGCGCCGCGGCGCCCGTCAAGAGCAAGTCTTTGGCAGAACAGGACGCCGAGTTCAAAAAACGCACGCTTGATCGTCAGGACGCAGAAAAGAAAGCGGAAAAAGAAAAAGCGGACGCCAAGGACCTGGATCAAAACTGCCTGAGTGCGCGCGCGCAACTCCGCGGTTTGCAGGACGGTCAGCGCATCTCGCGCACCGATCCTAAAACGGGCGAGCGCATCGTTCTGGAAGACAAGGACCGCCCGGGCGAAATCGCCAGCGCGCAGAAGTCGGTCGACCAGTGGTGCAATAAGAAGTAGCGCGCAAGCCGCCGCAGGTTTCAGAGTTGCGGTTTGGCCGCCTTACGCGCGCGCGTTCGCCGCACCTGTTTTGGGTCCGCGCTCAGCGGCCGGTAAATTTCAATGCGGTCGAATTCACGCAATACCCGCGTTGCCGCCACGCGGCGCCCGAATATCCCGAACGCCAGCGCGCCGGTTGCAACTTCGGGATGGCGCAGCAATATGCCGGACTGCCTGATGGCCTCTTTCACGACAGTGCCGGACGGAACGCGCAATATCTCGACCATCTGCTCGCGCGGCAGCGCATAAACCAAAACGATCTCTATCGTGCCGCCGGGCGTTTCATCCATAAACGCTTTGCGCTCGTTTGACGAATGCATCGACCATGCTGTTGGCGACATAGCCGAATACCGGTCCGACCAGCTTCTCCAGCAGACGGCTTGAAAACTCATAGTTCAGGCGGAGTTCTATCTTGCACCCCGCTCCTGCCAGATCGGTGAACCGCCAGCTGCCCTCGAGCATTCTGAATGGTCCTTCGATCAGCGTGATCTGTATCAGGCTCGGCGGCGTCTTGGCGTTTTCCGTGCTGAAGCGCTGATGGATGCCCCGATAGTTGATATGCAGAGTGGCGCGGGTAATCTGCCCATCGCGGAAACTGCATTCGCTGCCGCCGCACCACGGCAGGAACTCGGGATATTTTTCCACTGCATCGACGAGTTCGAACATGCGTAACGCCGAATGCCCGACCAGCACCGATTTATTTACCTGCACCATGATCCGTAGAAACGCTGTTTGGCAATACCGGCGAGCGGCAGATACTTGCTGCTACAATTCGCGATTGGCCGCCACTATACCCTGACATGAGCATCGCGCAAAACAAGAAAGCCTTCCACGACTACTTCGTCGAGCAGAAATTCGAGGCGGGAATCGAGCTCGAAGGCTGGGAAGTCAAATCCATCCGCGCGGCCCGCTTGCAGCTGAAGGAAGCTTACGTAATCGTACGCAACGGCGAGATTTACCTCATCGGCTGCCATATCAGCCCACTGTCCACCGTATCGACGCATTTCCAGCCGGACCCGGTGCGTGTACGAAAATTGTTGCTGCACAAGGAAGAAATCAACCGCCTGATCGGCAGCGTCGAGCGCGCAGGATATACGATGTTGCCACTCGACATGCATTTCAAGCGCGGCCGCATCAAGCTCGAAATCGGCCTCGCCAAGGGCAAGAAGCAGCACGACAAGCGGCAGGCGGAAAAAGAACGCGAATGGACGCGCGAGAAGCAGCGCGTTCTGAAGGTGCGCTGACAAGGATGTGACTGCGCGCGCCATTCCTTGCCCACTCAGGATGTCGCCCGCACCCCGCGAATATGCTGAGACTGACTGAAATAAAACTTCCGCTCGATCATACAGAGTCGGCGCTGGCGGACAGCATACTCAAGCGCCTGGCGATCGAGGCGGCAAGGCTGGTGAGTTATTCCATATTCCGGCGCGGCGTAGATGCGCGCAAGCGCTCTGCCCTCGCATTCGTATATACGCTGGATGCCGAAGTCGCAGACGAAGCAGAAATACTCAAGCGCCTGCAGGATGATCGTCACCTGGCGCAAACACCCGACACAAATTACCGGTTCGTAACAAAGGCGCCAGCGAACGCTACACTGCGTCCCGTAGTCATCGGCATAGGCCCCTGCGGATTGTTTGCCGGACTGCTGCTCGCGCAGATGGGGTTTCGCCCGATTATTCTGGAGCGCGGCAAGGCAGTGCGCGAGCGCACCAAGGACACATTCGGCCTGTGGCGAAAAGCGGTGCTTAATCCGGAATCAAACGTGCAATTTGGCGAAGGCGGCGCCGGCACTTTTTCTGACGGCAAGCTCTACAGCCAGATCAAGGACCCCCGCTATCTGGGGCGCAAAGTCTTAACGGAATTCGTGAAAGCCGGCGCGCCGCCGGAAATTATGTACGTGAGCAAACCCCATATTGGCACCTTCAGGCTCGTTGGCATGGTTGAAAACATGCGCGAATCGATCCAGGCGCTGGGCGGTGAAATCCGTTTTCAATCCCGGGTTACGGATTTCGACATCGAAAATGGAAAAATCCGCGGCCTGACACTTGCCGGCGGCGAAACCATCGCCACGGATCACGTCGTGCTCGCCGTCGGCCACAGCGCGCGCGACACATTTGGGATGCTGCATGAGCGCGGTATTCATATCGAAGCGAAACCGTTCTCCATCGGCTTTCGCATCGAGCACCCGCAATCGATCATAGACCGCGCTCGTTACGGAAAAAATGCCGGCCACCCGCTGTTGGGTGCCGCCGACTACAAACTCGTACATCATTGTAAGAATGGACGCTCGGTTTACAGCTTCTGCATGTGCCCGGGTGGCACGGTCGTCGCCGCCGCATCCGAAGAGGGCTGCGTCGTTACCAATGGCATGAGCCAGTATTCGCGCAACGAGCGCAATGCCAATGCGGGCATTGTCGTCGGCATTACACCTGCCGACTATCCGGGAAACGCGCTCGCCGGCATCGGGTTCCAGCGCCACTGGGAATCGCGTGCCTTTGCGGCAGGCGGCAGCAACTACTGCGCGCCTGCGCAGCGCGTCGGCGATTTCCTGGCTAACCGCCCTTCGACCACGCTTGGCTCGGTTGTGCCGTCTTATACGCCGGGTGTACGTCTGACCGATTTGAGCACGTGCATTCCTGCTTACGCCACCGACGCCATCCGCGAAGCGCTCCCGGCATTTGCCAAACAGATCCCGGGCTTCGCGATGGATGATGCGATATTGACCGGTGTCGAAACGCGCACCTCGTCGCCGCTGCGCATTACGCGCGACGCGCAGTATCAGAGCCTGAATGTGCGTGGCCTCTTCCCTGCCGGCGAAGGCGCCGGCTACGCGGGCGGCATACTGTCGGCAGCAATCGACGGCATCGAGGTGGCGGAAGCTGTAGCCTTGAGCATGACAAGCAATACCGCGGCATAATTCGCACACTAGGTAATTCGAAATCATGGAAAAAGTCCGCGTCTCCAAACTGATGTCCGAACAGGGCATCTGCTCGCGCCGCGAAGCCGACAGCTACATCGAACGCGGTTGGGTGCTTGTAGATGGCGTGCCGGTTACAGAACTCGGCACGCGCGTCTTTCCGAATCAGGTCATTACCCTGGCGAAAGCCGCGCAATCGCGCCAGGAAGCCAGCGTGACTATCCTGCTCAACAAGCCGATTGGCTTTGTATCGGGTCAGGCCGAACAAGGCTACCGGCCGGCAATCACCCTGATTACGGCTCAAGCGCAATTCAAAAGCGATCGTTCGCCGCAGCGCTTCAATCCGTCTCATTTAAAAGGACTTGCGCCGGCGGGACGGCTGGATATCGATTCCACCGGGCTTTTGATCCTCACACAGGACGGCCGTATCGCGAAACAACTGATCGGCGAAAGTTCCGGCATCGACAAGGAGTACCTGGTGCGGGTCGAAGGCGCGCTGTCGGCCGACGGTCTGGCGCAACTGAATTTCGGGTTGAGCCTCGACGGTGCCGCGTTGAAGCGCGCGCAGGTGACATGGCAAAACAATGACCAGCTGCGCTTCATATTGCGCGAGGGCAAAAAACGCCAGATCCGGCGCATGTGCGAACTCGTCGGCCTGAAAGTCACCGGCCTGAAGCGCGTGCGCATAGGCAAGGTCGCGTTGGGCGATCTGCCCCAGGGAAATTGGCGCTACCTGCGCAGCGACGAGCGTTTTTGACCTGCGGCGGCTGCAGCGAGCCGCGTGGCGCGGCTCGCCTGAAAGATGGGGTGGCCTACGGGGCTTGAACCCGTGACCCTTGGAATCACAATCCAATGCTCTACCAGCTGAGCTAAGGCCACCATCGAAACTGTTGGCGCGACATAATCTGGTGCGCCCGGCGGGACTCGAACCCACAACCCCCGGCTTAGAAGGCCGGTGCTCTATCCGGTTGAGCTACGGGCACTCCCGCGGATACCCAAAACTGGTCGGGGTGGAGAGATTTGAACTCCCGACATCCTGGTCCCAAACCAGGCGCGCTACCAGGCTACGCTACACCCCGAAAATCCGTTTTAGTGCAGGCCCGCCACCGGCGATAAACCGATGTTACGCCGGAACTAAAGGCGCGTAATATACCCCTTGCGCCATCCACGGGTCAATGTAATAACATTGGCGCTCCAATTGAGCCATTGCAAGTAATCCGGGCGGCGCCGAATTACTTGCCGAGCCTTGGTATTTCTGCTATAAAACGCACCTTTTTGACGAATCGGAAAAGCCTCATGGCAGCTGAATTGCACAAGCCTCACCAGCCTTACAAGCCCAAGGCGCGGGAAGAGTACATGAACCCGAATCAGCTCGCGCACTTCAGAAACATGCTGGCCGACATGAAGCGCGGGCTGTCTCAGGACATCGACCGCGCGGTGCATACCATGCAGGACGAAGCGACCATATTTGCCGATCCGAACGACCGTGCCAGCCAGGAATCGGACATGTCGCTGGAACTCAGGAATCGTGACCGCGAGCGTAAGCTGATCAAGAAAATCGACGAAACCATCGTCAAAATCGACGCCGGCGAATACGGCTACTGCGACAGTTGCGGCGTGGAGATCGGCCTCAAGCGCCTGGAAGCGCGCCCGACGGCGACACTGTGCATTGATTGCAAGACGCTCGACGAACTGAGAGAGAAGCAAGTCGCGAAATAACGCAATTCACGACGACATAAAAAAGGGCAGCCTAAGCTGCCCTTTTTTGTTGCTTTTTTTGCTGCAAATCGCTGGCGGTTATTGCACGGTTTGCGGCTGCGCTTGCGGCTGGGTTTCTGCTACAGCGGCTTTCATGCTCAGGCGCAACCGGCCCTTGTCGTCCGCTTCGATGACCTTGACGCGGACCGATTGACCTTCCTTCAGGTGATCGGCGACCGCGTTAACGCGCTCGTTCGCGATCTGGGAAATGTGCAGCAGGCCGTCCTTGCCCGGCAGGACGCTGACAATCGCGCCGAAATCGAGCAATTTGAGCACGGTGCCTTCATAGATGCGCCCTACTTCGACGTCGGCTGTAATCTCTTCGATCCGTCTGCGCGCAAGTTCGCCACCTTCGGACGAGACGCAAGCTATGGTTACCGTGCCATCATCAGAAATGTCGATTGAAGTACCGGTTTCCTCGGTCAGGGCGCGAATGACTGCGCCGCCCTTACCGATCACGTCACGGATTTTTTCCGGTTTGATCTTGATCGTGATCATGCGCGGCGCGTAAGCCGACAGTTCTGTGCGCGGCGTATCCAGCGCGGTTTTCATCTTGCCGAGGATATGCAGGCGGCCTTCGCGTGCCTGCACCAGCGCGGCATGCATGATCTCCTTGGTGATGCCGGTGATCTTGATGTCCATCTGCAGCGCAGTGATGCCGTTTTCCGTGCCGGCCACCTTGAAATCCATATCGCCGAGGTGATCTTCGTCGCCAAGAATATCAGACAGTACTGCAAAGCGGTTGCCTTCCTTGATCAGGCCCATCGCGATGCCCGCCACGTGCGCCTTGAGCGGCACGCCTGCGTCCATCAGCGCAAGACAGCCGCCGCATACGGACGCCATCGAGCTGGAACCGTTGGATTCGGTGATTTCTGAAACCACGCGCATCGAATAGCCGAATTCCTCGGCCGTCGGCAGTACCGCGAGCAATGCGCGCTTGGCCAGCCTGCCGTGGCCGATTTCACGGCGCTTCGGCGAACCAACGCGGCCGGTCTCGCCGGTCGCATACGGAGGCATGTTGTAATGAAGCATGAAGCGGTCGGTGTATTCGCCCATCAGCGCGTCGATGCGCTGCTCGTCGCGCGAAGTGCCCAGCGTGGCGACTACCAGCGCCTGCGTTTCCCCCCGGGTGAAAAGCGCCGAGCCATGCGCGCGCGGCAGCACGCCGGAACGGATCGAAATCGGACGTATCGTGCGCGTGTCGCGGCCGTCGATGCGCGGTTCGCCATTCAAAATCTGCCCGCGCACGATTTTCGATTCCAGCGCGAAGCAGATTTCTTTGACTGCATTGCCGCTCGGGCCGCCTTCGGCGCCGACACCGACTTCGTTGAACACCCGTTTCCAGATACTGTCGATGGTCTGGGAACGCGCTTGCTTTTCCTTGAGCTGGAACGCCGCGTTCAAATCGCTCTCGGCCGATGCCGCAATACGCGAAGCCAGCGCTTCGTCTTTGGCAGCCGGCGCCCAATCCCACACCGGCTTGTTCACTTCGTCGGCCATCTGGTTAATGGCTTCGATAACAACCTGCATCTGCTCGTGGCCGTACACCACGGCACCCAGCATGATGTCTTCAGACAATTCATTGGCTTCGGATTCCACCATCAGCACCGCCTGCTGCGTGCCGGCAACCACGAGGTTGAGCTGGCTGGTCTTAAGTTCGGTCGCCGTCGGGTTCAGCACGTATTGGCCATCGACGTAACCGACGCGCGCCGCGCCGATCGGGCCGTTGAACGGAATGCCGGAAACCGCGAGCGCGGCCGAGGTGCCTATCATCGCAGGAATATCGGAATCGACCTCGTTGTTGGAGGACATCACGGTCGCCACGACCTGCACTTCATTGTAGTAACCATCGGGAAACAGCGGACGGATGGGGCGATCGATCAGGCGCGAAGTGAGGATCTCTTTTTCGGAAGGACGGCCTTCACGCTTGAAAAAGCCGCCGGGAATTTTGCCGGCGGCATATGTGCGTTCCTGGTAATCGACCGTCAGCGGCAGAAAGTCCTTCGCTACATCGGCGGATTTTTTGCCGACTACGGTCACCAGCACTACGGTATCTTCGAGGCTGACCATGACGGCGCCGCTGGCCTGGCGCGCGATCTCGCCGGTTTCGAGCGTCAGCTTATGACGCCCCCACATGATGGTTTTCTTGATTTGGCTCACTGTCTTGTCCTTTATGGCACGTTTGGGCCGCGCTGCTAAGCGGGCTGGGGCATCAAAATACTGGCGCTGATGTAAAAGCCTGTTGCAAAGCACTCTGCAACAGGCCGCGTTCAGGGGAGTATGAGGGGATGTGTCCACTCATTTTGTAACAACCGCTAAACATGGCCGTCCTGGACGCAATGCCGGGCCGGCCACTTATGCAAGCGCAAACTTCTACCACCGATACCCCGGTGGGATCACTTGCGCAGACCGAGTCGATCGATCAGTGCGCGATATTTTTCAACGTTCGAGCGTTTCAGATAATCGAGCAGCTTGCGCCGCTGGCTCACCATGCGCAGCAGTCCGCGGCGCGAGTGGTGGTCTTTGACGTGTATCTTGAAATGCTCGGTCAATTCGGTAATGCGCGCAGACAGCAAGGCAACCTGCACTTCCGGCGACCCGGTATCGGATTGCTTGCGCTGGTAGTCTTTAACGATCTGGGCTTTTTGCGGGCCGCTGCTTGGCATTCTTATCTCCACTTGCAAAGTCGGCTATTTTACCCCGTAACTAGCGGCTTTCTCAAGCAATTTTGGGCATTTGCTGTATGTCGCCGGAGGGCCGGGCTTGGGGCGTCGCCAGCAGCCGCTTAGGCTGCAGGCGGCCACTTGCCTGCAGCTCACCTAGCCCCACAAACCGCCTCTCCTGGTCATACAGACGCGCCAAACCCGCGGCTTCGCCTGCAGGCGCGCCAACCTGGGCTACCTGACCCTGCTGGATGCGCGCCAGGGCGTCAGCCGGCAAAACGATGGCAGGCAGCCCGGATACCAGGCAATCGACCGGCATCAATTTGCCCGTCCGCTGCGTTTCCGGCAGCGCCTCCAGCTCCGCCAGCGTCACGGCGTGCTGCAGGCCGAATTCCCCTACGCTGGTGCGTCTGAGTCCAGCGAGCGTTGCGCCGCAACCGAGAGCTGCGCCAATGTCTTCAGCCAGCACGCGGATATAGGTGCCCTTGCTGCAGCGCACGTCGATTCTGAATTGGTCAGCGGCAAATTCCAGCAATTCGATGGAATATATAGTGATGCTGCGCGGCACACGCTCGACCGTCTCACCCGCGCGCGCGTAGACATAAAGCGGTTTGCCATCGCGTTTCAGTGCACTGTACATCGGCGGGATCTGCAGCAATGCACCGGTAAAACGCGACAGCACCGCAACTATTTGGTCTTGTGTAACCACCACTGTCTGGCGTGAACTCACTGCGCCTTCGGTGTCGCCTGTCGTTGTGGTGACGCCCAGCAGAACGTCGGCCATGTAGCTTTTATCCGCGCTGAACGTGTCAGTGGAGAATTTGGTCGCTTCGCCCAGACATACCGGCAACAACCCACTCGCCAGAGGATCGAGAGTGCCGACATGGCCCGCTTTTGCCGCGTTGAACAGGCGTTTTACGCGCTGGATTGCCGCGTTCGATGTGAAGCCCGTCGGCTTGTCGAGCAATAGAACGCCGTCGACCTGGGAGCGAGGCGCTTTCTTCATCTGAGCAAGGGCCGCGCGGGATCAGCCGCGCTTTTTTTTCTTGGCGCCATCGGTACTGCGCACGGCTTCGTCGATCAATTGCGACAAACGCACCCCGCGCTCGACCGATTCGTCGTGAATGAAATGCAGCTGGGGAATGCTGCGTAGCTTGATGCGATGTCCGAGTTCGTGACGCAGAAAACCGGCGGCGCGGGTAAGCCCCTCGGTGGCGGCAGCAATCTGCTCGGTGTCGCCCAGCATGGTGAAAAATACCTTCGCGTGCGCGTAATCGGCGGTGACCTCGACATCGGTCAGTGTAACCATGCCGATGCGCGGGTCCTTGACTTCGACTCGCAGCAATTCAGCCAGGTCGCGCTGGATTTGCTCGGCAATGCGCAGCGTGCGGGAAAAGTCGCGCGGCATGAAAGAAACTGAAGAGGATCAAAAATCGGGATTGGGCGAGCGCCTCGCTGCTCAATCCCCGACCATTGACTCTACAGGCTCCTGGCTACTTCGACGACTTCATAAACTTCAAGCTGGTCGCCCACCTTGACGTCGGCGAAATTCTTGACCGACAGGCCGCAATCGAAACCGGCTTTGACTTCGCGCGCATCATCTTTGAAGCGTTTCAGCGAATCCAGTTCGCCGTCGTGGATCACGACGTTGTCGCGCAAAACACGCACTTTTGCACTGCGGCGCGCCAGGCCGTCGAGCACCATGCAGCCGGCGACGGTGCCGACTTTTGATATCTTGAATACCTGCCTGACTTCCACCATGCCGAGCACGCTCTCTTTTTTCTCGGGCGTGAGCATGCCTGACAGCGCGGCCTTCACATCATCGAGCGCTTCATAAATGATGTTGTAGTAACGAATGTCCACGCCCGCCGACTCCGCGAGCTTGCGCGCCATTGCATCGGCGCGCGTGTTAAAGCCGATGATCACGGCTTTCGACGCCAGCGCGAGATTCACGTCGGACTCGGTAATGCCGCCGACGCCGCAATGCACGATATTGACCTTGACCTCGTCGGTGGAAATCTTGGGCAGCGCGTGAGCCATGGCTTCGTAAGAGCCCTGCACGTCCGACTTGATAATAATCGACAGCGTCTTTTTGCCCGCCTCGCCAACTTGTTCAAACAGGTTTTCACTTTTGCTCGACTGCTGCAGCGCAAGCTTCACGTCGCGGAACTTGCCTTGCCGGAACAGAGCAATTTCGCGCGCCTTGCGCTCGTCACCGAGCACCAGCACATCCGAGCCCGCCGCCGGAACGTCCGACATACCCTGAATTTCCACGGGTATCGAAGGGCCTGCTCTATCGACGGCTTTACCGTTTTCATCCAGCATGGCGCGCACGCGCCCGAACACGGCACCTGCCAGCACGATGTCACCGCGTTTCAGGGTGCCCGATTGCACCAGCACGGTAGCCACCGGTCCGCGGCCCTTGTCGAGACGTGCTTCGAGCACTATGCCTTTGGCCGGTGCGTCCTTCGCGGCTTTCAGTTCGAGCACTTCGGCTTGCAGCAATATGCTTTCAAGCAGCTTGTCGATACCTTCTCCGGTTTTCGCGGAGACCGGCACAAACATGGTGTCGCCACCCCATTCTTCCGGCACCACTTCCTGTCCGGCGAGATCCTGCTTGATGCGGTCGGGATTGGATTCCGGCCGGTCAATTTTATTGAGCGCAACCACCATCGGCACCTTGGCGGCCCTGGCGTGATGAATGGCTTCTATGGTCTGCGGCATCACGCCGTCATCGGCGGCTACCACCAGAATCACCAGGTCGGTAACTTTCGCGCCGCGCGCGCGCATGGCTGTAAACGCTTCGTGACCCGGCGTATCTAGAAAAGTGATCATGCCGCGCGGCGTTTCGACGTGGTAAGCGCCGATATGCTGGGTAATGCCGCCTGCCTCGCCACTGGCTACGCGCGTGCGACGAATATGATCCAGCAGCGAAGTTTTACCATGATCGACGTGCCCCATTACCGTAACAACCGGTGCGCGGGGTTCCAGTTTTAACTCCTCGTGCGGAACAGCATCGACGAGGAATGCATCCGGATCGTCGAGCTTGGCACGTAATGGTTTGTGCCCCATCTCTTCGACGACGATCATTGCACTGTCCTGGTCGATCACCTGGTTGATGGTCGCCATCGTGCCGAGCTTCATCATCGTTTTGATGACTTCGGCGGCCTTCACCGACATTTTCTGTGCCAGCGCTGCGACCGAAATGGTTTCAGGCACGCTGATTTCGCGCACTATCGGTTCGGTAGGCGCTGCAAACCCGTGTTCGCCTGCCGCTTCGTCGCCTTCATGCTTGGCATGCCGGTCCTTGCGCGTGCGCCAGCCCATGCCGCCGCCCATGTCGCCACGCGTCTTGATCGAACGACGCTTGACGCTCTCGTCCCGCCACACCACTTCCTTGACAGGCTTTTTGGCTTTCTTGTCGGCTTTTGGTTTCTCGCCGGGCTTGGGTTGCGGCTTGTGCAGCGTGCCCTCGGCAAGCGGTGCGGTGGCCACCGGCGCCGGCGCAACAACGGGCGCTGCCGCAACTGGCGCAACTACTGCTGGCGCGGCCTCAGCGGGCTCTGCTTCTGCTTTCTTGCGGCGCGCACGCGACTGCTTCTCCTGCACTTCCTCGCTCTGCAGCGCGATCAATTCTGCTTGCTTCTTGGCTTCCGCTTCGCGCTTCGCCATTTGGGCGGCATCGACGATTGGCACGGGGGCCGTCGGCGCTGCGGGGGCGGGGGCGGGGGCGGGGGCGGGGGCGGGGGCGGCAACGGCTGGCTCCACCTCGGCCACCACGTCGCGCTTGACCAGTACGCGTTTCTTGCGCACCTCGACTTGAATCGTGCGCGCTTTGCCGGTGCTGTCGGACTTCTTGATCTCGGTGGTCTGCTTGCGCGTCAGTGTGATCTTGTTCTTGGCTTCGCGTGCGCCATGCGACTGGCGCAAATAGTCGAGCAGCTGCGTCTTGTCTTTTTCGGTCAGGACCGTGTCGTCAGCGAGTACTTTCTTGACGCCGGCAGTCTGCAGCTGCTCGATCAGTAATTCGATCGGCAGACCGAGTTCCTTCGCGAACTGTGTGACGTTGATCTGTGCCATGGTGGACTCCGGGTTTAATTATGCGAACCATGGCGCGCGAGCGGTCATGATGAGTTGCTTGGCGCGCTCGGCGTCAATCCCGGTCATTTCGACCAGGTCGTCCGTTGCAAGATCAGCAAGATTTTCTTTCGTGATGACGCCCTTCTCGGCAAGCAGGCGTGCAACCTGGTTGTCCATGCCTTCGAGCGTCAGCAAATCCTCGACGTCATGCTCGAGTCTTTCTTCGGTCACGATGGCCTGGGTCAACAGCGCATTGCGCGCGCGGCTGCGCAGTTCGTTGACGGTGTCTTCATCGAACGATTCGATTTCGAGCATCTCCGCCACCGGCACGTAGGCGACTTCTTCCAGCGTGCCGAAGCCTTCCTGCACGAGGATGTCCGCGACTTCCTGGTCGACGTCGAGTTTTTCTATGAACAGGTTACGAATGGTCGCCGACTCTTCCTCGCTTTTCTTCTGCGATTCTTCGAGCGTCATCAGGTTCAGCTCCCAGCCCGTCAACTCGCTCGCCAGGCGCACGTTCTGCCCTGTGCGCCCGATGGCCTGCGCGAGGTTTTCCTCGTCGACGACGATGTCCATGCTGTGTTTTTCTTCGTCGACCGTAATCTTGCTGACTTCGGCCGGCGCCAGCGCGTTGATCACGAACTGCGCGGGATCTTCGGACCACAGGATGATATCGATGCGTTCACCGCCCAGTTCCGAAGTCACCGCCTGCACGCGCGAACCGCGCATGCCAACGCAGGTGCCGATCGGGTCGATGCGCGGATCGTTGGACTTCACGGCAATCTTGGCCCGCGAACCGGGATCGCGTGCCGCCGATTTGATTTCCAGCAGGCCGTCTTCGAGTTCCGGCACTTCGATTTCAAACAGCTTGATCAGGAATTCCGGCGTGATGCGCGACAATACGATTTGCGGCCCGCGGCTGACGCGATCGACTTTCCACAGGTACGCGCGCACGCGATCGCCGGGACGCAGATTTTCCTTCGCGATCATCTGGTCGCGCGGCAGCAATGCTTCGACCCGCCCTGACTCGATGATTGCGCTTCCACGTTCCATGCGTTTGATGACGCCGGTTACCAGGTGCTCTTCGCGCGCCAGGAAATCGCTCAGAATCTGCTCGCGCTCTGCCTCGCGTATTTTCTGCAGGATGACCTGCTTTGCGGCCTGCGCGCCGATGCGGCCGAATTCGACTGCAGGCAAAGACTCCTCGACAAACTGTTCGAGCTGGATTTCAGGATTCCGTGCCTGCCCCTGTTCAAGTGTCAATTGCCGTTCCGGTGCTTCGACCAGTTCGTCAGCAACCACCTGCCAGCGGCGAAACGACTTGAATTCCCCAGTCGCCGGATCGACTTCAACGCGCACGTCGATGTCTTCCGGGAAGCGCTTCTTGGTAGCCGACGCGAGCGCCAGTTCCAGCGCACCGATAACGATGTTCTTGTCGACGTTTTTTTCACGCGCCAGAGCATCAACCAGCAACAACAATTCGCGACTCATGTTCGCCTCCTAAATGTTCGGAACCAGACGTGCTTTTTCAATATTGCTCAGTTCCAGCGCGAGCAATTTTCCGTCTACTTCCAATTCCAGCTTCCCGTCGCTCACGGCACGCAGCGTGCCGATAAAATTGCGTTGCCCGTTCAATGCCAGGCGCAGTTTCAGGCGCGCCTTCTCGCCGGCAAAACGCACGTAGTCGGCATCCTTGCGCAGCACCCGGTCAAGACCAGGTGACGAAACCTCGAGCCGGTCATACGCCACGCCCTCGACTTCGAATACGCGCGACAGATGCTGGCTTACAAGGGCGCAATCGTCGATTTCGACGCCGCCCGGCTTGTCTACGAATACCCGCAGCATGCTGCCTTTGCCCGAGCGTTCCCACGCCACCAACTCATAGCCGAGGCCGCTCACCGTGGTATCCAATAACTGTCCAAAATCCATGTGATTTCTTCACTACAAATAAAAAGTGGGCGCAATGCCCACTCCAAAACCCGCGCCAAAAAGGGCTTTGATTTTAGCAAACTATCGCTGAATTTGAAAGTGCTTGCGGAACGCGCGGTGCCGCCTCGGGAGGGTAACGGTGCTGAAAAACTCCCAATGCTCGCTAGTATTACGGAACGCGTTACAGAGATGCGCCATGCCACCTGCACAATCAAGCCAGCTGCTAGATTGCCTGCGACCCCCCGCTATAAAAACCGGGCCCCGCGCCTGGAAACCTGAAGCCCATTTGTTCTGGCGCAAAAAACTGTCGCCCAAAACAAAAAAGCCCTCGCGAAGAGGGCTTTTTTGCAGATAAGGAGCCTAGCAGTGTCCTACTTTCGCACGGGTAATCCGCACTATCATCGGCGCTGAGTCGTTTCACGGCCCTGTTCGGAATGGGAAGGGGTGGGTCCAACTCGCTATGGCTGCTAAGCAATAGGGTTGCCGGCATTCAACTTGCGCTGGATGCCGACCAATATGGAAGAAGTAAAGAATTGAATTTGATTGTTGGCGCTTATGCCCAATAACCCTTCAAGGTTATAGGATCAAGCCGCACGGGCAATTAGTACTGGTTAGCTAAGGCCATTACTGACCGTACACACCCAGCCTATCAACGTCCTGGTCTCGGACGACCCTTCAGGGGGATCAAGTCCCCGGGAAATCTAATCTTAAGGCGAGTTTCCCGCTTAGATGCTTTCAGCGGTTATCTCTTCCGCACATAGCTACCCGGCAATACGACTGGCGTCATAA
>CANJHY010000085.1:0-19412 GCA_947474275.1 Betaproteobacteria bacterium
CATCTCGTCATCGAAGCGTTGCGCCGCGGCTTTCAGGACCGCATGCGCTACCTTGGCGATAGCGACTTCGTCAAGGTGCCGACCGCAACGCTGGTGGGAAAGTCCTATGCACACAGCCGCGCCGCATCGATAGATCTGAATCTGGCAACGCCGATCGATGCGCTGTCGATTACGCCGCTGGCGGCGAAAAGCGAGAGTTATAACACAACGCATTATTCGGTAATCGATGCGGACGGCAACCGTGTCGGCGCCACCTTAAGCATCAATTCGTGGTTTGGCTCCGGCGTGGTGGCCGCGGACACCGGCGTACTGCTCAACAATGAAATCGATGATTTTTCTCTGGGCGCGGGTCTGGCGAATACTTACCATCTGCTTGGCGGTGCCGCCAATGCGATAGCGCCGCGCAAGCGGCCGTTGTCCAGCATGAGTCCCACTTTCGTCGAGGATGCAAAGGGCGTGATGGTCATTGGCGCGCCGGGCGGCTCGCGCATCATCAGCATGGTGTTGTTCGGCATACTCGACTATGTGAATCAAGGCAAAGTCGATTTGCAGGGTATCGTTACGGCCCCGCGTTATCATCATCAATGGTGGCCCGATGTGGTCGAAATCGAACCCGACAGTTTTTCGGCCGAGTGGCTTGCGGTGCTGACGGCAAAAGGCCACCAGCTCAGACCGGCGACACGAAAATGGGGCAATATGCAGGCGGTATTCAAATCCGGTGTCGACGGTGCGGCGCAGGCGGCAAGCGACCCGCGCGGTTTCGACATGGGCGGGTATTAGAAATAACGGCAGAGCCGGGAAGGATTTCTCATGTCAGGAGCAGGTCACGGTCATGGCGGCGATCACAGCGGGCCGGAAAGCAAACGGATCGCGCTGCTGATCTCGGTTCTCGCGCTGGTGCTGGCATTTGCGGAGACTCTGGGCAAAAGCGCGCAGACGACCGCCATCGATAAAAACATCGAGGCGTCGAACATGTGGTCATTTTTTCAGGCCAAGACCATACGCATGACGGTGGTGCGCACGGCGGCGGAAGCGGCCGAGCTTGAACTCAATCTGGTGAGTATGCCGAAGACCAAGGAGGCGATCACCGAACGCGTCGCGTCCTGGCGCAAGACCGCGGAACGCTACGATACCGAGCCGGAGACGCAGGAAGGCCGCAAGGAGCTGGCCGCGCGCGCCAAGGTGGCGGAAAAAATGCGCGATCGTTCGCTCGCTGCCTATCACCACTACGAAACCGCTTCGGCGGCGCTGCAGATTGCGATCGTCATGGCGTCCGCGGCGATCATTACCAGCATGATGGTGCTCGCATGGGTTTCTATCGGGCTGGGTGTCGTTGGCGTGGTGTTCTGCAGCATCGCTTTTTTCGCGCCGATGGCGGTGCATTTATTTTGAGGCGTGCCGGCGCGCGATGCGCCGCCGCCCGGTGACGTGCGCCGCGCGAACTGCGGTATCATTCATCGTCCGCTTCAATATTGCGACTGCATGAAAACCACTTTTCTCGAATTCGAACAGCCGATTTCCGAACTCGAAGCCAAGATCGAGGAACTGCGCTTCGTGCAGGACGATTCGGCGCTGGATATTTCCGAAGAAATCGCGCGGCTGCAGAAAAAAAGCCAGCAACTGACCAAGAAAATTTACGCCAATCTGTCGGCGTGGCAGATCTCGCAGGTCGCGCGCCATCCGCAGCGGCCCTATGCGCTCGATTACATACAGAGCATATTTACCGGCTTCGAAGAGTTGCACGGCGACCGTGCGTTTGCCGACGACGCTGCCATCGTCGGCGGGCTTGCGCGCTTCAACGACCACCCGGTAATGGTCATCGGGCACCAGAAAGGCCGCGATACCAAGGACAAGATTTACCGCAACTTCGGCATGCCCAAGCCCGAGGGCTACCGCAAGGCGTTGCGCCTGATGAAGCTCGCCGAAAAATTCGGCGTACCGGTGTTTACCTTCATCGATACCCCCGGCGCTTACCCCGGGGTCGGCGCCGAAGAGCGCGGGCAGTCGGAAGCGATCGGGCGCAATCTTTACGTGATGGCCGAATTGCGCGTGCCCATCATCTGCACCGTGATAGGCGAGGGCGGCTCCGGCGGCGCGCTAGCGATTGCCGTCGGTGACGCGCTGCTCATGTTGCAGTACGCAACTTATTCCGTGATCTCGCCGGAGGGCTGCGCTTCAATCCTGTGGAAGAACGCGGGCCACGCGGCCGAGGCGGCCGAGACGCTCGGCATTACGGCAACCCGTCTCAAGACGCTGGGCCTGATCGACAAAATCGTGACTGAGCCATTGGGCGGCGCGCATCGCGATTACGATGCCATGATGCAGACGCTCAAAAAATCTTTGCAGGACACCTGGCGGCAGGTGCAGGATCAGTCGGTCGACGAACTCCTGCATGCGCGGTTCGAAAGGCTGATGGGTTATGGCAAGTACAAGGAAGTTGCCGCCAAGTAAGGTTTTGCCGGCGCACGTTTCCGCGATACTCGGCCGGCACGTGGTGCGCGGCGACCGGCTGGTTGCAGGCTTGAGCGGCGGCGTCGATTCGGTGGTGCTCCTCGATATCCTGTGCCGGATCGCCAAAAAGGTCCGTTGCGAACTCGTTGCGCTGCACGTCAACCATCAGATCAATCCGGCCGCCGCCAGCTGGGCGCGCTTTTGCCGCGCGTATTGCCGGCAACTGGATGTCGCGTTGACGGTGGTCAAAGTGCAGGTCCCGCGCACCGCGAGTCTCGAGGCGGCGGCGCGCGCTGCGCGCTACGCCGCTTTCGCAGAGCTGCCCGCGGACTTCGTGGCGCTCGCGCACAATCTCGACGACCAGGCGGAAACGGTGCTGTTGCAGCTGTTGCGTGGCGCCGGTGTGAAGGGCGTGAGCGCGATGCCGGTGTTGCGGGGAGAGGCGAGAGGCGTGAGGGGCAAGGAGCAAAAGAAGCCCCAATCTGTTTCCCGCCTCTCGCCAGCCATCCTGCGTCCTTTGCTCGATATTCCGCGCAGCGACATCGAAGCGTATGCGCGCAGTCGTAAATTAAAGTGGATAGAAGACGACAGCAATGCGGACACCGGCTTCGACCGCAATTTCCTGCGCCACCGACTGCTGCCGGTTATTGAAGAACGCTATCCCGCGTATCGCAAGACGCTGTCGCGCGCAGGTCGGAATTTCGCCGAAGCGGCAGACCTGCTGGACGAATTGGCGCAAACCGACGCGCAATGCGGGGAAGGCCGGCTCGATATTGCAGTATTGCAACGACTCACCGTACCGCGCGCCAAGAACGCGCTCAGGTTTTTTCTTGCCGCCAACGGTGTGATCATGCCGAGCGCGGTGCGGCTCGCGGAATGCGTGCGCCAGGTGCGCCAACCGCGCGCGGTAAGCATTGCAATCGACCTCGGCGCGCACGAGCTGCGCCGTTATGGCGGCGAATTGCGGGTGGTCGCCAAAGCGGCGCCGCTGGCGGCCGGGTTTTGCCGGTCATGGCAGGGCGAGGCGCGCGTCGTCATACCCGAACTGGGCGCCACCCTGATGATGAAAAACTGCCGTGGTACGGGGATCAGCCTGGCCAAACTGCAGACCGCGCCTGTGACGGTGCGGCTGCGCCAGGGCGGCGAGCGTTTGCGCCCGGATGCGGGGCGGCCGCGGCGCAGCCTGAAGAACCTGCTGCAGGAGGCGCGCCTGCCGCCGTGGCTGCGCGGCCGTTTGCCACTGCTGTTTTGCGGGGATGAGCTGGTTTACGTGCCCGGCATAGGCATCGATTCCGCCTTCAGCGCGGTGCGCGGCGAACCCGGCGTAAAGCCTTGCTGGGAGCCCGTTGCAGATCCGTCACCGGAGTAAAATCGCGTCAAACGGCTTTATAACAAGGCCTTATCGTGGTATTCTCACGAATTACCCTTAAAATTCAGACACAAAGGAAGATGCATGGCAGTAGAACGTACGCTTTCTATCATCAAGCCGGACGCGGTCGCGAATAATGTCGTTGGCCAGATTATTGCGCGTTTCGAAGGCGCCGGCCTCAAAGTCGTTGCCGCGCGCATGTTGCGGTTGTCGCGCGAGGACGCTGAGGGGTTTTACGCAGTGCACCACGCGCGTCCGTTTTTCAAGGACCTCGTCGATTTCATGATTTCCGGTCCAGTGGTCGTGCTGGCACTGGATGGCGAGAACGCGATCCAGAAAAATCGCGACCTCATGGGCGCGACGGATCCGAAGAAGGCCGCGAAAGGAACGATCCGCGCCGACTTCGCTCAAAGCATCGATGCCAATGCGGTGCACGGTTCCGATGGAACCGACACGGCCGGCGTCGAGATAGCCTACTTTTTCCCGTCGCTCAATATCTACTCGCGTTAGCGCTGCGGTCATGACCGTCAATCTGCTCGAATTGGAACGTACCGGGTTCGCGCAGTTGTGTGCCGGTCTGGGCGAGAAGCCGTTTCGTGCGAGGCAATTGATGCGCTGGATCCACCAGTTCGGCGCGGATGACTTCGATGCGATGACGGATATTTCCAAGGCGTCACGCGAAGACCTGAAAAAAATAGCCGCGATCCGCGCTCCTGAAGTCGTGCGCGACACCACTGCGGCGGACGGCACGCGCAAGTGGTTGCTCGAAGTCGGTACCGGCAACGCCATCGAGACGGTATTCATTCCGGAACGCAACCGTGGCACCCTTTGCATTTCGTCGCAGGCCGGCTGCGCGCTCGCCTGCACGTTCTGCTCGACCGGCCGCCAGGGCTTCAACCGCAATCTGACGGTGGCTGAAATCATCGGCCAGCTGTGGCTCGCCAATCGCGCGCTGGGGCGCGGCGTCGATTTGCCGCGCCCGATTACCAACGTGGTCATGATGGGCATGGGCGAGCCGCTTGCCAACTTCGACAACGTGGTGACGGCGCTGCAATTGATGCTCGACGACGATGCTTACGGCCTGTCGCGGCGGCGCGTGACGCTGAGCACGTCCGGGCTGGTGCCGGCAATCGACCGCCTGCGCGATGCGTGCCCGGTGGCGCTGGCGGTTTCGCTGCACGCGCCGACCGATGCATTGCGCAGTGAGATCGTGCCGATCAACAAGAAATATCCGCTCAAAGAGCTGCTGGCGGCGTGCGTGCGCTATCTCGACAAGGCGCCGCGGGATTTCGTCACGTTCGAATACGTGATGCTCGCCGGCGTCAACGACAGCGTCGAGCAGGCGCGCCAGCTCGTCAAGCTGCTGAAAGCCGTGCCGTGCAAAATCAACCTGATTCCCTTTAACCCGTTTCCGCAGTCGGGATACCAGCGCTCGGATGCGGCGGCGGTCGCGCGGTTTCGCGACGTGCTGATGCAGGCGGAATATACGGTCATGGTGCGCAAGACGCGCGGCGACGATATCGACGCCGCCTGCGGGCAGCTCGCCGGACAGGTGCAGGACAAAACGCGGCGCCGCGAGCGGCGCCCGACGGTTGCAACGGCGTGAGGTTTAAATGAAAAGATTGATCGCTGCGGGTTTTATCCTGTGCGCTTGGGGCTGCGCGAACACCGGTTCGGAATCGACCAGCTACGCGCCGAAAACGGTGGAAGATACGAGCGAACAGGCGCGCGCGCGCATCCACACCGATCTTGCTGCCGGCTACTTCGAACTCGGCAATTACGGCGTCGCTTTGCAGGAAGCAGGCGAAGCGCTGAAGGCCGACCCCAACTATGCACCCGCGTTCAGCGTATTGGGCCTGGTCTATATGGAACTGCGCGACGACAAGGCGGCGGAAGCGAATTTCCAGCGCGCGTTGCGCATCAGCCCGCAGGATTCCGACATCAATAACAATTTTGGCTGGTTTCTGTGCCAGCGCAAACGCGAGCCGGAGTCGCTCAAGTATTTCCTCTCCGCCCTGCGCAATCCGCTCTATCCCACGCCCGACAAATCCTGGGTAAACGCCGGCATCTGCGCGCGTCAATCCGGCGATCTCGTGGCCGCCGACGATTACTTCCAGAAAGCGCTCAAGCTGCGGCCGGCGCAACCGCAGGCCCTGCTGCAACTGGCCGATATGGCGTTCCGGCGCAAGAATTATCCCGAAGCCAAGTCGTATCTCATGCGCATTCAGAAGGACGTCGAGCCGACGGCTGACTACCTGTGGCTTGTATTGCGTGTCGAGCGCGCCATCGGTGACCGCAACGCGGAGTCCAGCATCGGGTTCCAGTTGCGCAAGAATTTCCCCGAATCGCGCGAGGCGCGCGCGTTGGCTGCCGGCCAGTACGAATGAGCGAGGCCGTGCTTGATGCGTCGTCGGCCGGCGCGCCGGCGGCGTCGCCCGGGGCGCAGCTGGCGGCGGCACGCGAAAGCCGCGGCATGAGCGTTGCGGATGTCGCGCATCAGCTCAAACTGTCGACGTGGCAGGTCGAGGCGCTGGAATCGGGTGACTACCGCCGCCTTCCCGGCGCGGTGTTCGTGCGCGGGTTTATCCGCAATTACGCGCGCCTGGTCAAACTCGATTTCACGCTGCTGCTGGCGAACTCGGAGCACGATTTGCCACACTCGGCGCCCGCGGCGCCGGAAAAGCCGCCGTATGCAGATATTCCGTTTCCGACCGAGCGTAAAGTCAACTGGCATATATACGCGGTCCCCGCACTGGCCGTGCTGACCGGGCTGGTGATATTCGAATTTTATTACGACGATGCGCAGGAGGTCACGGTCAAGACACGCCCGGTCGAATTGCCGGCGCCGCAGGTAGTGGTGGAAACATCACCGGCCGCGCCGATCATTGCGCCCAGCGTCACACCGGCGCCCGCACCGGTTACAGAGGAGCCGCCGGCGCGCACACTGCCGAAAGTGAGCCAGCGCGCGCCAGAAGCGATCACTGCCGCATCGGTGTCCGCGCCGGCGCCCGGCGAGCAAGTCGTGCGGTTGCGGTTCGCACGCCAGTCCTGGGTCGAAATTCGCGACCGCAATGGACGCAAGATTTTTTCGCAGATGAATTCAGCGGGCAGCGAGCAGGTCGTCAGCGGCCTGCCGCCGCTGTCGCTGATTGTCGGCAATGCGAATGGCGTGCAATTGATTCACAACCAGCAGCCGGTCAATCTTGGGCCCTATACCAAGGTCGACGTCGCGCGGCTGACGCTGGAATAAGCGCCCATGTACGGAGTCCAACCGCGTCGCCTGACGCGCCGGGTCTTGGTCGGCGGCATTGCCGTCGGCGGCAGGGCGCCCATCGTCGTGCAGTCGATGACCAATACCGACACCGCCGATATTGACGGTACGGTGGTGCAGGTCGCAGCGCTCGCGCGCGCTGGTTCGGAACTGGTGCGCGTCACGGTAAATACCGCGGAGGCCGCTGCCGCAGTACCGCATATACGCGAACGGCTCGCCGCCAAAGGCGTCGACGTGCCGCTGGTCGGCGATTTCCATTACAACGGGCATCGTTTGTTGACACAGCACCCGGCGTGCGCGGAAGCGCTCGCCAAGTTGCGCATCAATCCCGGCAACGTCGGGCGCGGTTCCAAGCGCGACGAGCAGTTCGCCACCATGATCGAATTCGCGTGCAAGTACGCCAAGCCGGTGCGCATCGGCGTCAACTGGGGCAGCCTCGACCCGGAATTGATTGCGCGCATGATGGACGACAACGCGCGCAGCGCTGAGCCGCAGGAAGCAGCAGTGGTGACGCGCAGGGCGCTGGTCGCGTCGGCGCTCGACAGCGCGCGACAGGCGGAGAGCCTCGGTCTTGGCGCAGACCAGATCATTTTGTCGTGCAAGGTGAGCGGCGTGCAGGACCTGATCGCGGTCTATCGCGACATTGCGGGGCAATGCGACTATCCGCTGCACCTGGGATTGACGGAAGCGGGCATGGGATCGAAAGGCATCGTGGCATCGACCGCCGCGATGGGGGTGCTTCTGCAGGAAGGCATAGGCGACACCGTACGGGTATCGCTCACGCCTGAGCCGCGCGGCGACCGTACGCGGGAAGTCGTCGTCGCGCAGGAAATTCTGCAGACGATGGGGTTGCGTTCGTTTACGCCACTGGTGATTGCGTGCCCCGGCTGCGGCCGCACCACCAGCACTTTTTTCCAGGAACTGGCGGACAGCATACAGACCTATCTGCGCGCGCAGATGCCGGTGTGGCGCGGCCACTATCCGGGTGTCGAAGACATGCACGTCGCGGTGATGGGCTGTGTCGTCAATGGCCCCGGCGAGAGCAAGCACGCCAACATCGGCATCAGCCTGCCGGGTTCCGGTGAAAATCCGGTAGCGCCGGTGTTTATCGACGGCGTCAAGGCGGTGACTTTGAAGGGCGACAACATCGCCGCCGAATTCCAGGCGCTGGTCGAGCAATACGTGCACAAGAATTACGCCTCCGCCGCAACCGCCGCCAAGGCGCATTGACAGCCGCTGCAGACCAACCGATGTCGAATAAAATACAAGCCATCCGCGGGATGAACGATGTCCTGCCGGAGCAGTCCCCGCTGTGGGAATTCTTCGAGGACACCGTGCGCGAAGTGTTCCGGCGCTACGGCTACCAGAATATCAGGACGCCGATCGTCGAGCGCACCGAGTTGTTCGTGCGCGGTGTGGGCGAAGTCACCGACATCGTCGAAAAAGAAATGTACTCGTTCACCGATGCGATGAACGGTGACGCCTTGTCGTTGCGCCCTGAAGGCACGGCGCCGACCGTGCGCGCGGCGCTGGAACACAACCTGCTCTACAACGGGCCGCAACGGCTGTGGTATAGCGGGCCGTTGTTCCGGCACGAGCGCCCGCAAAAGGGCCGCTACCGCCAGTATCATACTTTCGGCGCCGAGGTACTCGGCCTGCCCGGGCCGGACGTGGACATCGAGCTTCTGGTCATGGCGCGCCGCTTGTGGCGGGAGCTGAGGGTAGAAGGGGTGCAACTGCAGATCAACACGATAGGCAGCGCGGCGGAACGGCGCGCGTTTCGCGAATGTCTGATCGCTTACTTTGAATCGCAGCGCGCATTGCTCGACGAGGACGCCACGCGGCGGTTGCATACCAACCCGCTGCGCATACTCGACAGCAAGAACCCGGCGCTGCAGGAGATGATAGAGGCGGCGCCGCGGCTGATCGACGCGCTGGGCGATGAGTCGCGCCGGAACTTTGAAGCGGTGCAGGCCGGATTGCGCGAGGCCGCGATCCCTTACACGGTTAATCCGCGCCTGGTGCGCGGACTGGATTATTACAATCTGACCGTCTTCGAGTGGGTGAGCGACCGGCTGGGCGCGCAGAGCGCGATCTGCTCGGGCGGCCGTTACGACGGCTTGTTCGAGCAGTTGGGCGGCAAACCGACGCCAGGCTGCGGATTCGGCATCGGCGTGGAACGCACGTTATTGCTGCTGGAAGAGAGTAAAATCGACCGCCGCAGGGCGCCCGACGCGTATATCGCGCACCACGGCGAGGGCGCGGCGCACCACGCATTTCAGGCCGCCGAACTGCTGCGCGATCATGGCCTTGCGGTGACGCTCGATTGCAGCGGCGCGGGTTTCAAATCCCAGATGAAAAAGGCGGACGCCAGCGGTGCTCGCTACGCGGTGCTCATCGGCGCCGATGAAGTCGCGGCGCGGCAGGTCAGCGTAAAGCCGCTGCGCGAGACGGCGGAGCAGACGCGTTGCACTGTGGCGCAAGCAGCGGGCATTATTGCAAACAGGACTGACAGCAAAAGAGGCTGATGATGGCAGTGTACGATCTTGAAGAGCAGGAACAGATAGACGAAATCAAGGCGTGGTGGAAGCAGTACCGCGGCATCGTGATGCTGGTCGCGGTGGCCGCCGTGCTCTCCGTCGCCGGTATGCGTGGCTGGACTTACTACCAGACCAAGCAGGGCCGTGAGGCGGGTGAACTCTATACCCAGTTGCAAGGGGCGGTCGGCGCCAACGAGCCAAAAAGGGTGCAGGACATCGCCGCGGTCATCACCGAGCGCTACGCGCGCACCGGTTACGCGACGTTTGCGGCGCTGGCTGCGGCCAAGGCCGCGTTCGACAGCGGGGATCTGGCCGCGGCGCAGACGCGCCTGCAATGGGTGGTTGACCATGCGCGGGACGGCGAAACGCGCGATATTGCGCGGTTGCGCCAGGCCGCCGTGCTGCTTGATCAGAAAAAATATGACGAAGCGCTGCAGCTGCTGGCCACGTCGCATGCCGACTCCATGAGCGCGTTATATGCCGATCTGCAGGGCGACGTGCTGGTCGCGCAGGGCAAGCCGCAAGAGGCACGTGCCGGCTATCAGCTCGCGCTCGACAAGAGCGAAGGCAAAGGCACTTACCGCGCGCTCGTTCAAATCAAGCTCGACGCGCTGGGCGTGGCCCGATGACCGGGACGGCCCTGCGGTTTTGCGTGCTCGCCGGCGGGCTGCTGGTGGCGGCCGGCTGCACGGCGCCTGGTGACTACATCGACAAATGGTTCGGCACCGGGCCCGCGCAAAAGCCCGCCGAACTGGTGGTGTTCAAGCCGACGGCCACCGCGCGCATCCTGTGGCAGGGCAATGTCGGGCCGGCCGAAAGAAATGTGTTTACGCCGGTGATCAATGACGGCGCGGTTTACGCGGCGGGCACGGCGGGACAGATCGTGCGTTTCGACGTGGTCAGCGGCAAGGTCGCAGGCCGCATCGACACCAAAACACCTTTGTCGGGCGGTGTCGGCAGCAACGGCAACGTGATACTTGCGGGCACGGCGAAGGGGGAAGTGCTGGCGCTGGACAAGGCCGGCAAGCAATTGTGGCGGGCCCAGCTCAGCAGTGAAATACTGAGCGCGCCACAGCTCGAGCAGGGAGTCGTGGTGGTACGCAGCGGCGACGGCCGGGTATACGGTCTCGATGCCGCGACCGGCGTGCGTAAATGGCTCTACCAGCGCTCTTTGCCTAGTTTGATGGTACGCACGCACGCCGGCGTGCTGATAAATCGCGGCGGCGTGTTCGTCGGATTCTCCGGTGGGCGGCTGGTGGCGCTCACCCTCGACACCGGCAATGTAGTCTGGGAAGCCGCGGTAGCATTGCCGAAGGGCACGACCGAACTGGAACGCGTGGCTGACGTGGCGAGTCTGCCGATCGCGGACGGCCGGCAGATTTGCGCGGTGGCTTTTCAGGGGCGCGTTTCCTGCTACGACGTCCTGAAAGGCACGGCCAACTGGGGGCGCGACGTGTCGAGTATTTCGGGGCTCACCAGCGACGGGGAGAATATCTATGTTGCCGACGACAAAAGCGCGCTCATCGCTTTCGAGAAGGTGGGCGGCGCCAGCCTGTGGAAGCAGGACAAATTGTACGGCCGCTACGTGAGCGGGCCGGTGGTCACCGGCAAGTACGTGGCAGTCGGCGACATGCAGGGTTATGTGCATTTTGTGTCGCGCGACGACGGTTCGTTCGTCGCCCGCATCGCGACCGACGGCAGCCCCATCGTTGCCCAGCCGCTGGAACTCAGCAATGGCATCCTGGTACAGACGCTCAAAGGCGGGGTTTACGCGATCGCCATTCAGTGATCGCCGGCACGCTCCCGGCCGGTCGGATTTCAACTCTTAGTCTGCAAGCACAACCGTGATTCCAACCGTCGTCATCGTCGGCCGCCCCAACGTCGGCAAATCGACCCTGTTCAACCGTCTGACGCGCAGCCGCGACGCCATCGTCGCCGACATGCCGGGGCTGACGCGCGACCGTCACTACGGCCGCGGGCGCATCGGCTACAAATCGTACATCGTGGTCGATACTGGCGGGCTGGAACCGGTCTCGCACGAAGGCGTGATGCACGTCATGGCGCAACAGACTCTGCTGGCGATCGATGAGGCAGACGCGGTGGTCCTGATGGTCGATGGCCGCCAGGGGTTGACCGCGCAAGACCGTGCGATTGCCGAGCAATTGCGCAAGACTGGCCGCAAAATCTGGCTGGTTGTCAACAAGGCCGAAGGCATGCAGCCGGCGACCGTCAACGCCGACTTTCACGAACTGGCGCTGGGCGATCCGCTGGCGATTTCCGCCGCCCACGGCGAAGGTGTGGGCGATCTCGCCGAACTGATTACCGCCGATTTTTCCGACCGCGAGGAAGTCGATCCTGACGAGGCGCCGGAAACGCGTCCGCGCATCGCGATCGTCGGCCGGCCCAACGTGGGCAAATCGACGCTCGTCAACTCGTTGCTGGGCGAGGAACGCGTGGTGGTGTTCGACCAGCCCGGCACGACGCGCGACAGCATCTACATCGATTTCGAGCGCGCCGGACAGAAATACACGCTGATCGACACGGCGGGCGTGCGCCGGCGCGGCAATGTCGTCGACGCGATCGAGAAGTTTTCGGTGATCAAGACGCTGCAGGCGATCGAAGACGCGAACGTGGTGATCCTGGTGCTCGACGCGCGCGACCAGATCGTCGACCAGGATGCGCACATTGCCGGTTACATCGTCGAGGCGGGACGCGCGCTGGTGGTAGCAGTCAACAAATGGGACGGTTTGCGTCCGGAGCAGCGCGAACACGCCAAAGTCACGTTGGCGCGCACGCTGAATTTCATCGATTTCGCGCCCATCCATTATATTTCCGCACTGGCGGGGACCGGCATCAAGTCAATGCTGGACGCGGTCGAGCGCGCTTATCGCGCCGCCATGGTCAAGCTCCCCACGCCCAAGTTGACGCGGGCGCTGGAAGCCGCCATCGCGCGCCAGGCACCGCCGCGGGGCGGAATTTTCCGCCCCAAAATGCGCTATGCGCACCAGGGCGGCAGCAATCCCCCCCGCATCATCATTCACGGCACCGGCCTTAACCGCGTCGGCGACAGTTATCGCCGTTACCTTGAACATTTCTTCCGCGACGAGTTCCAATTGATGGGTACGCCGCTGAAAATAGAGTTCCGGCAAGGGGTTAATCCGTATGACAAAAGGCGCGGCAAACGCTAGTCCCTTTCCTGTGGCGCTCACCGGGTAAATGCAGTAGAGTGCTGAAACCAATACTAAAAACGATGGGGCAAAACATGAGTACGAAAGGGCAGCTGCTACAAGACCCGTTTCTGAACGCGCTGCGCAAAGAGCATGTCCCGGTTTCCATTTATCTCGTCAACGGCATCAAACTGCAGGGCCAGATCGAGTCTTTCGATCAGTACGTCGTGTTGCTGAAAAATACGGTCACGCAGATGGTTTACACGCACGCGATCTCGACCGTGGTGCCGGCGCGCGCCGTCAATCTGGCGCTCGATCATTCGGCCGACGCCTAATTTCATTTTTTCCTTCCTGAATGTTTGATCGTCCCGGGAGCGACTCCCAGGCAGTGCTCGTCAGTCTCGATTTCGGCGAGGCAGGTTACGCCGAATCGACCGACGAGCTGGTGCAACTCGCACTGAGCGCGCGCATCGGCGTCGCCGGCATTCTGCGCGGCAAACGCGCGCGGCCCGATTCCGCGTTTTACGCCGGCACCGGTAAAGTCGATGAACTCGCCGCATTGCTCGCGGAAAAAAACGCGGGCCTCGCGATATTCAATCACGAGCTGTCGCCGGCGCAGGAACGCAATCTCGAAAAAAAACTCAACTGCCGCGTCATCGACCGTGTCAGCCTCATTCTCGACATCTTTGCGCAACGTGCGCACAGCCACGAAGGCAAGCTGCAGGTGGAACTCGCGCAACTCGAGCATCTTTCCACGCGCCTCGTACGCGGCTGGACCCACCTCGAACGGCAGAAGGGCGGTATCGGCCTGCGCGGCCCGGGCGAGACCCAGCTCGAAACCGACCGCCGCCTGCTCGGCAAGCGCGTAAAACTTCTTAAAGACAAGCTTGTGAAATTTGCCGGCCAGCGCGAAGTGCAGCGCCGTGCGCGGCGCCGCGCCAATGTGCTGTCGGTGTCGCTCGTCGGCTATACCAATGCGGGCAAGAGCACGCTTTTCAACGTGCTGACGCGCGCGCAGGCGTATGCCGCCGACCAGTTGTTCGCCACGCTCGACACGACGACGCGGCGCGTTTTCCTGCCCAACGGCGCGCCGCTGGTGCTGTCCGACACGGTTGGTTTTATCCGCGAGCTGCCGCATACGCTAGTGGCGGCCTTTCGCGCCACGCTTGAAGAGGCCATCCGCGCGGACCTGCTGCTGCACGTGGTCGATGCCAACAGCGCCACGCGCGACACGCAGATTGCGGCGGTCAACTCGGTATTGACGGAAATCGGCGCCGACCACATACCGCAGGTGCTGGTTTACAACAAGATCGATTTGAACGGCGGCGCACCGCGGGTCGAGCGCGACGAGTATGGTAAAATAGATCGCATCTGGATCAGCGCCAGGAACGGGTCGGGACTCGATCTGGCGCGGTCAGCACTCGAAGAATACGCTGCTGCTGCTGCCCGTTATACGGCGGCGCGTCCCGCGGCAGCATGACAAAACGGACCCAATAATTCATGGTTATCTACTTGCAGTCATTTCGCGGCTTTGTTGCCGGGCGCTGGCAGCGTTTTATCGGCGTGCTGATGTCGCTCAACGACCCGCAATGGGGGCGCGGCGGTGGTGGCAAGAACCAGGGCCCGCCCGACCTCGACGAACTGATGCGCAATTTCAATCAGAAGATCGGCGCGCTGTTCGGCCGCAAGGGCGGCGGCAACGGTGCCACTCCGGGCGGCCCGGGGTTCGCGCAATTCGGCGGCGGCGCCGGCGTGCTGATCGGCCTCGTTGTGCTGGTGTGGCTGGCAAGCGGTTTTTACATCGTCGATGCGAGCCAGCGCGGCATGGTACTGCGCTTCGGCAAATTCGTCGAGGAAACGCAACCGGGCCCGCACTGGCATTTGCCGTTCCCGTTCGAGACCGCGGAAATCGTCAATCTGTCGCAGGTGCGCACGATCGAAATCGGTTCGCGCAACGGCGGCAAAAGCAAAGTGCCGAAAGAATCATTGATGCTCACCGATGACGCCAACATCATCGACATCCAGTTTGCTGTGCAATACGTGGTGAAAGACCCGCGGGATTATTTGTTTGAAAACCGCTCGCCCGAGGAAAGCTTGCTGCAGGTGGCGGAGACGGCGATTCGCGAAATTGTGGGCAAGCATGCGATGGATCTGGTGCTGTATGAAGGGCGTGCCCAGATCACCGATGAGGCGCAGAAGCTGATGCAGGAAATTCTCGATCGCTACCGCACCGGCATCAGCATAAGCAAGGTCACGATGCAGAATGCGCAACCTCCGGAGCAGGTGCAGGCCGCGTTCGACGATGCGGTAAAAGCCGGACAGGACCGCGAGCGCCAGAAAAACGAGGGTCAGGCCTATGCCAAGGACGTGGTGCCGAAGGCCGAAGGCGCGGCCGCGCGCCTGAAGCAGGAAGCCGATGGTTACAAACAGCGTGTGATCGAGCGCGCGGAAGGCGACGCCAGCCGTTTCCGTCAAATCGTTGCGGAATACAATAAAGCGCCGGGCGTAACCCGCGATCGTCTGTATATCGATGCCATGCAGGAGATCATGAGCAACACCAGCAAAGTGCTCGTCGACCAGAAGGGCGGCAACAACCTGCTGTATCTACCCCTGGACAAGCTGATGCAAATGACCGCTCCCGGCGCAGGCGCGCCGGTTGATGCAATGAACAAGCCGGCTGACGCGAGCCCGGGTTCGGAACCGCTGCCATCGGCTTCGCGCTCGCGCGACGCGCTGCGCAGCCGCGAACGGGAGCCGCGATGAATCAGAAACTTGGCGTGGCGCTGGTGTTGACCGTGGTGCTGCTGATCGTAGTATCGATGTCGGTGTTCGTCGTCGACACGCGGCAAAAGGGAATTGTTTTCCGCTTCGGCGAGATCGTGTACGTGATCAACAAGCCGGGGCTCTATCTCAAGCTGCCGCTGGTGGACAACGTGCGTTATTTCGACGCGCGGCTGTTGACGATAGACAGCGCGGAGCCGGAGCGTTTTCTCACGAATGAGAAAAAGAACGTATTGGTCGATCTGTTCGTCAAGTGGCAGATTTCGGATGTGCAGCTCTATTACATCAGCGTGAGCGGCGACGAAGCGCGCGCGCAGATACGCCTGCTGCAAACGATCAACGACGGTTTGCGCGCGGAATTCGGCAGCCGTTCCGTGCACGACGTGGTGTCCGGCGAGCGCAATGCCATCATGGAAGAAATGCGCAAGAAAGCCAACCGGGACGCCGTGAAAATCGGGGTTGAAGTGCGCGACGTGCGTTTGAAGCGCGTTGACCTGCCACAGGAGGTCAGCGAATCGGTTTACGGCCGGATGCGCGCCGAGCGCACGCAGTTTGCGAATAAATTGCGCTCCACGGGTGCGGCGGACTCAGAGACGATACGCGCCGAAGCGGACAAGCAGCGGGAAGTGATTCTGGCGCAGGCTTATCGCTACGCCCAGACCACCAAGGGCGAGGGCGACGCCAAGGCTTCCGCAATCTACGCGCGCGCATACGAGCAGAATCCCGAGTTTTATGCGTTTTACCGCAGTCTCGACGCATACACCAAGAGCTTCAAGAGCAAGAGCGACGTCATGGTGCTCGAGCCGAATTCGGAGTTCTTCAAGTACCTCAAGAACAGCAAGCCGGCCAAATAAGGCATTGCCAGGCCGGGCGTGGGCAAATATCTGCTGACGGCGCTCGCGCTCGTGCTGATCATAGAAGGCGTGTTGCCGTTTCTGGCCCCCGGCCTGTGGCGCGAAACCTTTCGCCGAATCACCGAAATGTCCGATGGCCAGGTGCGATTCATCGGCCTGACGTCGATGATCGCCGGTGCCCTGCTGCTGTTGTTCCTGTCGCCATAGGGAAACCTCGCGCAAACTGCGGTGTGAATCCAGGGTTGGGATTTTGCCGTATTCGCGTGTATGCTTCGCAGTTGCTTTTTTTGTAACGTATTGAACCATCATGCGTAAATGGCTTTTGCCTGAATATATAGAGGACGTGCTCCCGGAGCCGGCGCGGCGCGTCGAAGCGCTGCGGCGGGCGATGCTCGACCTCTTTGCGCTGCACGGTTACCAGTTGGTGCTGCCGCCCATGCTCGAGTACGTGGAGTCGCTGCTGACGGGCACAGGGCATGATCTCGATTTGCGGACGTTCAAGCTGGTCGACCAGTTGTCGGGCCGCACGCTTGGCGTGCGCGCCGACATTACGCCGCAGGTGGCGCGCATCGATGCGCACCTAATGAACTGCAAGGGCGTCAACCGCCTGTGCTACGCGGGCAGCATTCTGCATACCTTGCCGGCGGGTATCAATCGCACGCGCGAACCGCTGCAGATCGGCGCCGAAATCTACGGGCATGCCGGTATCGAAAGCGACGTCGAAGTGCAGCGCCTGATGCTTGATGCGCTGCGCCTGGCGGGCATCAGCCAGTTGCATCTCGACATCGGACATGTTGCGGTGTTCCGCACGCTGGTGGCCAAGGCCGGTGTTGCGGAAGCAACCGCGGCTGAATTGTTTCGCGCCGTGCAGGCGAAGGACGTGCCGGCACTCGCGCGCCTCGTGCGCAAGCTCGACCGCAAGGTGGGTGCGGCGCTGCAGGCGCTGCCGGAGTTGACGGGCGGCAGCGAAGTGCTGGCGCGCGCCAAAAAAGTTCTGCCCGATTACGCCGAAATCAAACAGGCGCTTGCGCAGTTACGCGCGATCGCTGTGGCGGTGCAGGATGCAGGGACCGAAATCTGCTTCGATCTTGGCGAGCTGCGCGGACTGCATTATCACAGTGGCGTGGTGTTTGCCGCGTATGCGGAGGGCTGGTCGAATGCGCTGGCGCTGGGCGGCCGTTACGACGAGGTCGGCAAGGCGTTCGGCCGCGCGCGGCCCGCCACCGGTTTCAGCATGGATTTGCGCGAAATCGTCGCCATGGCGCCGGCGGCGGAAACCCGCGCCGCGGTGCTTGCGCCTTACCTGCCGGCGGATGCCGCCCTGCAGCGGCGCATTGCCGTATTACGCAAGGCCGGCGACGTCGTAATCGTCGACCTGCCGGGGCACGACAAAGCGCGCGATGAACTCGGCTGCAACCGCCGGCTTGCGCTGCGCAACGGGAAATGGATAGTCGAGCGACTGCAGCCCGACGCAAACCGCTAGCGCGGCAATCAACAGATTCAGGATAGAGAGAGCAATGGCAAAAAACGTCGTAGTTATAGGCAGCCAGTGGGGTGACGAGGGCAAAGGCAAAATCGTCGACTGGCTGACCGATCACGCGCAGGGCGTGGTGCGCTTCCAGGGTGGACATAACGCCGGGCATACGCTCGTTGTTGGCGGCAAGAAAACCGTTCTGCGCCTGATTCCTTCGGGCATCCTGCGTGAGGGTGTGGCGTGTTACATCGGTAACGGCGTGGTGCTGTCGCCGGACGCACTGCTCAAGGAGATTGCAGAACTCGAAAGCGCGGGGGTAGACGTCGTGCGCCGCTTGCGCATCAGCGACGCATGCCCGTTGATCCTGCCGCATCACGTCGCGATCGACCACGCGCGCGAAGCCGCCAAGGGCGCCGGCAAGATCGGCACCACCGGCCGCGGCATCGGCCCGGCTTACGAAGACAAAGTGGCGCGCCGCGCGATACGCCTGCAGGATCTCATGCATCGCGAGCGCTTCGCCGCCAAGCTGGGCGAGGTGCTGGACTATCATAATTTCGTGCTCAAGAATTATTTCAAGGCGCCTATCGTCGATTTTCAGAAAACGCTCGATGACGCACTGGCGCTCGCCGAGCGCATCAAGCCGATGGTCGCCGACGTGCCGCGCATGCTGTACGAGGCGCAGAAAGCCGGCAAGAACCTGCTGTTCGAAGGCGCGCAGGGCACGCTGCTGGACGTCGATCACGGAACATATCCGTACGTAACGTCGAGCAACTGCGTGGCCGGTGCAGCGTGCGCCGGGGCGGGCGTAGGGCCGCATTTGCTGCATTACGTGCTCGGCATCACCAAGGCGTATACGACGCGCGTCGGCTCCGGGCCGTTTCCGACCGAACTTGAAGACGATATCGGTAAATATCTCGCCGAACGCGGCAACGAATTCGGGTCGGTGACGGGGCGACCGCGGCGCTGCGGCTGGTTCGATGCGGCGGCGTTGAAGCGCTCGATCCAGATCAACGGCATTTCCGGCCTGTGCGTGACCAAGCTCGACGTGCTGGATGGCGTCGAGACGCTGCAATTGGGCGTGGGTTACCGCCTCAAGGGCGAGCAACTGGATTTGCTGCCTTCAGGTGCGGACGCGCTGGTCGGCTGCGAGCCGATTTACGAGGAAATACCCGGCTGGTCGGGCAGCACGGTGGGCCTGACGAGCTATGAGCAGTTGCCGCAGGAAGCGCGGCATTATCTCAAGCGCATCGAAGAGATCTGCGAAGTGCCGGTGGACATTATTTCGACGGGCGCCGAGCGCGCGGAAACCATCGTGCGGCGGCATCCCTTTAAATAATGCAAGGATTCGCGAGTCAGGAACCAGGATTCGGCTTGATGCTAAGATACAGGCGTAAATGAACCGCTGAATCCCGAATTTAACTCCTGAATCCTTGTATTTGTGGTGCCCAGGAAGGGACTCGAACCCCCACAGTGTTTCCACCGCATGGACCTGAACCATGTGCGTC
>CANJHY010000086.1:0-19308 GCA_947474275.1 Betaproteobacteria bacterium
AACAGTGCCATCCAGCTCATCAAGGCAAATGCCCGTGGCTTTAGGAGCTTTGCCAATTACCGCGTAAGAATCTTGTTTCATTGTGGCAAGTTAGATATGAGCATCGCTTGAAGAAAAAATCACCGCAGATTCGTCGAAGAACCAAAAATGAGTTGGGCCAGTGGTCTTCGCATAGGTGCGGCGCGGAAATTTGCCGCATAATCCGCGTTGCCTTTTTTCGTCCGCTATAACTTAACCAATTTCGCGCCGGAATGCCACCGCCCGTATCAGCCACCCGTTCCGCGCTTGCGGCACTTTGCCTGTTGTCTCTGATCTGGGCTTACAACTGGATCGTGCTCAAAGAAAGCCTGCGCTTCGCCGGCCCTTTCGATATCGCTGCCTTGCGCACGATGCCCAGCGCGGTACTTCTGTTCATCGCCATGATATGGATGAAAAAACCGCTGGCGCCGGTCGCGCCCGCGCGGCTGATGCTGCTGGGAATCTTCCAGACCACCGGCTTTCTGTGTTTCGCGGCGTGGGCCCTGGTCGCCGGCGCGGTCGGCAAATCGACCGTACTGGTTTACACCTTCCCGTTCTGGACGCTGCTTCTTGCGTGGCCGCTGCTCGGCGAGCGTATCCGCGGCCTGCAATGGATCGCGATTGCGTTGACCGCGAGCGGACTCGTGCTGGTGCTCGAACCGTGGAACCTCGCCGGCAGCCTGGCCAGCCGCGTGTACGCCGTGCTGGCGGGCGTGTGCTGGGCGATAAGCTCGATCATCGTGAAGCGATGGCGCAATGAAGGCAATTTCGACATGCTGCCGGTGACCGCGTGGCAGATGTTGCTGGGCGGCGTAGTGGGCGTCGTCATCGCGTGGCTGGTGCCGTCGCGCCCGATCGAATGGAGCGGCTACTTCGTGCTCATGCTCGCTTACGGCATCGTGCTGGGCTCGGTTGCCGGCTGGCTGCTGTGGCTGTATATACTCAAGCACCTGCCGGCGGGGATTGCGAGCCTCGGCATGATGGCGGTACCCGCGCTCGGCGTGCTGCTGTCGAAACTCCAGTACGGCGAAGAACCCGGCGGCACCGAAATCATCGGCATGCTGCTGATCGGCGCGAGCCTGGCGTTGTTGTCGTGGCTCACGCTGCGCGGCCAGAAAAGCGTCGCGCCGGAAATCGGGCAGGAATAGTTTAACAACAGGAGAGGCGCCAGGCGAGAGACGAGAGGGGGGAACCGTCTATCGTCTCTCCTGCCTCTTCGCCTCTCGCGCTATCAAGGACCGAACGATGAATACAATTCCACCAACAAGTATGCCTCGCCTGACCATCAACCATCGCCCATGAAACCAAGCCAATCGCATATACACACCATACGCAACCTGCGCTACCAAGTGCGCACCTGGGGCGACTCTGCCGCGCCAAAAATGTTTTTGCTGCACGGCTGGATGGATGTGTCGGCCTCGTTCCAGTTTCTGGTCGATTGCTTCCAGCGCGAATGGTACGTTGTCGCGCCCGACTGGCGCGGCTTCGGACTGACCGAATGGGCGGCCGGCGGTTATTGGTTTCCCGATTACTACGCCGATCTCGACGCGCTGCTGGAAATCTACCAGCCCGACATGCCGGTCAACCTGGTCGCGCACAGCATGGGCGGCAACGTCGCCTGCACTTATGCGGGCATCCGGCCGCAGCGCGTCGCGAGGCTCGTCTCGCTCGAAGGCTTCGGCATGGGACGCACCGCGCCGGACCAGGCAGCCGGGCGCTACCAGCAATGGCTCGATGAGTTGCGCGCGCCGCCGCGCTTCAATTCCTACACTTCGTTCGACGCGGTCGCGGCCCGCCTTAAAAAAAACAACCGGCGCCTGACGGACGAGCAGGCGCACTTCCTTGCCCAGCACTGGGCCAAGCAGACCGGCCCCGCCGAGGTCACGCTGCGCAGCGACCCGAAGCACAAGTTCGTCAACCCCGTTTTGACCCGGCTCGAGGAACTACTGGCGTGTTGGCGGCAGGTCACGGCACCCGTCCTGTGGGTTACCGGCGATGAAACCAACGGCCGCGGATGGCGCACCGATTCTGTGCAGCAACTGGCCGAACGCAAGGCCGCTTTCAGGGATTTCAGGGAAATCGAACTGCAGGATTGCGGGCACATGATGCACCACGATCAACCGGTGAAGCTCGCCGCGATTATCGAGGCGTTTCTGGCGCGGCACTGACGCCTTACAGTACTGCCCGGCAATTCCGCATTTGGGGTAGACTTCCCAACTGCTCGCTTTTGCGAAGCGGAACCAGGACAGGCCGGCGCAGCTGCGAGCAATTTGCCGTCAGCGCAATGAGCCATGCCAGCCCACTGAAGTCACTGAGGAGAAGCACATGCTGAACAAATCCCTGCGTTTATTGTGCACGCTTGCCTTGGCCGCCGCGGCCGGCGTTTTCGCACAGGATTATCCGAACAAACAGCTGGTGGTCGTAGTCCCGTTTGCTGCCGGCGGCCCCACCGACACGCTGGCGCGCAATCTCGGCGTCACGCTCACCAACTCGCTCAAGCAACAGGTCATCATCGACAACGCGGGCGGCGCGGGCGGCACTATCGGCATCAACAAGGTGGCGAAGGCGAGAAACGACGGCTACACGCTGCTCTTGATGCATATCGGCATGTCGACGTCACCCGCGCTATACCGCAAGCTGCCGTACGACACGATGAACGATTTCGAATTCATCGGCCAGGTCGCCGACGTGCCGATGACCATGCTCGGCAAGAAAGCGCTGCCGCCGAACAATCTGAAGGAACTGCTGCCGTATCTCAGGGCGAACAAAGACAAGCTGACCTATGCGAACGCCGGCCTCGGCGCGGCCTCGCATTTGTGCGGCCTGCTCTTCATGAGCCAGAACGAAATCGATCTGACGACCGTGCCGTACAAAGGCACGGCACCGGCAATGACCGATCTCATCGGCGGGCAAATCGACTTGATGTGCGACCAGACCACCAACACGACGCAGCAGATCAATGCCGGCACGGTCAAGGTCTACGGCGTCACGTCCGCGCAACGCGTGCCGTCGCTGAAAGAAGTCCCCACCCTCGCCGAGCAGGGCATGAAGGGCTTTGAAGTCGTCGTCTGGCACGGCCTCTACGCGCCGAAAGGCACGCCAAAACCCATCGTCGACAAACTGGTTGCCGCTCTGCAAGCCGCGGTACAGGACGCAACGTTCACGTCGCGCCTCGCCGATCTGGGCGCCGTGCCGGTGCCGGTCGCGAAAGCGAATCCAGAGGCGCTGCGCACCCACCTGCAGGCTGAAATCAAGAAATGGGACCCGATCATCAAAAAAGCCGGGCAGTACGCAGACTAAGTTACGGCACAACATGCAAATGGCCGCGGCAATGCCGCGGCCATTTTTTCGCCGAAATCATTTCGCCCTGGGCAGCGCCAAGCTAAATCAGCTCGGTATCCGCGTGCGAGTACGCGGGAGAACACCCGCACAGAATTTTCAACGGCGCTTTGCCGGTATTCTCGATGCGGTGCGGCGTGCCCGGCGCAATGCATATCGTATCGCCCACCGCCACCGCGAAACGCTTGCCGCCCAGCGTCATCATCCCCGCCCCGCCCGTGATGTGATAAATCTCTTCAGTCAGTTGATGCCGGTGCAGGGCGGTTCGCGCGCCGGGCAGCACGGTCGCTTCGGCAAGGCTCTGGTTGCGGTTACCGTGGACGGACGGATGCATGAGCTCGCGGATTTCCGAGCCGTCCTTGGTTACGTATGGCGGAACCGAATCGTAAGTCGTATGCATAGCCGCAGCGTCCCCGCGATGTAGTCAATCGTAGTGTATACGCGGCGGCCGCTAGCCGCAGCCGCCGCGATTCGCTATGCTGCGTACTTTGGAACAATCCGGCGCGATATGAAGAAAGTCTTGGGAGTATTGGGCGGCATGGGTCCGCTGGCGACCGTCGATTTCCTGCGCAAGCTGATCGAGGAAACGCCCGCCGCGCGCGATGAAGACCACATTCCGGTGGTCGCCTGGTCAGTGCCGCAAATACCCGATCGGCCCGCCGCCATCGCCGGCAACGGCGCGTCACCACTGCCCGCGCTGCTTGACGGCATACGCACGTTAAAGCAGGCCGGCGCGGTAGCGATCGCGATCCCCTGCAATACCGCGCATTACTGGTACGACGACATGGTGCGCGAAGGCGGGCTGCCGATCATCCACATCGCGGACGCCGCGCTTGCGGAACTCGCGGCGCAGCGCATCAAGGGGACAACGATCGGGCTGATCGCCACCAAGGGCACGCTGGCGGCAGGTTTTTTTCAGCAACGGCTGGCCGCGCGCGGCCTGCAAACCCTCGTCAACAGCGCGGCGGACATCGATGAACTCGTGCTGCCGGCCATCGTCCACGTCAAACGCAACGAACTCGACGCCGCGGCGGCACTGCTGGCAACCGCAATCGGCAGACTCACGGCCGACGGTGCAGACGGCGTGATACTCGCGTGCACCGAAACGCCGGTGGTGCTCGATCGCCTGCCGCCAGCAACGGCCAAACAATGTGTCGATGCGACGCGCGCCCTCGCCAAAGCGAGCGTCGCGTGGTGGCAGAAAAATCAAGGTTGAGAAACGGGGATTGCCGGCTTCTCACGGCACGAATTCTGCCGCGAGCGCCCGCATGTCCGGCACGCGCTCAAGCCCCAGGCAGGAGTCGTAAAGCCAGCGCGCCCGCGCGCTTCCCCAGATCGGCTCGGCCAGCGCAAAGTATTTGCGCTCGACCTCATCCGCGCGATGGGGATTCGCCGGATCGCCTTTCATGATCTCGCAGCGCCCGGTGAGCGTACGTCCGTCGCGCAACCGGATCGCCAGGTCGCACAAATGGCGCGCCGGATACTGCGCGGTGTAGCCGGCGTTCTCGACCACCTCGACGCGGGACGCCAGCGCCTGTATCACCGGGTTCGCCACTGCCGCTTCGTTAAAACAGTCGACCCCGGAGCGCCCGTGATACAACACCGTCGCAAGCGCGAACGGGATCGAGAACTTGGCGCCGAAGCTGGTGGCAACGCGGCGGCCCGACAACAGCGCGGCGAGCCGGAACGCGCTGACGTCTATGCGTTCGATGGCGTCCAGCGCCGGCGGCGCACCCGTCTTCGCCAGTGCGTCTTCGAGGGCATCGAGCGCCGCATGCGCATAGCGCCCCGCCGGATGCAGTTTGAAATAGCCGTCAGCCAGCAACCACTCGTGCCCAAGACCCGCGACCGCGCGCAGCGGATCGAAGCCGTCGGCGATCACGGTGCCGAAAGTAAAACCAATGCCGTCGCGCTGCCCGCGAAAGCCCGCCGCGGTGAGCTGCGTTGCGAGATGCCCCGCGAGACCGCTGTGACCCGTATAGATATTGCGTACGGTCGCCTCGTCGAGCATCGCCTGGCGATTGGTCGCCATTGCCATGGTGGCCGCGATATTGATCGTCGTACGCATCTGCGCGGCGTCGAAGCGCCTGAGGCTGGCGACCGCCACCGCGGCACCGATCACGCCATAAGTACCATGCGGATGTACCGCCACCCGCATTTTGCTCGCCGCGCCAATGCGTGCGCCGACTTCGTAGCCGAGAACCGCTGCCCGCAGCAGATCGCTACCGGTTGCGCCGGTGTGCTGCGCGTATGCCACCGCTGCCGGGACTGCCTGCATACCGGGGTGGCCGTGCGCCGCGGTGTTGCCTTCGTCGAAGTCGTGAAATGTGCCGGCCGTGCCGTTGAGCAGCGCCGCATCCTCGGGCGACGCACGACGACCGCTGCCGATGACCCAGCTTGCGCCGGCGGGCTTGCCGGCAAGATAACTCTGCGTCAGTGCGCGCATTTCGGCGGTCTGCATGCCCGTGCCGATCACTGCCACGCAATCCGCGATCACGCGCTGGCACCGCTCCCGCACGGCTTGAGGAACGTCGGACAACTGCGTGCCGCACAAAAAGCGGCTCAGTTCGAAGAGGTATTCGGGTACTGCCGGTTGCGCGTCGTTGTTGGCGCGCGGGCCCTCAGGTAACATGCAGCGGTTCCGGAAAGAAGTTATGCAAGCCCCGATTCTAATCCTCTCCTCAGCCGTTGTTCTGTGCGCATCGCTCGCGCAGGCGCAAACCTATCCGGCGCGGCCGCTGCGTCTCGTCGTCGCTTCTGCGGCAGGCGCGACGACCGACATTGTCGGCCGCATCGTCGCGCAGAAGCTGTCCGAGGGGCTCGGTCACGGCGTGGGCGTCGACAACCGGCCCGGCGCCGGCGGCAATATCGCGGCCGAGATGGTGAGCAAATCGCCACCTGACGGCCACACACTGCTGCTGGGCTTTCCGGGGCTCGCCACCAATCCCAGCCTGTATCCGCAGCTTGCTTACGATCCGCAGAAGGATCTGGCGCCCATATCGCTGGTGAGTTCGGGACCGCTACTGCTCGTGGTGCACCCTTCATTGCCGGCAACGAACGTGAAGCAACTGATCGCGCTGGCGAAGACCCGGCCGGGCGATCTGACTTTCCCGTCGGTGGGCAGCGGCACGACATCTCATCTGTCCGGAGAACTGTTCAAAAGCCTGGCGCACGTGGAAATGCTGCACGTGCCTTACAAGTCATTCCCGCAGGCGCTGATTGATCTGTCGAGCGGCCGCATTTCGCTGATGATCAATGCCATTCCGGGATTGTTGCCGTATGTGAAAGCCGGCAAACTCCGCGGGCTCGCCGTCACCAGCGCGCGCCGCACCGCGCTACTCCCCGAGCTGCCGACCGTGATTGAAGCGGGTCTGCCTGGTTATGAAGTGGTGACCTGGAACGGCATACTCGTCGCGGCCGCCACCCCGCAGGACATCGTACAGCGTCTGAATGTAGAGATTGGTAAAGCGCTCAAGGCGCAGGACGCGCGCGATCAGTTCATCAACATCGGGTTCGACCTTATCCCCGGCACACCCGCGCAGTTTGCCGCCTATATCCGCGAGGAAACCGCCAAGTGGTCGCGCGTCATCCGGCAGTCCGGCGCCAAGCTCGACTAGAAAACAGGATTGCGGCACACCGCTCTTTGGATTTTTGCTCAATCCCCGATTCTCCACCCGTTGGCTCCCCGCGGCACCGCCATCGGGCGCAACATGCACCATCGCATTGCAGCCAGCTAAAGACGCATATTCAGCCCCATATGAATCATGGTGTTACGCCGGCGCAGGGAACGGCATAGCGATTGTTAATATGTGTCTGACAATGGCGCGGCGCATCACCTGCAATACGGGGCGACAATGCTGGACAAGCCCAAACTGTTGGGCTAGATTGGTCGCCTCAATGCTGGATTCAGCTGATTGCATTGATAAAAATTCGCTACAAAAACCGATAATCTGGAGAAATGCATGAACCATATTTCGAAACTGGCACTGGCCCTCATCGCGTGCGCGCTGTGCGCGACGCCCGCGCTCGCGCAGGACGGCACACTGAAGAAAATCAAGGACACCGGCTACATTACGGTAGGCCATCGTGATGCCTCGATTCCGTTCTCGTACCTGGACGACAAGCAACAGCCGATCGGATTTGCGATGGACCTGTGCGGCAAGATCGTCGACGCGGTCAAGGCTGAACTCAAAATGCCCAAGCTCGAAGTCAAATACCAGCTGGTAACGTCGGCGAACCGCATTCCGCTGATCGCCAACGGCACGGTTGACCTCGAGTGCGGCTCGACGACCAACAACGTCGCGCGCCAGAAAGAAGTTGCCTTCGCCATCACGCATTTTCTGACCGCGAACCGCTACGTGACCAAGAAGTCGTCGGGCATCAAGTCCGTTGACGACCTCAAGGGCAAGACCGTCGTGTCAACTTCGGGCACCACGAACATCAAGGGGGTGACCGACCTCAATGTCGCCAAGAACATGGGCATGAACATCATCCCCGCGAACGGACACCCGGAAGCGTTCCAGATGGTCGAAACGGGCCGCGCGTTGGCATTCGTGATGGACGATATTCTTCTGTATACGCTGGTGGCCTCGTCACGCACGCCTGAAGATTACGTGATTTCATCCGATGCGCTGTCCCTGCCCGAGCCGTACGGCATCATGATGCGCAAGGACGACCCCGCGTTCAAAAAAATAGCCGACGGCGCGATTGCCGCAGTCTACAAGAGCGGCGAAGTCAACAAGATCTACGCCAAGTGGTTCACCTCGCCGGTTCCGCCCAAAGGCATCAATTACAACGTCCCGATGTCGGCGCAATTCAAGAACCTGCTGGCAAGCCCCACGGATTCGGGCGATCCCGCCGTCTACAAGTAACGCTCTACGCACTGAACGGGGGACTGGAAAGTCCCCCGTTTTACGTTGAGCTCCTAGGGAGCGTCTGGCGTGAAGTACGATTGGCAGTGGAACATCTATCTCCAGCCCGCCGCTGACGGTTCGGGCTCATGGCTCCAATATTTGTTCGGCGGCCTGGTCTGGACGATGGTCACCGCGCTCGCTGCGTGGGTGCTCGCCCTTTCGATCGGTTCAGTGGTCGGCACGCTGCGCACCACGCCCATGCCATGGGTCGTGCGGCTGGGTAACGCCTACGTAGAAGTTTTCCGCAATGTTCCGCTGCTCGTGCAGATGTTCCTGTGGTTCTTCGTTCTGCCCGAATTGCTGCCCAAGCAGCTCGGCGACTGGATCAAGCAAATGCCGCCGCCATGGGGATCGTATCTGCCCGCGGTGCTGTGCCTGGGAATTTACACTTCGGTGCGCGTTGCCGAACAGGTGAAAGCCGGCATCCAGTCGCTGCCGCACGGACAGGGCATGGCGGGCATGGCGATCGGACTCACGCTGCCGCAAACCTACCGCTTCGTGCTGCTGCCGATGGCTTTTCGCATCGTGATGCCGCCGCTGACCTCCGAGTTCCTCAACATCATCAAGAACTCGTCGGTCGCGCTGACCATAGGCCTGCTGGAACTGACCGGGCGTGCGCGCGCCATGCAGGAATTCTCGTTCAAGGTGTTCGAGGCATTTTCCGCGGCGACGGTGATCTACCTGGTCACGAATCTCGTCATCGTGCTCCTCATGCGCAAGCTCGAGAACAAAATACGCGTACCGGGCTTCATCGCGAGCCCCACCCAGATCACGCCCGGGCATTGACCGCATGAACGCAGGTTACGATTTCGAAGTCATCCAGCGCACGCTGCCTTATCTGTTCAAGGAGGGCATGACTTTTACCGTCACGCTGACGCTGATTGCGATGACGGGCGGCATATTTTTCGGCACGATACTCGCCATGATGCGGATGGGGCGCTTCCGCCTCTTGTCAATCGTCGCCGGAACCTACGTCAACATGATGCGCGCCGTGCCGCTGGTGCTGGTGATTTTCTGGTTTTATTTCCTGATGCCATACGTCGGCGCGTGGATCATAGGCGCCGCGCGGCCCGTTGCGGTCGGAGCGTTCATGTCCTGCGTCATCACCTTCATGCTGTTCGAAGCGGCGTATTACTGCGAAATCATGCGCGCCGGCATCCAGTCGATACCCCGCGGCCAGGTGGCCGCCGGCCAGGCGCTGGGACTCAATTACTGGCAGACCATGGGCACCATCGTGCTGCCGCAGGCATTCCGCAACATGACGCCGGTATTGCTGACGCAGACCATCATCCTGTTCCAGGACACTTCGCTCGTCTACGTGATCTCGGTCACCGACTTTCTGGGCGCGGCCGCGAAAATCGCCAATCGTGACTACCGCCTGATCGAGATGTACACCTTTGCCGCGCTGGTGTATTTCGTTATCTGCTTTTCCATGTCCTATCTCGTGAAACTGCTGCAAGCCAGAATGGCCATCATCCGCTGAGGTTCCGCAATGTCCACTACACCCGCCATGATTGAAATCAAGAACATCAGCAAGTGGTACGGCAGCTTTCAGGTGCTGACCAACTGCACCACGCAGGTATCCAAAGGCGAGGTGGTCGTGGTATGCGGGCCTTCGGGTTCGGGTAAATCGACCCTGATCAAGACGGTCAACGGCCTTGAACCCTTTCAGAAAGGCGACATCATCGTCGACGGCGTATCGGTCGCGGCGAAAGATACCAACCTGTCGAAGCTGCGCTCCCGCATCGGCATGGTGTTCCAGAACTTCGAGCTGTTCCCTCACCTATCGATCACCGAAAACCTGACGCTGGGCCAGATCAAGGTACTGGGGCGGCCCAAGGAAGAGGCTGTTGAGCGCGGCCTCAAACTGCTGGACCGCGTCGGGCTCATTGAACAAAAGGACAAGTACCCCGGGCAGCTCTCGGGCGGCCAGCAGCAGCGCGTCGCCATCGCGCGCGCGCTGTCGATGGACCCCATCGCGATGCTGTTCGACGAACCGACCTCGGCACTCGACCCCGAAATGATCAACGAGGTGCTCGACGTGATGGTCGAACTCGCCAGGGAAGGCATGACCATGATGGTGGTCACCCACGAGATGGGCTTCGCGAACAAGGTCGCGCACCGCGTGATATTCATGGACAAGGGCGAAATCGTCGAAGACGCGGTAAAAGCCGACTTCTTCGGCAAGCCCCGTTCCGAACGCGCAGTTCAGTTCCTGTCAAAAATTCTCCATCACTAAAATTGCGCAGGCTCCGCTCGAAACGGGGCAACCCCTGTTCCGAGCGGGCCGTTCAGTTCCTGTCCAAGATTCTTCACCACTGAACGCGTCCGGCGCCGCGCGGGTAGCCGCACATCACGAGATCGGAATGCCAAAGGGCGATACCGCGCAGACCATCGACGCCACCGGCTAGGTGGTGTGCCTCGGATACGCGCTCTAATCCACCCGCGCGCCCGTCGCCTTGATGACCTTCGCCCACCTGGTGAACTCGGCGCGTACGTGAGCGGCGAACTCCGCCGGGGTATTGACGACGAGCTCGGCGCCCTGCCCGGCGAAGCGCTCCGCGCTGTCGGGCGTCTTCAAGCCCTTCGCGATCTCGGCGTGCAGGCGCGTGACTATGGCGGGCGGCGTTTGAGCCGGCAACATCACACCGTACCAGGCGATGACCTCGTAGCCGGGCAGCCCCGACTCGGCGATCGTCGGCAGTTCCGGCGCGAACGGGGTGCGCTTCGCGCTCGCGACACCCAGCGCGCGCAGCTTGCCCGCCTTCACCTGCGGCTGGGCGGAATACAGGCTTGTGAACAGCAGCGACACCTGCCCGCCCAGAAGATCGTTCATCGCCTGGCCACCTCCCTTATAGGGCACGTGCACCACATCAATGCTGGCGTTCGTCTTCAGGAGTTCCATTGCGAGGTGCGCCGTCGATCCGCTGCCGCCGGACGCGTAATTAAACTGGCCGGGGCGTGCCCGGGCCAGCGCGATCAGCTCGCGAACATTGCCCGCCGGCACGCCCGGGTGGGCGACCAATACGTTGGGCAGAAAGGCCACCAGGGTCACCGCGACGAAATCCCGCTGCGGATCGAACGGCAGACGGGTATACAGGCTCGCGTTGATGGCATGCGCGGCGCCGGCCATGAGCAGCGTGTGGCCGTCGGGCACGGCTTTCGCAACGACATCGGTTCCCAGGGTGCCGCCGGCACCCGCCCGATTGTCGACGACCACCGGCTGGCCCACGCTCTCGGCGAGTTTCTGGCCGATGATGCGCGCGAGCGCATCGGTCGCGGCCCCGGGCGGAAACGGCACTACGAAGCGGATCGGCCGGGAGGGATAGTGCTGCGCCAGGGCAGGCGCTGACAGCAGGAGGAACGTGGCACACTGGAGCAGCGCAAAAGCGGAAAGACGTATCACGGACTCACTCGGCATAAAAAGTTTACTCTTTAACCTGCACCCTCATCTCCAGCCTTCCTCCTGAAGAGAGAAGGGACCAAAGGTGACTTCGATCATGATCGATCGCTTAAACTTACCATTTTTCCGGAGTCGCCATGTCGAACTTCTCCAGCTTGCCGGACGCTGATAACCGACATCGGGCTGGCCAAATCATGCCCGCTGCTTGTTACCTGCTGACGCTGACCGCGCTAGCACTCATGCCGGCAGCGGCCGCGTGGGGACAGGCCACTTCAACGAGTTCAGGACAGACTTACCCGCGCAAGGCTGTAACGATCATGGTGCCGTTCTCGCCCGGCGCCGCCACGGACATCCTCGCCCGCGCCGCGGCGCAAAAACTGGGCGAAACCTTCGGCCAGCAATTCGTCGTCACCAACCGTGACGGTGCGACGGGTGCCATCGGCACGGAGATCGTCGCGCGCGCGGCGCCGGACGGTTATTCACTGCTATGGGGCAGTTCCGGGCCGCTGTCGATCAACCCGGTCTACGGCGCGAAATTGCCCTACGACCCGCTGCGCGACTTCACACCCGTCGCGCTGTTCAACCTGATTCCCTACATCCTGGTCGTGCACCCTTCAGTACCCTCCGCCACCACGAAGGAGTTGATCACACTAGCGCGGTCCCGGCCCGGCAAGCTCAACTTCGCCTCGTCCGGACAAGGCGGCGCGCCGCACCTCGCGGGCGAACTGTTCAAAACCCTGGCTAAAGTAGATATCGTGCATATCCCGTACAAAGGGACGGCGCTCTTCATGAGCGACCTCGCCTCCGGACAGGTCGATCTCGCCTTCACGGGTGCGGCAAGCTCGCTCGGTTTCATCCAGGCCGGCAAGCTGCGGCCGATCGCCGCGAGCAGCCTGAAGCGCTCTCCGCTGTTCCCCGACCTGCCGACGCTCGACGAGTCGGGTCTGCCCGGCTACGAGATCGTGGTGTGGTACGGTCTGCTGGCCCCGGCGCAGACGCCGCGCGAGATCGTGATACTGCTCAACGCGGCCATCAACAAGTCACTGGCGGATCCCGACATCCGCAAACGCATCACGCAGGAAGGCGCCTATCCGGCGGGCGGAACCCCGGAGGAGTTCGGCGCCTTCATGAAGGTTCAGCTGACCCGCTATGCGAAGATGATCAGGGATGCGGGGTTGAAGCAGGAGTAGCCGCCTGTTCCAGGCAAAATCCCCCGGAAAACGCTTCTACAGAAACGCCAGTGCTTCATTCACGCGGCGGTCCGGCATGTAGTCATCGATGTTGTGCCGCCCACTCCCGCACACGATCACTTCCGAGTCCTTGACGCGCTTTTTCATCTCGCCGTAGAGATTATTGACCGTGGAATTGATTTTTCCGGATGACGGGGAACGGGACTCCCGTGCGAACGAACAGTCCGAACCACGGGTTGGCGTCAAACCCTGGCACCCCGGATTCCGCGATTGTCGGCACCTGGTGTAACGCATTGGAACGCCCGGCGGTGCTGACCGCAAGCACACGCGCGTTATCGGGGCGCGCTACTGGCATTGCGAACGGTGCGCTCGAATAGGCGAGCTGAATTCGCCCGCCTACCGTATCGGTCAGGGCGTCGGTCGGACCACCTTGCGTCGCGCGCAGCCCCTCTTCGTGGTATTTCAACGGCGCATCGCTTGTCGTACAATAACCTGCGCGCCGAAATTGCAGCGCGTGTTCATCTACCCTAGAGAGTCATGGCTAAACCACACCGCGTAATTCCCATCGTCAAGCAGGCCGCCGCCGCCAAACCCCGCGTCCACTACGATTGCCTGAAATGCCCCGGCTATTGCTGCAGCTATGACATCATCGAGGTCGGCAAGCGCGACGTCGCGCGCCTGGCAAAACACTTCGAAGTGAGCTACCAGCAGGCGGAAGACCGTTTCACCAAGTACGACCGCGACGAAAAAGTGCGCAGCCTACGCCACCAAAAAGACAAGTTGTTCGGCAAGATCTGCACGTTCTTCGACACCAAGAAGCGGCAATGCACGATATACGAAGCACGGCCCAAGCTGTGCCGCGACTATCCCGCCGAACCGCGCTGCGGCTACTACGACTTCCTGAAGTTCGAGCGCGACCACCAGCAGGACGAAACCTGGGTGGCCCTCACCGACCGCTAGACGTTTTGCCTCAGGCGGCGCACACGTGGTTCATCAAGCGCCGGATAAACTGCTCGCATTTCTCCACCTGCTCGATTGCCACGTATTCGTTCGGCTTGTGCGCCTGCTCGATGGAACCGGGCCCGCACACCACCGTCGGAATGCCGGCGCGCTGGAACTGCGAGCCTTCCGTACCGTATGAAACCTTTCCGATGTCACTGTTGCCCGACAACTCCTGCGCGAGGCCGACCACTTCCATTTCGGGCCCGTTATCCAGCGCAGGCAGTACCGAAAGCGGCACGATCTCGAATCCGGAATCGGCATGCACCGCGCGCATCTCCGGGACGAGGCTGGTGTCCAGGTAATTCCTGAATTCCGCGAACAGCGCGTCCGGGTCGTCGCCGGGCAGATGACGGAATTCAAAATCGAAAGTGCATTCGTGCGGCACGATGTTGAGCGCGGTGCCACCGCGCATCACCCCCGTGTGCACTGTGGTATGCGCGACGTCGAAGCCGCGATCGTATGGGCCATTGTCGCGATGCCGGCGCGCCATCGACTTGAGAAAAGCGACCGCCTCCGCTGCCGCCTCGACGGCGTTGACTCCCATCGGCGCATAGGCGGAATGGCAGGCGAATCCGCGCACGTTGCAGCGAAAACCTTTCTTTCCCTTGTGCGCGATGACCGGCCGCATCAGCGTCGGCTCGCCCACTATGCAGGATTGCGGCTTGATCCCCGCCTGCGCCAGATCGGCAATCAGCCGGCCGACGCCGATGCAACCGACCTCTTCGTCGTACGAAAAAGAGAAATGTATGGGCGTCTTCAATCCGCGCTGCGCGAACTCCGGCGCCAGCGCCAGCACGACGGCGACAAAGCTTTTCATGTCGGACGTGCCGCGCCCGTAGAGCTTGCCATCTTTTTCCACCACGCAAAACGGGTCGGTGTCCCACGCCTGCCCGTCTACCGGCACCACGTCGGTGTGGCCGGACAGCACTATGCCCGGCTTGCCGCGCGGGCCCAGCGTCGCAAACAGGTTGGCCTTGCTGCGCTCGTCGTTATAAGTGAGGCGCGCTTCGGCGCCCAGCGCGGCCAGCCGGTCGCGCACGAAATGTATGAGTTCGAGGTTGGAATCGCGGCTGACAGTGGGAAAACCGACGAGCTTGCGTATCATTTCGACGCTGACGGGCGCGCCGGCATGCGGGGTTGCCATGAATATCCAGTTCTGCGGGAAAGGTCACAGAATAGGTGCGGCATTCGCGGGTGTCAATTTAAGCGCGCCCAACGCGATTAAACACACGAACCACGCTCACGGCGTGGTCACAAGCCGGTGAATATACGGTATGCTGAAAGCGCTGGTTTTCGCTGCCTTCTACAGGGGGAAGTTCCATGCCGTTACGCTTGGTCACCGCAGCGATTGCGCTGCTGTTCAGCATCGCATCCGCGACCGCCGCCGATATCAGCATTGCCATCGGCGCGGACGTCACTTCAATCGATCCGCACTATCACAACCTCACGCCCAACAACAATATCGCCGAGCATATATTCGAGACGCTCGTCACCAAGGACGCGAAGTCGCTGCTGAAACCGGCACTCGCGGTTTCATGGAAAGCGATCGACGACCTGACGTGGGAATTCAGGCTGCGCAAAGGCGTCAAGTTTCACGACGGCTCCGATTTCACCGCGGCCGACGTCGTGTTCTCGATCGAACGCACCGCGCTGGTGCCGAACAGTCCATCACCGTTCACGCTGTATACGAATCAGATCACCGAAAAACTCATCGTCGACCCGCTGACCATACGCCTGAAAACGGCCACACCCTATCCGCTGATGCCCAACGACATGGGTACTGTGTTCATCGTTTCGAGCAAGGTTGCGAAAGGTGCCGCCACCGCAGACTTCGATTCAGGCAAAGCGACCGTCGGCACCGGGCCTTTCAAATTCGTGCGCTACGCCAAGGGCGACCGCATCGAACTCGCGCGCTTCGACGGCTATTGGGGCACCAAAACCGCGTGGGACAAGGTGACTTTCCGCGTGATCCCGAGCGACCCGTCACGCGTGGCGAGCCTGCTTGCCGGCGACGTGCGCGCCATCGAAAGCGTGCCTACCGCCGATCTGGCGAAGCTCTCCAAGGACGCATCGATTGCGATTTCGCGCACGGTGTCGCACCGCCTGATCTTCATTCACCTCGACACCAACCGCGACAAATCGCCGGGCGTGACCGACAAGGCGGGCAAGCCGCTCGAAAAAAATCCGCTCAAGGACGCGCGCGTGCGCAAGGCGATTTCGAAAGCCATCAACCGCCAGGCCCTTGTAGAGCGCGTCATGGAAGGCGCAGCGGTGGCGACCGGGCAGTTGATGCCGGAAGGCATGTTCGGTTACGTGCCGGGTATGAAACCGGAACCGTTCGATCCTGACGGCGCGAAAAAACTGCTCGCCGAAGCCGGGTACCCGGATGGCTTCGGCCTCACGCTGCACGGCCCCAATGACCGTTACGTGAACGACGACCAGATCTGCCAGGCCGTGGCGCAAATGCTCTCGCGCATCGGCATCCAGACGCGGGTCGAGACACTGCCGTCGGCGGTGTATTTCTCGCGCGCGAACAAGCTCGAGTTCAGCTTCATGCTGGTCGGCTGGGCTGCAGATACCGCCGAGGCCTCATCTCCGCTGAAGGCACAGCTCGCGACTTTTGATGCCAAGAAAGGCATGGGCACCGCCAACCGTGGCCGCTATTCGAATCCTAAAATGGATGCATTGCTGGAACAGGCGCTGGCGACAGTCGATGACACCAAACGTGAAAAACTGCTACAGCAGGCGACCGAGCTCAGCGTCGGCGACCTCGGCATCATTCCGCTGCACCACCAGGTGAACCTGTGGGGCACGCGCAAAGGCGTCATCTACACGCCGCGCACCGACGAGCGCACTCTCGCCCACGAATTCCGCCCGCAATAACAAGCAAGGATGAAGGCGGAAGGGTGAGAAAAAAAGAACTTCGCCCATTCATCCTTCATCCTTCATCCTTTTTCTAACCGGGAGTCCGATCATGATCCTTCGCCTGCTGATTGCCGCGTTGCTTGCGCTGACCGCTCTCGCCCCCGCGCACGCCGCCGACCTTGTGATCGGCCTCGGCGCCGACGTGACGTCGATCGACCCGCACAACAACAACGCGGCGCCGAACAACAGCATTGCCGAGCAGATATTCAACAAGCTGATCGAGAACGACGCGCGCCAGAACCCGAAGCCGGGGCTCGCCGAGTCGTGGCGCACGGTCGACGACCTGACGTGGGAATTCAAACTGCGCCGCGGCGTGAAATTTCACGACGGCTCGGATTTCACCGCCGCCGACGTAGCGTTCTCGATCGAGCGGCCCGGCATCATCAACACGCCCGGCGGTTTCACCATATTCACGCGCTCGATCACCGAAAAAATAATCGTCGATCCGTACACCATCCGGCTGAAGACAGGCGCGCCCTATCCGAACCTGCCGATCGACATGTCGGGGCTGATCATCGTGTCGAGCGTGGCGGCGAAGGGCGCGCTGGCCGCCGATTTCGATTCCGGCAAGGCCACCATAGGCACCGGCCCGTGGAAATTCGTGCGCTATACCAAAGGCGACCGCATCGAACTCGCGCGCAACGACAACTACTGGGGCCCGAAACCGCCGTGGGACAAGGTGACGTTCCGCCTGATCACCTCCGACCCTTCCCGCGTCGCGGCGCTGCTCGCGGGCGACGTGCAGATGATAGAAGCGATACCGCCCGCCGACTACGCCAAGCTCAAAACCAATAAAGACATCGCGATTTTCACCACCATATCCAACCGCATGATCCACCTGCACCTGGACTCCAACCGCGACAAGTCCCCGTTCATCACCGACAAGGCGGGTAAACCGCTGGAGAAAAATCCATTCAAGGACGCCCGCGTGCGCAAGGCGGTCTCCAAGGCGATCAACCGCAATGCGATAGTCGAGCGCGTGATGGATGGCCTGGCGATCCCGGCCGGCCAACTGGTGCCGGAAGGATTTTTCGGCGTCAGCCCGAATCTGAAGCCCGAACCCTTCGATCCCGAAGGAGCGAAAAAACTGCTGACCGAAGCGGGCTACCCGGACGGCTTCGGCATCACCCTGCACGGCCCCAACAACCGCTACGTCAACGACGACCAGATCGTGCAGGCAGTCGCGCAAATGCTGACCCGCGTCGGCATCGCGACAAAAGTCGAAACACTGCCGTTCTCGGTTTACGTTTCACGCGCCAACAAGGTCGAGTTCAGCGCGGCGCTGCTCGGCTGGGGCGTCTCTACAGGCGAGGCCACCTATCCTTTGCGTTCGCTGATTGCGACCAATAATCCGGCCAAGGGCCTCGGCACCTGGAACTGGGGCCGCTATACGAACCCGGCTATGGACGCGCTGCTCGAACAGGGGCTCGCCACGGTCGACAATGCGAAGCGTGACAAGCTGCTGCAGCAGGCAACCGAGCTCGTGATCAACGATACCGGGCTCATCCCGCTGCATTTTCAGGTCAACACCTGGGCCGCACGCAAGGGACTTGTCTATACGCCGCGCACCGACGAGCGCACCTATGCGCACGACGTGCGCGCGGCGCCCTGATATACGCCGCCGCCGGGCAGCCGCGAATTGTCAAGACCGTGAAGCGCGCGGCCGGCATTGAAGTAGCGGAAATATGCAGGATGAAAGTTAACGCAAAAGCAGATAGTATTAGAGCGATAAGAATTAGAAATCACGACTCAATTCACTACCCCTTGCCAGCCGCCGTTCATAACTGAAAACCATGCTCGTCTTCATTATCCGCCGGATGCTGCAAAGCCTGATCGCGCTGCTCGTGATGTCGGTGCTCATATTCGTCGGCGTGTTCGCGATCGGCAATCCGATCGATATCCTGATCAATCCGCAGGCCGACCAGGCCGAAATCGCGCGCGCGACCGCGGCGCTCGGGCTCGACAAACCGATGTGGGTGCAGTACTGGGAGTTCCTTCAACACGCGCTGGCCGGCGACCTCGGCCGCTCGTTCTCGCACAATATCCCGGCAGTCCAGCTGATTTTCGAACGCATGCCCGCCACCGTCGAACTCGCGCTGTGCGCCATGCTGATGGCAATCGTGCTCGGCATACCGCTGGGGCTGGTGGCGGGCATGAAACCCGACACGTGGTATAGCAAGGCCATCATGGCCGGCTCCATCTTCGGCTTCAGCCTGCCGACTTTCTGGGTCGGCCTCATGCTGATCATGGTGTTCTCCGTATACCTGGGCTGGCTGCCGTCGACCGGACGCGGCCACACCACGGTACTGTTCGGCGTGCCGGTCAGCTTTCTGAACTGGGACGGGATCATGCATCTGATGATGCCGGCGCTGAACCTCGCGCTCTTCAAGCTCTCGCTGCTGATCCGGCTGACGCGCGCTGGCACGCGCGAGGCGATGCTGCAGGATTACGTGAAATTCGCGCGCGCCAAGGGCCTGTCGATGCGGCGCATCGTCGGCGTGCACGTGCTGAAGAATAT
>CANJHY010000087.1:0-19297 GCA_947474275.1 Betaproteobacteria bacterium
GACACCGCGGGTTCGATACGCAATCCGGCAACCATGTGCGGCGTCGTCGGCATGAAGGGCACGTACGGTCTGGTCAGCCGGCGCGGCGTGTTTCCGCTCGCGTACTCGCTCGATCATATCGGTCCGCTGACGCGCACGGTCAAAGACAACGCATTGATGCTGGATCTCATCGCCGGGCACGATGCGTTAGACCCCGCGAGCGCCGATGCCCGCGCAGGCAACTACATGGCGGCCCTCGGGCAGGGTGCCAAAGGATTGAGAATCGGCGTCATCCGCCACTTCTACACGCGCGATCTTGAGGGTGACGCGGAAATGGTGGCCAGCATCGAAGCGGCGCTGAAGGTATTCGCCGGGCTGGGCGCAAGCGTAAAAGAAATCGAAACCGCGCCGCTGGGTGAATACGCAGCTTGCAACCGCGCCATACTGAGCGCGGAAGCTTACGCCATCCATGAAAAATGGCTGCAAGAGCGGCCAGAGGATTATGCCCGCCTCACGCGGGAGCGCATTCTGGCGGGCGCTTTCGTCAGCGCTGCGGACTACATCAATGCGCTGCGCGTGCGCGGTAAGCTCACGCGTGCGTTTCACGCGCTGTTTTCGGACATCGACATCGTGATAACGGCGAGCGCACTGGATCCGGCCTGCCGTATCGACGATCCCGCGGAAATCGATCGCACCTACGCCCGCCAAGCGCGGTCGCCTTTTAACGTAACCGGCAGTCCCGCGCTCTCGATCCCCACCGGCTTCAGCAAAGCGGGTTTGCCATTGGGCATGCAGCTCGTCGGCAAACCGTTCAGCGAGGCGCTGCTCTACCGCGCCGGCCACGCTTACGAGCGGGAAACGAAGTGGGTCGAGCGGCATCCGGCACTGGCCGCATAGTTGATGCGGGCATCTGCATAACCGATGAAGTCCGTCAATGCCGCGCATCAGCTGTCTACTGCCGCAGCGTCCCGTGCCATCGCCGACGGCAAGCTGACATGCGAAGCCCTGACGGCGTCGTGCCTCGAGCGCATCGCCGCCAGGGAAGGTGAAGTTCAAGCCTGGGCCTGCATCGATCCCGCGCAGGCGCTCGCGGCGGCGCGCGCGATCGACAAGCTGCCCCGGCGCTCCCGCATTCATGGCATACCGGTCGGCATCAAGGATGTCATCGATACGCACGACATGCCGACCGAATACGGCTCGCCGATTTACAAGGGCAACGTGCCGGCTTGGGATGCGGCGTGCGTGGCGCAGATCCGCGAGCTCGGCGGATTGATTCTGGGCAAAACGGTTTCGACGGAATTCGCCACCCGGCATCCCAACAAGACGCGCCATCCGCTGAATCCGTTGCGTTCTCCGGGCGGCTCCTCGAGCGGGTCCGCGGCGGCGGTCGCCGATTTTATGGTCCCGGTCGCCCTCGGCACGCAGACGTCTTCATCGATAATCCGGCCCGCCGCCTATTGCGGTGTCGTGGGGTTCAAGCCCTCGTTCGGCCTCATCAACCGCGCCGGGCTCAAGTTCCTGGCCGAATCGCTCGACACGATTGGAATCCTGGCGCGAACCGTTCCGGATGCGGCGTTGATACTCGAGGAGTTGACCGGCCTTCCGCCCATGCGTTTCGGTGGCAACGGCAACACCCGCCCGCGCGTAGGCCTGTGCCGTACCCCGTGGTGGGGCGAGGCCGATGACGCAACTCGCGAAAATCTCGAACGGGCCGCACACAAGCTCGCTGCCGCAGGCGCCCCGGTTACGGAACTCGTCCTCGATCCCGGTTTTGGAGAGTTGAACCGAATCCAGACCGAGATCAGCGCTTACGAGTTTTTTCGCGCACTGAGCTTCGAGCGCACACGCCATCCCGAATTGATTTCAGCTTCCCTGACCAGCCGCATCGCGGCCGGCGGCAAAATCACGCGCGATCAGTACGCAGCGGGTTGCGCCGCAGCCGACCGCGGCCGCGCGCGGATTGCCGACGCGTTCCGCGATTACGATGTTCTGCTCGCACCCAGCACGCGAGGCGAAGCGCCCACGATCGACAGCACCGGCGATCCGACCTTTGGATTGCTGTGGACGCTGCTGCGGTTGCCGTGTCTGACGGTGCCGTTCGGCCACGGTCCGCGCGGGCTCCCGCTGGGTGTGCAATTGATCGGCGCGGCGGATCGCGATCGCTCGCTCCTGGCTCACGCGGAATGGTCAAGGCAGGTTTTGCAAGCCTGAGCCGGGTCCGTTTCTTTGCCGCCGAATTGTGCGGTCGCGTTGGCGGTTGCGACGGAAGCAGCCGATTACGCCGTCAGCTGTTTGACGAGCCGCTCAACGTAACGCAGCGTGACCTCGCGCATCTCATCGGGCTTGAGATTGCTGACCGGGTGCGGCAGCTCGATATAGGGATGGCCGTCCATGCCTTTGGCGCGAAACTGGAAGATCGCCGCGTTGGTGAAGGCCGCGGTGATGATAGTGGTCGCCGGGATCCCCAACTTTTCGAATTCTACGGTGTCGTGCACACTGCACAACGTGCATGACCCTCAGCCACCGACGGCGGCGACCGCCACCTGCACTTCCTTCGCCATCTCGGCTATCAGCGCGTCGGTCGCTGGTTTCGAGTAATGCTCTTTGCGGCGGATGACCACTTTCGCCACGCCGTAGCGCTCGCGCAGCGCAGTCGCCACAGTTTCCAGAATCAGGTCGCCCTGCTCCTTGGTGTTGTCGAGCAGCCCGACGGTTTTGCCGGCGAGGTCCATCGGGCGGGGTGCTAACGCGATGCGCGCCTTGCCGCCGCCGGCGGTGGGGTCGATGAATGGAAGGTCGTTGGCCATAATTGTTTCCTTTTCTAACTCAAAAGCAATGTGGAACCGCCGATGAACGCCGATGAACGCAGATGAATTTCATGAGTCGGATTCTCAGTCATTTCAGCTTTGATTTTATCCGCGTTTATCTGCGTTCATCGGCGGTTGCTTGTCATGGATCTACGGGGTGTACTCGCCGTGGACTGCGCGGCTGCCGCCGCTCCAGCCGTGGCAGATGGCGGTGCAGGGGCCCCAGCCGCCGGCGACGATGAGCTGCAGGTCCTGCGGGTCTTTGATCGCCGGAATGAAGCAATCGTCGTCGTCGGGGTCGACTTTGATCGGGAATTGCAGCGCGCGCTCGCGCCGCCAGTTGCCGCCGCCCTTGAGGTCGCGCACCTTGCGGCCCGCCATCTCGCAAAGTTTGCGGTGCACGTCGGCGCGGGAAAGGCCGCCGTTGGCGCAAATCGCGGCGTGCTGCGGGCCCATGGCAACGACCATGTCGGACTGCGCGTGCATGTTCCACGAGCCCATGCCGGTCATGCCGTCGGCGATGCCGGTCAGCAGGCGCTGCGGTTCCTGGCTGACGTCGTCGAAGCAGAGCTTGGGGCTTTCCACCATCGCGCAGGTGATCACGTTGGCGTCTGCGGCGTAGCCTTTCGACACGGCAAGGCTTTCCCACGGCGAGCGTTCGATGTTCTCCGTGATGCAAGCGGTATAACGCATCGGGGTAGCGAAAATGGTGGCGGACGCAACGCCCGCGATGCCGCCGCCGAGGTTCATCATCATCAGGCGGATCGCGCGGCCGATGGAGGCGTTGGCACGAAAGCCCGGGCCGAAGCAGCCGTTGCCGCCGTGGATGCCGATGGTTTTTGCGTAAGGGCCATTGACTATCATCAGCGGTGCGACGCCGTGCATCGTGCCCTGCACGCCGTTCATGTTGAATTTCTCGCGCAGCATGAGTTCGAGCGCGCCCAGCACGACCGGCAGGTATTCGGGTTTGCAGCCCGCCATCAGCGCATGTATCGCCACCGTGCGCACGGTGGCAGGCTCGAGCATGGGCGGAATTTTTCCGACGAGTTCGCCGGGGTCGCGCCGCGTGGCGGCGAGCATGCGCGCGACGCGCTCCTCGGTCGGCGTGACGACCGGCAGGCCGTCCGACCATTGCTTGTCGAGAAAGAATTCGAATTCGTCGATTGCTTCGCTCAATGCTTACTCCTGCCTAAAACGTAAAGCTTCACCGCAAAGGACGCGAAGGACGCAAAGGAAAGCAAAAGAATCGTCATTCTGGTGAAAGCCAGAATCCACAGAGTGAAATCACTGGAATGACGGTTCCCTTTTTTCTTATCGCCTTCCTTCGCGTCCTTTGCGTCCATCGCGGTTCAAGATTTAGATATCGTAAGTGCCGTGAACTGCGCGGCTGCCGCCACCCCAGCCGTGGCACACCGCGGTGAGCGGGCCCCAGCCGCCGGCGACGATCAGGTGAAGGTCGCGCGGGTCTTTGATCACCGGCACCATCGCATTGTCGTCGTCGGGGTCGATATTGATTTTGAGCGCGCGTTCGCGCCGCCAGTTGCCGCCGCGTTTCAGGTCGCCGACTTTGCGCTGCGCCATCTCGATCAGCTTGCCGTGCACGTCGGTGCGGCTAAGTCCCGCGCGCGCGCAGATCGTCGCCTGTTCCGGGCCCATCGCCACCACCATGTCGGAGCGCACGTGCATGTTCCACGAACTCATGGCGGCCATCGAGTCGGCGATGCCGGTCAGTAGCCGCTCAGGTTCCTGGCTGACGTCGTCGTAGCAGAGGCGCGGGCTTTCGACCATCGCGCAGCTGATCACGTTGTCGTCGGTTGCATAGCCGCGCGATACCGCGAGCGTCTCCCACGGGCTGCGTTCCATGTTTTCGGTCAGGCAAGCGGTGTAGCGCAGCGGTGTGGAAAACACGGTGGCTGAACCGACACCCGGAATGCCGCCGCCGAGATTCAGCAGCATCAGCCGGATCGCGCGGCCGATGGAGGCGTTGGCGCGAAAGCCCGGGCCAAAGCAGCCGTTGCCGCCGTGCAGTCCGATTTTTTGCGCGTAGGGGCCGTTCACCACCATCAGCGGAGCGACGCCGTGCATGGTGCCCTGCACGCCGTTCAGGTTGAATTCCTCGCGCAGCATGAGTGCGATGCCGCCCAGTACTACCGGCAGATATTCGGGTTTGCAGCCCGCCATCAGCGCGTGGATAGCGACGGTGCGCACGGTGGCCGGTTCCATCGCCGGCGGAATCAGGCCGACGACTTCATCCGGGGCGCGGCGCGTGGCGGCGAGCATGCGCGCGACGCGCTCCTCGGTCGGCGTGACGACCGGCAGCCCGTCCGACCAGTGCTTGTCGAGAAAAAATTCGAATTCGTCGATTGTTTCGCTCACTCGCGCTGCTCCATTTCGCTGGTGATGAGTCATGTGTGATGAGCGATGGGTAAAAGCATTGACCCGTTCCCCGTTCCCCGTTCCCGCTTTAGTCGGCTTTGATGTTGGCCGTCTGAATCACCTTGCCCCATTTGTCTTTTTCCGCCTTGATGAAAGCGAGAAATTCTTCCGGCGTGTTGGTCAGCGGCTGGGTGCCGAGGTTGGTATAAAGCTGGGCGATTTTCGGGTTGGCGATGGCGCGCACGATTTCCTTGTGCAGGCGCTCGATGACTTCCTTCGGCGCGCCCGCGGGCAGCAGCAGCCCGTACCATTGCGTGACGTCATAGCCCGGCAGTATTTCATTCATGGCGGGCAGGTCCGGCAGGGTGCGTTTGGGGCCGGTGGTCGCGAGCATGCGCAACTTGCCCGTGTGCGCGTGTGGCACGACCGACGGGCCGGTGCCGAACATCATGGTCGTTTCGCCGGACATCACGGCGATGGCGGCGGGGCCGTTGCCTTTGTACGGGATGTGCATGGTCTTCACTTTCGCCAGCAGGTTTAGCAGTTCACCCGCGAGATGCGGCGCGCCGAGGCTGCCGCTGGATGCGTAAGTCAATTTGTCCGGATTGACTTTGGCCAGCGCTATCAACTCTTTGATGTTTTTCGCGGGCAGCGAAGGATGCACGGTGAGCACGTAATCCGACAACGCGATAAGGCTGATCGGATTGAAATCGCGGATGGGATCGTACGGCAGCTTGGGCGTAGCGGCGGGCAGGATGGCGAGCGGCGCGACATTGCCGAGCACTATGGTGTAACCGTCGGGCGCCGACTTGGCGGCGAGTTCGGTGCCGATCAGGCCGCTGGCGCCGCCGCGCGTATCGACCACCACTTGCTGGCCGAGCTGCTCGCCGAGCGCCGTCGCGATGATGCGCGCTGCCGCATCCGTGCCGCCACCCGGCGGATAAGGCGAAATCAATTTGATCGGTTTCGACGGGTAGGCCTGCGCCGAGGCGCCCGGTGCCGCCAGCATAGTCAACAAAGCGGCCGTAAAAACGGTTATTAAGCGTGCTGCGCGCATTTTTGCTCCTCGAAACGCCCGATTGTTTTCCGCTGATGGCGGTAGTGGGTTACAGTCCGGGCCGCCACGCCATTTATCCTGGTCACGCAGACGGGCGGCAGGTCGCGCCCCTATGCATTTCCCGAGTTCGTCATCTTATCGCAGCGGCAGCGCGCGCGCAGCAACGGCGTCGCATTGCCGTTGAGTGATGGGAGTGCCTAATAGTGGTCGCCTATTGTCTCCGATTGCCTGTGGCAGGCCGCCGGTAAAACTTACGAACGAAGGAACACACCATGGAAGCGCAAATCGCAACAGCGAAAGTCATGACCGATCTCACCTGCTGGAAATGCGGCGAAGAGACTTTGAAGCAGATGGCCGAAGTGGCCGATCCGAAAGCATTCGGCGGCGCCAAAGCGGTGGCGTCTGGCGTGATGCAATCTGAATGCACGAAATGCGGCGCGCATTCGGTGAACGCAGTGCAGGCGCGTCTCAACAAGGTGCTCGGTCGCAAGAATCGTAAAGCGATCATCAAGGAATCGAACCGCAAGTCGGGTTAAGAGCTTCGCTTTAATCGTCATGCCCGCGCCGGCGGGCATCCAGTACATCTAAATCTCCTGGGTTCCCGCCGACGCGGGAACGACGCAATTTTTTGCGGGCATTATCCTTCGAGGTGGTGCGCCGGGTCCGCAGTCCAGCGATTGAACGCGGGCCGTGCTTTCATCTCCGCGTACCAACGCGCGATGTTAGGCGGCGTCTCGGCCGCGAGTCCGAGCACGTGCCAGCGATGCACGCGCAGGCCTAGCGGAATATCCCCGTAAGTGAAACGCTCGCCCGCGATGTAGCGGGTGCGCCCAAGTTGCTCGTCGGCGATGGCGATGGCGCGCGCGAATTTTGCGCAAGCCTTTGCCAGCACCTGCGGGTCGCGCTGGCTTTCCGGCAGCCGGATGAGATGCATCGCCATATCGTGTTGCGGCGGCAAGAGCTCGTTGTTTTCCCAATCGGTCCAGCGGCTCGCGGAAGCGAAGGTCTTGATGTCATTGCCGTACAACATGTCCGGCGCGTACTGCATCGCCAGGTAGCGGATGATGGAGTTCGACTCCCACAGTACGAACCCGTCATCGTCTATGGTCGGCACGCGGCCGTTGGGGTTTTTTGCGCGGTACTCGGGTGTGTCGACGACGCCGAAAGGTTTGTTGCCTTTCGACACGTGGCCGGCCGGCCCCATCTCGGCGCTGGCGAGGATGAACTCGAACTCAAGCCCGATCTCGGCGAGCGTCCACAATACTTTCTGCGTGCGCCCCGACGACTGGCGGCCCCATAGTTTCAGCATGTGCAAATGTTCCGCTACGCTGCGCGCAGCCCGCGGTCGAGCCCGCGCAGCAGCGGCAGGATGACGTCGATGCTGGGTGTGGCGATTTTCAGTTCGCGCGCGAACGCCTGAATCTGGCCGAGCAGCGCTTCGACTTCGAGCGCGCGATGTTGCGTCACGTCCTGCAGCATCGACGGGCGCTGACCTGGCTTGCCGCGGCGCGCGAGTTTCTCGACGTCCATTTCAGCGGTGAGGTCCCAGCCATGTGCCGCGGCGACGGCGAGCGCTTCACGCATCACCTTGATCGACAATTCACACAGGCCGGGATCGGTGCCTAGCTCGCCGAGATCGCTGCGCGTCATCGCGGCGAGCGTGTTGCCCGACGCGTTCAGCACGAGCTTTTGCCAGATGTCGCGGCGCAGTTCGTTCGACACACGCACGTCGATGCCGCCGCCGCGCAGCATTTCGACAACGGTATTGAGCCGCGCGCTCGACGAACCGTCCGGCTCGCCGATGATGAGGTGGTTCGGGCCCGTATGCACGATGATGCCGGGCTCGACGAGGTCGTTCGGCGAATGCACGACGCAACCCAGCGTGCGTTCCGGCTTGACGTGGTTCCACAGCGCGCCCTCAGGGTCCAGCAGCGACAGCGTGCCGCCGCCGCCTTTGAGCCCGTGCTGCCACCACCACGGAATGCCGTTGTTGAGAAACACCGCGCAGCCGCCGGGCGCGATCAGTTTGCCGATGGCCGCTGCGGCGGCAGGGAGCGCGGCGGTGGCTTTGACCGCTATGAGCACCACGTCTTGCGGCGGCAAGGTCGAGGGATCATCGGTGGCGACTTCGGGTTTGGCGTGGATTTCCTGGCCGCCCATGCGCAGCAAGAAGCCGCGCGCGCGGACTGCCTGCAACTGCGCGCCGCGCGCAACCACCGCAACTTCGCAGCACTCTGCCGCCATCAAACGCGTGGCGATGTTGCCGCCCACGGCGCCGGCGCCGAATATGCAAACTTTCATGACCTCTCCCTGATTGTTGTCGCCGTGCGCGGCGCTTGAGTACGAATTAGAAGCAGGCCGACATCATAGCTTTTTTCGGGCCGGCGAGCGCGGGACGTCCGGCGTTACCGCACGGCAGTGGTGGCGAGTACGATGCCAATGCCGCGCACGATGTCGTCGAGCGTCATCGGCGCCGCGCTGCCGGCCGCTGACTCGTGCTCGCACGAGTCTTTCCGCCAACTTGGCACGTGCAGAAAGCCGGCGCGAAATTTTCTGGCGTTGCCGGCGCCGCAATGCATGAGGGTGTAGAACACGTGATTGCAGACGAAAGTGCCGGCGCTATTTGAAGCAACCGCCGGCAGTCCTGCTTCGATCAGCGCCTCGTGTATGGCCACGATCGGCAGCGTTGCAAAGTAGGCGGACGGCGCGCCGCCGATTATCCGCACGTCGTGCGGTTGCGCGCCGTCGTTGTCGGCGATGCGCGCAGTTTGCATGTTGATCGCGACGCGTTCGATGTTGAGCGCCGTGCGCTCGCTGGCTTCGCCGACGCACAAAACGATGGCGGGTTCGGTCCGCTCGATCTCCCGCATCAACGCCGTGCCGGAATGCGCATACGAAGTCGGCAGTTGCGCGGTGACGATATCGAGCGCTCCCAGGCGCGGCGGCAGGCGGCGCACGGCTTCGTAAGAAGCGTTAAGACTGGCGCCGCCGAAAGGTTCGAACCCGGTGACCAGTGCGCGCAGCAATTGCAGTCCGGCCGCGCCTATACGCCGAGCAGTTCGACTTCGAATACCAGCGTCGCGTTCGGCGGAATCACGCCGCCCGCACCGCGCGCGCCGTATCCGAGTTCAGGCGGGATGGTCAGCTTGCGCTTGCCGCCGACTTTCATGCCGGCAACGCCTTCGTCCCAGCCCTTGATGACCTGGCCCTGGCCGAGATGAAATTCGAACGGATCGTCGCGGTCCTTGGAGGAGTCGAACTTGGTGCCGTTGGTGAGCCAGCCGGTGTAATGCACGGTGACGCGCTGGCCGGCGGCGGCTTCAGCGCCGGCGCCGACGGCGAGTTCTTCGTAGACGAGGCCGGAAGCGGTGGTGGTGGCAGACATGAAAATCCTTTCGATTGTGTGCACGCAGGAAGTTGCGAGCGTCGGTCAATCCGCGATTATAGACGTTCGACGCCGGCCGCCGCGCCGCCCAGCGCCAGCAGCAAAGCGTAGGCGCGTTTTTCACTTGCCGACATCTGTTTCATCGCGTATTCAGCCGACGATGCGCTCGCGCGATCGGGATATTCGAGTACTGCCAGCAGGCCCAGCGGCGGATGCGAGCGGGTATAGCGCGCACCCTTGCCCTTCGCGTGCGCGGAGTAACGCGCCGCTACATCGATAGCGATGCCGGTATACAGATTGCCGTCGCGGCATTCGATCAGGTACAGAAACCACGGCTTGGCGGCCATGCGCTTCTTGCGGCGCTCCTGTGCAGTCCGGTGCATGGTTCGCGTGATCAGCGTCCGAGGGTCACGACGATGAGCCCGATGGTCAGCAGCACCATGCCGGTGATTTCGAGCGGCGTCACCCGCTCGCGAAAAATGCGCTGCGACACCACATAGCCGAACAGCAATTCGATCATGGCCAGCGTGCGCACGTGCGCCACCGGTTCGATGGCCATCGCGGTAAACCAGCCCATCGAAGCAGTCGCGCCCATCAGTCCGGCGAAGAGTGAAGCGCGCCACGCGCGGCAAACCCGCACCACCACTGCCGCGTCGCGCACCAGCAGCCAGCCGACCAGCAGCACGGTTTGCAGTGTTTGTGCTGCGACCAGCGTGTACGCCGCCGCCATCGGGAAGGCGGCGCCTTCGAGCGCCAGTGCGCCGCCGCGATAGCCGATCGCGGCGATGCCGAAGGCGGCACCCGACAATACGCCGAGCAGGGCCGGACGCGTGGTCCAGCCCGCGATCATCGTGCGCAACGGATTTTTGCGGTCGATGGGGGAGAGCAAAAGGACGCCGAGCGTGCCGAAAGCGATTGCGGTTATCGTGGTCAGCGTAACCGCGTCGCCCAGGAAAACGAGGCCGAAGACGACGACCTGCAGCGCTTCACTTTTCGAATAAGCGATGCCGAGTGAGAAGTTGCGCTCGGCCATGACCCGCAGCAGGAGCGCGGTGGCCGCGATCTGCGTCAGCGCGGCGACCACCACCCAGCCGATGAACGCCACGTTCGGCGCGGGCAGCGGAAATTCGCCGACGAAGTAGACGCCCAGCAACCAGAGCACCGCGAACGGCAAACCATACAGAAAGCGCACCAGCGTCGAACCCAGCGTGCCGAGCGACGCCGTTAAGTGGCGCTGCGCGGCATTGCGCGCGGTCTGCGCCAGCGCCGCCGCTATGGTGATGGGTATCCACAGCCACGCGGCCGGGGTCAACACGCGGCCCCGGGCAGTACGCTACCCACGTCCGACAAACGGCATCTTGGTGGCCATGATGGTGATGAACTGGATGTTGGTGGCGAGCGGCAGGTCAGCCATATGCACGACGGCGTTGGCGACTTCTTTGACGTCCATCATCGCTTCGATTGCGACTTCGCCGTTCGCCTGCTTGACGCCTTTGGACATGCGCGCAGCGAGCTCGGTCATTGCGTTGCCGACGTCGATCTGCCCGCACGCGATGTCGTACTTGCGGCCGTCGAGCGAAATGCATTTGGTGAGGCCGGTGACCGCGTGCTTGGTGCAGGTGTAAGGCGCCGAGTCCGGGCGCGGCGCGTGCGCCGAGATCGAGCCGTTGTTGATGATGCGGCCGCCGCGCGGCGTCTGGCTCTTCATGATGCGGAAAGCCGCCTGCGCGCACAGGAACATGCCGGTGAGATTGACGTCGACCACCGCCTGCCATTTTTCGTAAGTCAGGTCTTCAAACAGGATGCCCGGCGCGTTGGTCCCCGCGTTATTGAACAGCACGTCGACGCTGCCGAATTTTTCTTTGGTCTTCGCGAACAGCGCGGTGACGTCAGCGGGCTTGGCGACGTCGGTTGGCACTGCGAGCGCGCGGGCGCCCGCGCCCGATTCGGCGACGGCCTGCTCCAGCAATTCAGCGCGCCGGCCGGCGAGCGCAACGCTGTAGCCCGCTTTCAGCAGCGCCAGCGCGCTGGCTTTGCCGATGCCGCTGCCCGCGCCGGTGACGACCGCGACCTTGTTTGAGGTGGCCATGAGTTCTTCCTTTGGTTAACAGGGGATGGTTCGATTTTCGCACGCGGCGCATAAAAACGCGCCCGCCGCGGCGGGCGCAGAGAAAGCTGCTGGAAACCCTAAGCCAGAATATTTTCGACCTGCTCCTGGCGCAGCAATTCGTAGACGAAGGCCTCGAGTTCGGGGCCGAGCGCGTCGCGCGCGGAAATGATGCCGACGGGACGGCCGTCTTCGACCACCGGCACGTGGCGGAACTTGCCGCCGTACATCATCTGCAGGGCAATCGAGAACGGCTGGTCGGGTTTGACGGTCTGCGGGTTGCGCGTCATGACATCCGCTAGCCGCGTGTTTTGCACGTCGCGTCCTTCGGCGACGACGCGGAACAGCGCATCGCGTTCGGTGAAGATGCCGGCCAGCTTGCCGTTCTCGACCACGATCACGGCGCCGATGTGCTTCTCTCGCATCAGGCGGGCGGCGTCGGCGACGGTGGTGTCGGCGGTGGAGGTCACGACCTCCTGGCCTTCAATGATTTTTTTGATGAGACGGTCAGCCATGACGGACCTCCGGTAAATAGCGACGAAACTGGAAGCAGGCGCGACCGCGGATGTTGCCGATGATATGCCCGTGCAACCGGTCGCTCGATTTCATGCTACGCCCGCCATCGGACGGGGTCAATTGCGAATGGTGAAAATTGCGAATGGTGAAAAATCGGGCGGATAGAATTCTGCTATTCTGCAATCGAGCAGCGGAAACCATCATATCCGCGATGCATTCAACTGGGGAGTGAGCAATGGCTAAAGTACTGATCGTGCACGGCGCCGGCATGAACATGCGCGGCAAGGCGCAAATCGACGTGTTCGGCCCCATGACGTTGCCGGAGTACGACGAGCACATCCGCAAGTACGCGAAGGAGCTAGGCGTCGAGGTCGAGATTTTTCACTCGAACCTCGAAGGCGAAGTCATCAACAAGTTCTACGCGGCGCACGATGCCGGCGTCGATGCGGCCATCATCAATCCGGCGGGTTATACGACAGGGCATCCGGCACTGATGGCGGCGATCGCGCAGGTGCGTTTCCCGACCGTCGAGCTGCATATTTCGAACCCGGCGCGGCGCGGGCGCGATTCGGAAATCGCGCGTGTCAGCCGCGCGGTGGTGACCGGCTGCGGCATCTTCGGTTACTACCTGGCGATGCGCGGCATCCTGGAAATGCTGGCCGCCAAAAAATAACGGCCGCGCGGCCGGACGTGTTACCGCTGTTTTATTGTTAATTCGGGTGGCACGCCATCCCCTGCGTCGTTCCCGCGCAGGCGGAAACCCGGGGAAGTCAATTGGCTTCTGGATACCCGCACGCGAGGCTATGACGACGAATTAAAGATTTCTAGGAAAATAGAGAGGAGATCCATGCAGCGCTTCAGGCTTGTCGCGGTTGTTTGTTCCCTGATGCTGGTTGCCGCCGCAAGCGCGCTGGCGCAAACCTATCCGGAGCGCCCGGTGCGCCTGATCGTGCCGTTCCCGGCGGGCGGCAGCAACGATATCGTCGGCCGCGTGGTCGCCACTGGCCTGGGCGAGCGTCTCGGCAAGCAGGTGATAGTCGACAACCGCGTCGGCGGCAATTCCATCATCGGCAGTGAAATCGCGGCGAATGCGCAGCCCGACGGCTACACGCTGCTGGTGATCTCGACGTCGTTCACGACCAATCCGATCATCCACAAACTGCCGTACGATCCGCTCAAGTCTTTCGCATGGGTGGCGATGCTCGGCGTCGGCCCCAACGTGCTGGTGGTCAATCCCAGTGTGCCAGTGAATACGGTGCAGGAACTCGTCGAGCTGGCGAAATCCAAGCCCGGCCAACTGGCCTATGCATCCACCGGCGTCGGCAGCAATGGGCATTTCGGCATGGAGCTCTTCAAACATATGACGGCAACCAATATGGTTCACGTGCCATACAAGGGCGGCTCGCCGGCGCTGATCGATACCGTGGGCGGACAGGTGCAACTGACCCTCGGTTCGCTGATACAGACGACGAGTTTTATCCGCTCGGGCAAATTGCGCGCACTGGCGGTGAGCGGCGCTGCGCGCAGCAGCATCCTGCCCAACGTGCCGACCATAGGCGAATCCGGCGTGCCGGGTTACCAGACCGCGAACTGGTGGGGGGTCGTGGCGCCGCGCGGCACACCGGCAGCGATAGTCAATCGGCTCAACCTTGAAACCAGGGCCGTGCTGCAGGCGCCCGACACCGAGAAGCGTTTTATCAGCGAGGGCGCCGAGCCGGCGATCAAGACGCCGGCGGAACTCGGCAAGTATGTCGCCGTCGAAATGGCGAAGTGGCAGGAGTTGGCGCGCATCGCCGGGATTCGCGGTGAATAGACGCGGCCGCTTTATTCGCAGCCTGAGTGCCGTCAGCCAAGTATCCATTCCGCAGCAGCCGCCACGCTGTAGGCGATCAAGATGGCGGCGCAAAATGTCAGCGCGCTGCGCGTAAGGCCCGTGGGCGCCCCGATTTCGTCCAGATAGCGCTTGATATGGTAGCTGGCGGCGAAATAAGCGGCCGTAGACAGCAATAAGCTCAGCACCCGCGCCATCCTTTCTGCATTTCCGCGCACCTGCGGTGACCATAACATGCGATCCGGCGACCGCGGACAATGCGCGGCGCCTGCGTGCCGCCCGCAGATTCCGTTCGTAGCCCGCCGCATTGAGGAGTAGACTGTCGCCCTGTCAGTCTGGATCCGCAAAAACCGCGCGGGCTGGCATTCAACTACACCAGGAGATGTCTGTGGCTACAGGAACAGTGAAATGGTTCAACGCAACCAAGGGATTCGGATTCATCGAGGCCGATGATGGCTCGAAAGATGTGTTCGTGCATATTTCGGCCGTGGAAAAAGCCGGCTTGAGCACGCTGAAGGACGGCCAGAAAGTCGAGTACGAATTGACCAAAGGCAATGACGGCAAAACATCGGCCGGCGATCTGAAAGCACTGTAATACGACATCGCTGATTATCTGCTGCCCGCCTGCTTTCGCAGGCCGCCGCGGTAATCACCAATACGCGCCACAGGCTTTTGACAGCCTTTGGCGCGTTTTTGCAGACGGCGCCGGAATATTTTTTCATCGCGCCGCAACCGTCAACCCCGCCGGCAACCCCCCGTTATTGGATGCATGCCCCGCAAGGGCACGTTCATTCATCAACCACCGAGGAGTCGCCATGAATAAGTTACTTGTTGCTGTCGTAGCTTCGGCTTTTGTTTTCGGTTCCGTATCAGGCTTTGCCGCCGATACGGCAAAAAAGGAAGAGCTGACCAGGGAACAGCGCGCCGATATGCGCAATCGCGCGGAGACGTTGACGAAGGAGCGCGCTCAAGCTTCTACCCAGGTGAAAGCCGTCGCGCCTGCCGTAAAGCCGCACAAGGCCAAGAAGGCGAAGAAAGTGTCGCGCCATGATGTGAAGAAAGCGCGCCCGCAGGTTTAAGCCGGGCCGCGCACGAAAAAAAGGCAGGGATAAAACCCTGCCTTTTTTGTTGTCAGTGAGTGATTGTTAGCTGTCTCAAAAACAGTTTGGAACCGCCGATGAATTCTTTTTAATACCCCCTTGAGGGGTGCGCGGATGAACGCAGACAAGATCAAGGCATTCGACGTTGGTTATTGGACACGTCTGGAATTAAATCGGCGTCAATCGGCGTTTATCGGCGGTTGCTTGTCGATGTTGTGCTTTTGAGATGGGTTTCTAATTTACGCCGGCATGCAGCGTGCCGCGGCTTTTGAGAAAAGCGATTGCCTGCGCGAGTTCGTAGTCGCCCCTGGCGACGACTTCACCGGGCGCGGGCCTCAGGTCCTTGTCGTCCACATTCTGTGGGCGCGCCGCCGGCACGAAACCAAATGCATTGCCGGCCGGAATGGCGGCGACCGGCGCGTCGGCCTGCTCGCGATCGTTGATCAAGTGCTTGCTCAGGTCCGCTTCGCGCACTTTCAGATTGGCCGCGCTGCGCGTGCCGTCGTCCAACGCGATGTCGGGCACTATGCCGCGCGCCTGTATCGAGCGCCCGTTGGGCGTGTAGTAGCGCGCGGTGGTGAGCTTGATCGCGGTGCCGTCGCCGAGCGGCAGTATGGTTTGCACCGAGGCCTTGCCGAAAGTCTGCGTGCCCATGATGACCGCGCGCTTGTGGTCCTGCAGCGCGCCGGCGACGATTTCGGAGGCCGACGCTGAACCGCCGTTGACGAGCACCACCATAGGTACATCCTTGATCGCGGGCGGCAGTTTCGCCAGATAGTCCTGTGCACCGTTGCCCAGATAATTCACCGGGCTCGCGGTGAGGCGCATTTTCGCGTCTTCGGTGCGGCCATCGGTATAAACCACCAGCGCATTTTTCGGCAGGAACGCGGCCGATACCGCGACGGCGCCAGTGAGCAGGCCGCCCGGATCGTTGCGCAGATCAAGCACTATGCCCTGCATCGGGCCGGCGTTCTGTCTGAATACATTCTGGATCGCATTGGCGAGCGTTTCGCCGGTCGGGCCCTGGAACTGGGTGACGCGGAAATACGCGTAGCCCGGCTCGAGCAGCTGTGATTTCACGCTTTGAATTTTTATCACGGCGCGCTTCAGCGTAAAAACCAGCGGCTTGTCTTCGCCTTTGCGCGCGATGGTCAGCGTGATCGGCGTGTCGGGCTTGCCGCGCATCTGCTTGACCGCGTCGTTCAGGCTCATGCCTTTGACGAAAACGTTGTCGAGCTTGACGATCAGGTCGCCTGCCTTGATGCCGGCGCGCGACGCCGGCGAGTCGTCGATGGGCGACACCACCTTGACGAGGCCGTCTTCCATGCCGACTTCGATGCCAAGGCCGCCGAACTCGCCGCGCGTGCCGACCTGCATTTCACGGAACTCTTCCTTGTCGAGATAGCTCGAATGCGGATCAAGCCCGGCGAGCATGCCGGAGATGGCCTGGGTGATGAGTTTCTTGTCATCGACGGATTCGACGTAGTCGCTCTTGATGCGGCCGAAGACTTCGGTGAACGCGCGCAGCTCCTCGATCGGCAGCGTTCCGGTTGTTCCGCTCGCGCCGGGCTGTGCCACTGCGGGAAAATTGAGCGAAATCACCACGCCCATGAATATGCCGAGCGCGAGCAGTCCCAGTTGCCGCATCTTTTTACGCATTGCCAGGTTCCCTGTTGGAAGGTTGCAGAGGTGGTGCAACTACGCGGCGGCGCGCCGCCGCAATTATTGCGGGCCGCGCCGGCGTTGCGGCCGGTTGTCGTAATTGTCGTTGCCAGAACCGGCGCGTCCTTCGCGGTCGTCGAGGATGGCGGCGACGCCGACCTTGATCGTGTTGCCCGGGTTGTAAGGCAGGGCAACGCTCACATCGCGGCCGTTGTAGCGGTAAACGACATCGTAGCCGTTGACCACTTCGCGCGAAGATTCGATGGTGCGGCAGCGCTGCTCGGGTTGCGAACTCGCGCGGTTGCCGATGACGTTCCCGGCGACCGCGCCGCCCGTTGCGCCGACTATGGTGGCGGCGGTCTGGCCGCTGCCCTGGCCGACCTGGTGGCCGAGCAAGCCGCCGATGACGCCGCCGAGGATGGGGGCGACCACGCTGCCGCTTTTTTGCGGCGCCGGCACGTTATCGCATTCCTGGCGCGATTCGGAGACGCGTTCGATGATGGGTTTGGACGAAATGACCTGCGCGGTATCGACAAAATCGCTGGCGGCGCAGGCGCTGCCGGCAATGGCGGCGGCGGCAATGGCAAAAATCGTGCGTTTCATGAGGGGCTCCCGAAATTGGCTGTCGAATCATTAGACCGCGCTGGGAGACAGCACCCGTAGCGGACTTACATAACGTTACAACTTGCAATCTGGCTGACACGCGCCAGCCCGGTGCGGCGCGGTTTGAGGTTTCCGGAGATTCCGCTACTATGTGTAACGCTCACGGCAGGACGCTCACGGTAGTTCCCCCTCCCCACAATTTGAAAACGGAGAACGGCAATGCCACACGCAATTCGCATGTACGAAACCGGCGGTCCCGAAGTCATGCGCTGGGAAGAAGTCAAGGTTGGACAGCCCGCGGCCGGCGAAGTTCGGGTGCGCACCACCGCGGCCGGGCTCAATTTCATCGATACCTACCATCGCACCGGGCTCTACCCGATGCCGTTGCCGCTGACGCTCGGCATGGAAGGTGCTGGCATCGTCGAAGCGGTCGGCCCCAGGGTCAGGGAATTCAAAGTCGGCGACCATGTCGCTTACGCGAACCCGATCGGCTCTTACGCCGAGGTGTGTATACGGCCGGTCGCGCGCGTCGTCAAGATCCCGGCCGGCGTCGACGACAAGATCGCCGCGTCTATCATGCTCAAGGGCATGACCGCGTGGTATCTGCTCAAGCGCACGTTCAAGGTCAAAAAAGGCGACACCATACTCATGCATGCCGCGGCGGGCGGCGTCGGCCAGATCCTGTGCCAGTGGGCGAAGCACCTGGGTGCCACCGTGATAGGCACGGTCGGCAGCGATGAGAAGGCGGCACTCGCGAAGAAGGCGGGCTGCAAGCACGTGATCGTCACGTCGCGCGAAGATTTCGTGAAGCGCGTCAAGGAGATCACCAAGGGCAAGGGCGTCCCGGTCGTCTATGACGGTGTCGGCAAAGATACCTTCATGGGCTCACTCGATTGCCTGGCACCCTGCGGCATGCTGGTGAGCTTCGGCAATTCGTCCGGCGCGGTGACGCAGTTCAACCCCGGCGTGCTGGCGGCGAAGGGCTCGCTGTTTCTGACGCGGCCTACACTGTTTACCTATACGGCGACGCGCGAAGACCTGACGGCGGCGGCGCGCGATCTCTTCGCGGTGGTGAAAAGCAAGGCGGTCAAAATCTCCATCAACCAGACTTATCCGTTGCAAGAAGCGGCGCAGGCGCACCGCGATCTCGAAGCGCGCAAGACCACCGGCTCGACGGTACTGCTGCCGTAGCAGGGGTCTGCGCGGCGCGTTCTTCCATGGGCATCACCCACAATGATCGCGCCGTGTTTTTGCGGCTGCGCAGCGCGGGCCTGATTCCGCCGCGGCCCAGCATCCTGGAACTCGGCGAGGGCGCATGGTACGGCGACGTGCCGTTCGAGACGCTGTCCGAGGACATCGACGACTTGGTGCAGGATGAGCAACTGCGCGAAGAACTGCATTTGCGCATGGCCGGCATCCTGTCCGGCGCCACGGATTACCGGGCATGGGATCTGGTGAAGCTTTTTTTCAGGGCCTGCCTCGACTACCGGAAATATACGGCGATCGATTTTCACGGCACCCCGGAGGCGCTGAAGATAGACCTCAATTACCCGGTGTCTTTAGGCGAGCAGTTCGACATCCTCATCAACGCCGGCACCGCGGAGCATATTTTCGACATCGGCCAGTTTTTCCGCACCGTGCACGATCTGACGCGTCCGGGCGGCCTGATGGTGCACGTGATGCCGTTCCGCGGCTGGCTGGAGCACGGCTTTTACAGTTTTAATTCGACTTTTTACTGGGATCTCGCGGCAGCCAACGGTTACACCATGCTCATCCATGGTTACGCCGAACTGAAACCGCCGCGGTTCATCGATCTCACTTACCGCAAGCAGATCTTGGAACTGGCAGTCGGCGGGCATCTCGGCAAAAACGCC
>CANJHY010000088.1:0-18909 GCA_947474275.1 Betaproteobacteria bacterium
CGTTGATTCTGAACAGCATGGAGAAAAAATGAGAATCGGGCAGGGCTTTGACGCACATAAACTGGTCGAGGGACGCCGCCTCATCATCGGCGGGGTGACCATTCCGCATCCGCGCGGGCTCGACGGGCACTCCGACGCTGACGTGTTGCTGCACGCGATTTGCGATGCCTTGATCGGCGCCGCAGCACTGGGTGACATTGGCAAACATTTCCCCGACAGCGATCCGCAATACAAGGGGGTCGACAGCCGCAAGCTGTTGCGCGAGACCGCAGCATTGCTGAAAAAGAACGGCTGGCGGGTGGCGAATCTCGACGCGACCATCATCGCGCAGGAGCCGCGCATGGCGCCGCACATCGCCGCCATGGTCGCCAATATTGCGGCTGATATCGGCGTGGCGTCAGGCGACGTCAACGTCAAGGCCAAGACCACTGAGAAACTCGGTTTTACCGGCCGCGGCGAAGGTATCGCCGCCGAAGCCGTGGTGTTGATCGAGCCGCTGTAATCGTTAACCTGAATGGTCGCGTGCCGGCCAGCTGGCAGGCTGGAACGCCGATTATTTAACTGGAACGGACGCTGGCGTTTTCGCGGGCTGTTTACGCTCTGGCGCTGGCGCGGGCTTCGCCGCAGGGGCCGGCGCGGCGAGCTGTTCGACCAGCTGGATCGCGGCTGCCACAACTGTATGCTGCGGATTGTCGCGGCAGTATTGGTCGAAGTATTTGTAGAGGTCGTCGCCGCCTGGAAACGTGCCGACCTTGACCTGCTGCGCGGGGTTCGCGTAGTTATGCCCCGACACGAAACCGCGCGCCCACATTTCGTATTGCTGGCGTATCAGCTTGTTGCCTGCCGACTTGGCCCATGCCGCGCACGACGCGTTGTCTGCCGAGAATATGATATTGATGGGTGGCGCCGGTTCCGCAGCGGTGGCAGCGGCGGCCGCCAGGAGCAGCGCGGCAATGGTTGCAATCGACTTCACGTCGTCCTCGCTCGTTCAGATCCAAACGCGGCCATGCTAGCAGTTTTTGCCGCGCGTGGCCTTATAATGAGCGCGCCAATGCCTCCACCTTCGAGGGCTCAATGGACAGTTACATCGGCATATTCCGGCACCACGCCAGCGACAAGGGCAATACCGGCGACAACCTGCTGCTTGCGCAGTGGGGCGAGTCCGAGTGGAGAAAGCTGCTCGCGGTGACGGCGGTGCGGCCATACAAGGCCAGCGAAGTGGTGATTCAGCGTGGCGTGGCCGACCGTTCGCTGTACTTCGTGGCGGCGGGCGCGCTCGAAGTCGGCGTGACCTATGTCGACGGCGTCAGCATCAGCCCGCTCGCCAAGATCGGCGCCGGCAGCGTGATCGGCGAGCAATCGTTCTTCGACGGTGAGCCGCGCTCCGCCAATGTATGGGCGGTGACCGACGGCGAATTGCTGTGCCTTACCCAGGAGAGGTTCAACAATCTCGCGCAGAGCGATCCCGGACTGACACGCGATCTTTTGTTTGCGCTCGGCCGCATCCTGTCGTTGCGGCTGCGCAATACGTCAATGCGCGTGCGGCGCTGATGTCGCTGCGCCACGCGGCGCGTTATCGGCCGTTCAGTTCCCCGCCGGCTTGAGCGGGAATTCCACCCGCGCTTCCAGTCCGCCGCCTTCGCGCGCGAGCAGGTTAACGCTGCCGCCGTGCATTTTTGCTATGCGGTCGACGATTGCGAGCCCCAGCCCCGATCCTGGCGTGCTGCGCGCTTCGTTCAGGCGCGTGAATGGCTGCAACATACGCTCGGCGTCGGCCGCCGGAATGCCGGGTCCGCGATCGAGCACCGACAGGCGCACCCCCGCGCGGTCGCTTGCCGTTTCGATTTCGACTGCATCGCCGCCGTGGCGCAGCGCGTTGTCGATCAGGTTGGTCAGCAGGCGCTGTATCGCCAGCGCCTGCAGTTTCAATAGTGGCACCGCGCCCGGCCGCGCGATGACATGTTCGCCCTGGCGCTGGTAACGCTCGCTCACCGCGTGTACCAGTTCGTTGAGATCGAGTTCGGCGAGATTGCTCTGTTCGGCGGCGATGCGCGCAAAGTCGAGAAACTGGGTGATGACGGCGTCGATGTCTTCGACGTCCTGCACCATGCCTTCGCGCAGGCTGGCGTCGGTCCTGTCGTCGAGCATTTCCACGCCCAGCCGTATGCGCGAGAGCGGTGTGCGCAGGTCGTGCGAAACGCCGGCCAACAGCAGCGCGCGGTCGGTATCGGCACGTTGCAGGTCGGTCGCCATTTCGTTGAACGCGCGCGACAGCGTGCGCACTTCGGCCGGCCCGGTTTCCACCACCGGCGGCGGCGTTTCGCCGCGGCCGATGGCGGCCGCCGCGCGCGTCAGCTCGCGCAGCGGCCGGTTGATGCGGGCGACGATCAGAAAGGCGCCGATCACCGAAAGCAGCAGGATCAGCACGCCCCAGCCGATCCAGCGCAACTGCTCGGTGCGCTCGATGCGCTCGCGCGGCAGGCGCACCCAGTACTCGAGCTCGTCGATGTTGAAGTTCACCCATACGCCGTGCAGGCTGCCGCGGGTGCCGAGGAGTTGCGTGTGCTCACCGAGACGGCGCTGCAGTTCGAGCGTGATCAGCCGTGTGATGGGCCGCTCAGGCAGCGCTTCAACCGGCTCGTTCGGCGCGTCGGCATAGACCTCGATGCCTTCCTGCTGCGACAAGTCGCGCAGCAGGTCGAGGCGTTTGGCGGGGTTCGCGGTGATCAGCGCGGAGCGCGTAAGGTTCACCACGCTGGTAATTTGCTGCGCGACCTGCACCGCGCGCGGCTCGCGCTCGGCCGCGCGGAAAATCTCCATCGAAGCAAAATGCCCGGCCACCATCAGCAATGCCAGCAGCAGTACCGTGCGCCACAGCAGGCTGCGCGGAAGGAGAGTCATGGGGCGCGAGGCGTGAGGCCAGAGGGGAGAGGCGGCAGACGCAAATGGGGAGCCGGCTGCGGGTGGAGCCCGGCTTTTACGTCTTTCGTCTTACGCCTCGCGTCTTTCCCGGTGGCTTATGCCACCGATTTGCCATCGGGTATGAACACGTAGCCGAATCCCCACACGGTCTGGATGTACGCCGGCTTGGCGGGGTCGGTCTCGAGCAGTTTGCGCAGCCGCGAGATCTGCACGTCGATCGAACGGTCGAACGCGCCGAATTCGCGTCCGCGCGCGAGTTCCATCAGTTTGTCGCGCGAGAGCGGGGTGCGCGGATGCTGTACCAGGACTTTCAGCAGCGCGAACTCGCCGGTGGTCAGCGGCAGTTGCTCGCCGTTGCGGCTGATGCTGCGCGTGCCGAGGTTGAAGCTGAATTCGCCAAAGGTGACGACCTGCTGATCGGCGGTCGGCGCGCCCGGCGGTTGGGCGGCAGGGGCGCGCCGCAGCACGGCCTGAATGCGTGCCACCAGTTCGCGCGGATTGAACGGCTTGGGCAGGTAGTCGTCGGCGCCGACCTCGAGCCCGACGATGCGGTCGACGTCGTCGCCCTTGGCGGTGAGCATGATGATGGGCATCTTGTCGCCGAGGCCGCGCAGGCGCCGGCAGATCGACAACCCGTCTTCGCCGGGCATCATCAAGTCGAGCACCATCAGGTCGTAGCGCTCGCGCGCCAGCCAGCGGTTCATGTCGTTGCCGTCCGCCACCGCGCGCACGCTGTAACCCTGCTCGGAGAGGTAGCGGTTCAGGAGTTCGCGCAGGCGCACGTCGTCATCGACGACGATGATGCGGAGCTTCGTTTCGGTCATGGGCTGTTTCTCCATGTGCATCATGCTAGCGGTTTGATGGGGCCAGTTCCAGCGCTGCGGACGGCAATTGCGGTCCGCCGGCGGCATTTGAAACAGTTTGTTACAAAAAACCGCCTGCCATTAACAGCGTGCTTACACAGGCGGAGTAGCATGATGAACGTTGAAACAGGAGTGGCGTTGACTGACGTGACGAACGCTGGTGCGTTTGATTATCACGGGAAAGCCCGCCGCCAACAAGGAGCACTGAAATGGAGTTTGCAACGCACAATTGGATGGCAGTGATGGCCGTAACGGCCATGTTCGCCGTCTATGCGCGCAGCCTGATTGCCGCGCGCGGGCGCATTTATAATTCACGAGACGCTGCCGCGAGGCATCGCTGAATGCGTTGTCCCGCATGGAGCACGGGTCTATGAAAACTCTCTTCGTCGCGGTTCTCGCGCTGCTGACGGCAGCACTGCAGCCGGCGCAAGCTGCACAGTGGCGCGATTTCGGCCGCGGCGGCCATTTTCAGGCGCAGGCGGAGCGCGAGCGGCCGGGCGGTTTTCAGCGCCAGCAACCGCAGCGTGAATTCCGCCGTCCCGAGCGCCAGCCGGAGCGGGATTATCGGCAACCCGAGCGGCGCGAAGGCAGGCTCACCGATGAGGAGAGGCGCGATCTGCGGCGTGATCTCGACCGCGCCAACCGCGAAATTTACAAGGGCCGGTGAGATGCGGCCGCATGCCAGGTTTAACCATATCGCCAAAAGGGAAGCGCCCATGAAACGCCCATTGTTGATGTCCGTGCTGTCGTTCGTGTTGTGGTGCGCTGTGCCGGCCTTTGCCCAGGGCCTGCCAGGCGCCGCGGTGCGTTCGAACCCAACCGCCGGTGCGCCCGCCGACCGCGAGGCAATGAAAGGCCGCATGCAGGAACGCTGCCAGGATAACCCGCAGCAGTGCAAGGAGATGAAGGCGAAGATGAAGCAGCGCCGCGAGCAGTGCAAAGCGGACCCGCAGAAATGCCGCGAAGAGATGAAGGCAAGCCGGGAAGATCGGTGCAAAGCAAATCCGCAGCGTTGTGAAGAAATGAAAGCAAAGATGAGGGAGCGCCACGATCAGTGCAAGGCGAACCCGGAGAAATGCCAGGCTGACCGGAAGGCGCGTTTCGAAGAGCGTTGCAAGCAGAACCCGCAGCGCTGCGAAGAAATGAAGGCGCGCATGAAAGAGCACGAAGCGCAATGCAAGGCCGATCCTGCCAAGTGCCGCCGGCCGGGCGCGAAGTAACCGCAGATGAAAATGGAACGCCTGCTTTATTGGACGCTGTTCGTCGCCGGCGTGGTGCTTGCGGCGTGGTTGCCGGTCACCAGCGCTTATCCTGAGCTCGGCCGGCAGGTCGCCCAAATTCTGCTGTTTGCGCATAGTTAGACGACGTGATGGCGGCCAAGGGCGCGCGCAAGGGTTTGATGCATCACGTTGCGGCGATGACGCTGGGCGCCGCCATGCTCCTGCCTGCATCGTTGCTGGCTGCAGCACCGATGGGATTCGACGAAGCCCGCCACCTCCTGAACCGCACCAGTTTTGCTGCCAGCGTCGATGATATCAACGCGTTCGCCAAGCTGACGCGCGCGCAGGCCGCCGACCAGCTGCTGGCGTGGACGGCGGGCAACAAAGTCGTCACCCCGGCCCCGGCGTGGGTCAACGATTTCGAGTCGCCGCGCCGCCTGCGCGCGATGAGCGAAGAAGAACGCAAGCTCGCGCAGCGCGCGCAAGCCGAGAAAAGCGCCGAGCTGCGCGGTTGGTGGCTGACCGAAATGCTGACCACGCCGTCACCGCTGACCGAGAAAATGGTGCTGTTCTGGCACAATCATTTCGTTTCCAGCCTGCAGAAAGTCCGCTCGCCGGTGCTGATGTACCGCCAGCAGATGCTGCTGCGCAAGCATGCGCTCGGCTATTTCGGCGACTTGCTGCACGACGTGTCGAAAGACCCGGCGATGGTGATTTATCTCGACAACGAGTCGAATCGCAAGGCTCAGCCCAACGAAAATTTCGCGCGCGAAGTGATGGAGCTCTTCACGCTGGGCGAGGGCAATTACGGCGAGCAGGACATCAAGGAGGCAGCGCGTGCGTTCACCGGCTGGAGCATAGACCACGACAGCGGCGAGTTCGTGTCGCGCCCGCTGATTCACGATGACGGCGTGAAAACCGTGCTCGGCAGGAGCGGTAATTTCGACGGCGACGCCGTGCTCGACATTCTGCTCGCGCAGCCGCAGACCGCGGAATTCATCGTCTTCAAACTGTGGCGCGAATTCGTGTCGCCGGTGCCGGATGCGGTGGAAGTCAAGCGCATCGCGCGCATGTTCCGCGACAACCGCTACAACATCAAAGTCGCATTGCGCGCGATTCTTGCGTCGGAAGCCTTTTATGCGCCGCAGAACCGCGCAGCTCTCATCAAGTCGCCGGTCGAACTGATCGTCGGCACTCTGCGCCAGTTCCGCTTCGAGACCGGCGAAGTCACGCCTTTCCTGCTGGCGTCGCGCCAACTCGGCCAGGACCTGTTCGCGCCGCCCAACGTCAAAGGCTGGCCGGGTGGTGAGGCGTGGATCAACAGCGCCACGCTCCTGCAGCGCAAGCAACTGCTCGATAGATTGTTTCGCGCGCAGGAAATGAGCCAACCCATGCAGGCGATGGCGCGCGAACGGCTGGGCAATCTCAAGGGCATCGTCAAAGAGGGCGCAGACGTCCGCGAACGGCTGGCGCGCGCGATGATGGATATCCGTTTCGACGGTGATAAATGGTTGTCCCGTTTTGCGCCTGGCGATCCCCTGCTGGTCAAGGTCGTGCTGGCCGCAGATCCCCTGAATCCGCCGGCGGCAGGCACGTCGGGCACCGAGCTGCTGCGGCAACTCGTGCTCGATCCGGTATACCAGTTGAAGTAAGGGAGAAGCCATGGACAGACGCCAGTTTCTGCATGCGCTGGGTGCAACCGCCGTCGCGGGATATTCCCCCGGGGTCGTGTGGGCGGGGCCTGCCGGCCGCTATGAAAACCTTCTTATTCTGGTGGAGTTGAAAGGCGGCAACGACGGCCTGAATACTGTCGTGCCGTACGCCGACGGCGAGTATTACAACCTGCGGCCGCGCATCGCCATAGCGCGCGACCAAGTGCTGCCACTCGACAGTCGGACGGGGCTGCACCCGGCGCTGCAACCGCTGATGCCGTTATGGCAGAGCCGGGAGCTGGCCGTGGTCCAAAGCGTCGGCTATCCGAGCGCCAATTTGTCGCATTTCCGCTCGATCGAAATCTGGGACACGGCGTCGAAAAGCACCGAATACCTGAGCGACGGCTGGTTGACGCGCGCATTTGCGGATTCGCCGGTGCCGCGATCTTTTGCGGCGGACGGCGTCATCGTAGGATCGAGCGAAATGGGGCCGCTCGCCGGCGGCGGCACGCGCGCGCTGGCGCTGACCAATACCGAGCAGTTCCTGCGCCAGGCCAAATTGGCGGGCAGCGAAGGCGCATCGCGCAATCCCGCGCTGCAGCACATACTCAAGGTCGAGCAGGACATCGCGCAGGCGGCGGTCAATCTGAATGCCAATTATGCGTTTCGCGCCGAGTTTCCAAACCACCCGCTTGGTAATGCATTCAAAACCGCGGCGCAAGTGGTTGCGAGCAAGGCGGGTGTTGCGGTAATCAGGATCACCCAAAATGGATACGACACGCACAGCGGTCAGCAGGGCGCACAGCAGCGGTTGTTGAAGGAGTTGGCGGAAGGGCTGACCGCCATGCGCGCGGGCCTGCAGGAAATCGGGCGCTGGGACACTGCGCTGATGATGACTTACTGCGAATTCGGCCGGCGGCCCAGGGAAAACCAGAGCGGCGGCACCGACCACGGCACGGCCAATGCGCATTTTGCGCTCGGCGGCCGGGTCAAAGGCGGGCTATATGGACTGCCGCCGGCGCTGACCCGGCTCGACGGCAACGGCAACCTGCCGTTTGCGGTCGATTTTCGCGATCTCTACGCCACCGCGCTCGAAAACTGGTGGGGCGTGAACTCGACGGTCCCGTTGCATGGCAAGTTCAGGGCGGTCGATGTCCTGAAGGCCTGATAGAGCGGCGGTTTCGCCGCCGGAAATGGCGGCCGAACGCAAGGATTTCGGCCTGTCCCGGTCGCCAATTCCGCCTTTTTAGCGTTTCCCCGGCAGCTTGCCGGGAGAGCCTTTTATGCAAAAGGCATGCGGGTCAGCAGGGCTGGCACCCCGCTAAAACAGCTTTTTCAGGTCAGAATTGAGCCGCATACCCCTGATTTCATATATCATTACTCCTGATCGAGGGGCCGCGGCGCAGGCAGGGTGCGGGGTGTTGGCTCACGTGTGCATATCAAAACGAAAGACACGCCATGCTTGCAACGAGAATTCGCCAAAAAGACGGCATCTTTTACTTTGCCAGTTGCCCGGCCAAAGAGATCCTGAACAAGGTCCGCTTTATCAGCCGCTATTACGGCGAAGATGAGCAGATCGCCGCGCAGACCGTCCCGCAGAATGACGAGATCGCGCAGTTCATTGCGCGCATCGAACGGAACGACGCCGCGTTCCAGCGCGTCGTGTCCCGCGCCAAGGTGCGTTCGCTGAAGAATTTCTACGAGATGGCCGTGACCCAGCCGCCGATCCCCGGCACGGTCCTGCTGTTTACCAGCGACAGGCTCAGTTTTCGCTCGCTCGAAGGCCAGGACCACGTTGGTCATCTGCAGGAGCCGACTACAAAATACCTGATCATCGACGGCCAGCACCGGCTGGCGGCGTTGCGCTTTTACCTGTCCGAGCATCCCGAAGAAGCCAAGGGCATCGACGTGCCGTGCATCATATTCGACGGGCGCAGCGAAGATTTCGCGGCGGAAATGTTCGTCATCATCAATTCAACGCCGACCCGCATCAACAAAAGCCACCTGGTCGATCTCTACGAGCGCGTGTCTTGGGCGGACCCCGATCGGCGCTTCGCGGCGCGGCTGGTCGACAGCCTCTACAGCGAATCCGACAGCCCGCTGCGCTACCGCATCAACCGGCTGGGCGGCCGCAGCCTCAAAGACAAGTGGATATTGCAGGCGGAGCTCTTCAACGAACTGTACCGCTGGGTGCGCGCGGAGTGGAAGAAAATCAAGCAGGCGACCAACAGCTATCGCGAGGCCGAGAAGTACTACGAAATCGTGCGCGACTTCCTGAAAGCCGCGCAACGGGTGTGGGGCGATACCTGGGCCAATGATAATTACATGGTGACCAGGCCGGTAACGCTGAAGGCCCTGATCCGCGTATGTGCCGATCTCGCGCGCGAAGATGCCGAACCGGTCGATGGCCGCACCAAACGCTGGGAAGATCGCCTCGGGGCATGGGCCGACCAGCAGAAGGCGTTCAAAATCGAAGGTTTCTACGAGCGCTTCCCCGCCAAGGGCGAAGTCGAACGGGTGGCGCGCATCCACCGCGATCTGGCGAAGGCTGCCGGCATCGAAGTCCGAAGCGCGAAAAGCACCGAGAAGTAATCCACCACCAGCACGCGGCGCGCGGATTCACCGCGCACCCGCGCGCAACTCTGGCTGGAGTTTTTTTCAGCCGGCCGGGCGCGAACTGAGGGAAGCGGCGATGGATGCCAGGACATTTCTCAAGTCATTGCCGGGCTTCGCAGGTTTTACGCCGCGCTGGCCGCGCCAGGCGCGCCTGTCCGGCGCTGTAATTTCCGACTGCCGAATTCAGGTTGCGGCGGGAGCGCGCGCGGCGACTGCTTCTTCCTTGTAGCGGCGGCCGCGATCGACGACGCGCCGGTCGCGCACCAGTTCCATGACGGGTACCCCGTAACCGCAGCTCGTCATCGTATTGTCGATCTCAATTTCGATGACCTGGCGTGCGGCGCCTTTCAGTTCGCGCGCCGGATGCTGCAATAACAATGCTGCCAGCGGCGAATCGGCAAGCGGTGTAACGGTGGCTTTGCCGAAGAGTCGGACGGTCGCCGCATTTTCGGCCTCGAACGAACTGATCATGACGGTGATGGGGCCGCCGGCGGTGCAATGCCGCGCGGTCTCGTTGCCCGAGCCTCTGTAATCGAGATACGCCACGCGGTTGGGGCCGAGGATGTGCAGCGGCACGCCGCCTTTCGCCGAAACATTCACCGGGCCGACGTCGTGCCCGCCGCGCGCGAGAGCGGGGTCGGCCGAGGCGACAAAAAACAGCGCAGCGTTGCGGATCAGTTCCGCCTGCTCGTCGGTGATCGAAGGATGGTAGGTAGCCATGGGGAATGGTGAGGAGTGAGGGTTGAAGGGTGAGAGGTGAGGCGAGAGGCGAGAGGAGTAAAGATCTACAGCTAGCTTTCCTCTCGCCTCTTGCCTATCAACAGCCAAGCTGGTCCGCGAGATCGATAAAGTCTTTGGCGTTGATGTCGAACGCGGGCTCGGGGCTCAAATCCGGGTGCCGGCCCTTGCCGTTTTCGAGCGGGCGCAGCACGAGTGCGGTCTTGAGGCCATGCTTCGCCGCGTGGCGCAGGTCGTCCTTGTGCGCGGCGACCATCATCACTTCGGCGGGCTTCAGGCCCAGTATTTCCGCTGCGCCGAGATAAGCTTCGGGATCGGGCTTGTAGTGATGGAATACTTCCGCCGACAAAATCAGGTCCCATGGCAGCCCGGCGTGCTTCGCCATGTTGTTGAGCAGCGCGACGTTGCCGTTCGACAGCGTGGCGATGGTGTGGTTTTTCTTCAGGCGCTTCAATCCGCGCACCGTGTCCGGCCACGGTTTCAGGCGATGCCAGGCACGGTTGAGATGGATTTTTTCTTCTTCGGTGAGTGAAGTGATTTTGAACTTGACGAGAATTTCATCGAGGATCATGCGGTGCAGATCGTCGATTTTGGTCCACGGCAGTTCGCCGCGCGCGACACGATCCATCGCGGGACGATAGCCCGCGCGCCAGGCGTCAGCGAATTTCGTCGCGTTGAGGCGCAGACCTTTGGATTGCGCCAAAACGCGCATTTCACGCGCGATGCTGCCGCGCCAGTCGACCACCGTGCCGAACACGTCGAAGGTCAGGGCTTTGACGCCGGCGAGTTCGGGTTTCATCCTGTTAGGGACTCTTGGCGGCCACGCACATGATTTCGACCAGCGTGTCGGCCGAACCCAGGCGCGCTTCGACGGTGGCGCGCGCCGGCGAACTCTTGGCGTCCATCCAGGCAAGCCACGCTTCGTCCATGGCCGGCTTCAGGCGCATATCGGCGACAAAAACCACCGCGGACAGGATTTTCGATTTATCGCTGCCGCCGCGCGCGAGCAGCTTGTCGATCTGCTGCAGGATGCTCGCGGTCTGTCCTTTCATGTCGGCACTGGCGTCTTCGCCGACCTGGCCCGACAGGTAAAGCCTGCCGGCGTATTCGACCATGTCCGACAGGCGCTGGTCGTACTCGTAGCGAATGATATCTTTGCTCATGTCATGTGCTCCGCAGAGTCGGCGGCGACTTACTGCGCCGCGGTGACCATGATTTCGACCAGCGTTTCGGGCGTGCCGAGACGCGTTTCGACGGTGGCGCGGGCGGGCGGGTTCTTCGGGTCAACCCATGCTATCCAGGCTTCGTCCATCCCCGGCTTCACGCGCATGTCGGCGACGTAGACGACCACGGACAGCAGGCGCGATTTATTGGTGCCCGCAAGCTTCAGCAGCCCGTCGATCTTGGCGAGTATTTCCTCGGTCTGGCCTTTGCTCGACGCTTTGACGTTGTCGGCCGTGGTGCCGGCGAGGTAAACCACGCCGTTGTGGGCCACTGCACGGGAAAGGCGGGAATTGGATTGATGGCGTACGATGTCGCTCATGACTACACTCCTTGGAGAAAAATGGTTGGGAAGGAATTGCGATTTTTTATTCTCAACGCGAATTGTGCAGTGTATTGGCGGTTTACCGCAAGCGCGGATCAATTGGACGCGTAAGGTTACAATGAGCGCCGTGCAATTTTTCGCGGTTTGAGTGGCAGGTAAGTGGCGGGATTCACCCAAGACTACGTCCCAGCCCCCACCCTGGGGAATTTGCCGCAGAGGACACAGAGATCACAGAGAAGAAAAACCGGGTTTTCTGGTTGATAGGTTATCGTTTTTTGCATTGTTCTGCACCTCTCGAGGGGGTATAAAAAAGAATGCCCCCGGGGGCTCGTTTTTGAATTTGGCAAGTATTGGAGTTCTGCATGGCCAATGACCGGCTTCCGCTGCAAGGCATACGCGTCGTCGAGTTCGTGCACGTGATCATGGGGCCGAGCTGCGGCCTGGTGCTGGCCGATCTCGGCGCCGACGTCATCAAGGTCGAGCCGCTCGATGGCGATCACACGCGCAAATTGACGGTGTCAGGCGCAGGTTTCTTTCCGACCTTCAACCGCAACAAAAAAAGTATCGCGGTCGATCTCAAATCCGAAGAGGGCAAGGAAATCATTGCGAAGCTGATCCGCAGCGCGGACGTCGTCACTGAGAACTTCCGCCCCGGTGCGATGGACAAATTGGGTTTCGGCTATGAGCAGTTGAAGCAGGCGCAGCCGCAACTGATTTATTGCTCGCTCAAGGGCTTTCTCGCCGGCCCCTACGAAAATCGCGCGGGGCTCGACGAAACTGCGCAGATGATGGGCGGGCTTGCATACATGACAGGCCCGGTCGGCAGGCCGCTGCGCGCGGGGGCTTCGGTCAACGATGTCATGGGCGGCATGTTCGCCGCGATCGCCATTCTTTCCGCCTTCATCGAGCGCGGCTCAACCGGACGCGGCCAGCACGTGAAAAGCGCACTGTTCGAGAACTGCGCTTTCCTGATGGGCCAGCACATGACGGAAGGTTTCATGACCGGCAAGCCGGTGGTGCCGATGCCCGACCGCATACGCGCGTGGGCGGTTTACGATACGTTCAAAGCCAGCGACGGCGAAATGGTGTTCGTCGGCGTGGTCACCGACACCCAATGGAAAATCTTCTGCGACGCTTTCGACCTGCAGGACCTGCTTGCCGACCCCTCGCTGAAAACCAATCCGCAACGGGTCGAAGCGCGCCCGCGCGTGATTCCCATCGTGACTGCGCTGTTCGCCAAAATGACCAAGGCGGAATTGCTCGCGAAATGCGAGAAGCTCGGCCTGCCGTTCGCGCCTATCACGCGGCCGGAGGATTTGTTCCACGATCCGCACCTGATCGCGTCGGGCGGGCTCGCCGATATCACGCTGATGAACGGCATCAAAACGCAGGTGCCTATCATGCCGATCGAAATGGACGGACGGCGTTTTGCCACCCGGCTCGATTTGCCCAAAGTCGGCGAGCACACGCGGGAATTGTTGACGTCGCTGGGCTATGCGCCACAGGACATCGAACGGCTCATCGCCAGCGGCACTGCGCGCGCCGCGTGATTACAAAAAAAAGTTTTGAAGGGTAAATCATGCGCCAATTCATTTGTGCATTAACGGTGCTTTGCGGCGCGGGGCCTTGCCTTGCCGCCGATGCCTATCCCAATAAGCCCGTGCGTTGGGTCGTGCCGTTCCCGCCCGGCGGCGGCACCGATCTGATTTCAAGGACGATCGCAACCAAGCTGTCGGAAGCGTGGGGCGTGCAGGTCGTCGCCGATAACCGTCCCGGTGGCGGTGGCACGATCGGGCTGGGCATCGCGGCCAAGACGCCGCCCGATGGTTATACGGTGGTGCTCGGCCAGGCTTCGAATGTCGCGGTGGCGCCGGCGCTGTATGCAAAGCTGAACTACGATCCGGTAAAGGACCTGCAGCCGATCACGAACGTGATAGCCGCACCGCTCGTGCTGGTGTCGCATCCGTCGTTTCCCGCCAGAAATACGAAAGACCTGATCGCTTACGCGCGCGCCAAGCCCGATGCGGTCACGTTCGGATCGCCGGGCAACGGCACCATCGGGCATTTGTCGATGGAACTCCTGAAAACGATGGCCAAAATCAAAATGCTGCACATTCCGTACAAAGGAGCGACGCTGGCGATCACCGAACTGATCGGCGGGCAGATCGTGCTCTACGCGAGCAGCATGCCGCCGGCGCTGCCGTTGATCACTGCGGGCAAGTTAAAGGCGCTGGGTGTGACGACGGCCAAACGTCTCGCGCCGCTTCCCAACGTGCCGACCATCGCCGAAAGCGGCGTCGCGGGATACGAGGCGGTGAACTGGTACGGCGTCTTCGTGCCGGCAGGCACGCCGAAAGACATCGTGGCGAAATTGCACGCAGATGTAGTGCGCGTACTGAAACAGCCGGACGTGAAAGAGCGTTTTGCCGGCGAGGGCGGGGAAGTTGTCGCCGACACGCCGGATGAATTCGCCGCCTTCGTGCGCAAGGAAATTCCGAAATGGTCCAAGGTGGTGAAGGATGCCGCCGTCAAGGTCGATTGATGCCGCTACTTTCGATTGAAGCGCTGACAGCGCTTGCGGCGGACGCGCTGCGTGCGCATGGCGCTGCCGATGCCGCGGCGCGCATCACCGCTAAATATCTGGTCGCGGCCGACGCGCAGGGACTCGGCACGCATGGTGTCGCGCGCGTGCCGACGTACTGCGATCACCTGAAGTCAGGCCGCGCGCGCGGTGACGCGGTGCCGCGCATTGCGCATGAGAAAGCGGCCGCATGCCTGGTCGATGCGGGCTACGGGCTTGGCTTCGAGCCGGCGGAATTCGCGCTCAAGCAGGCCGTCGAGCGCGCAGCCACTTATGGCGTCGCATTTGTCGGCGTTACGAAAAGCCATCATTGCGGCGCGCTCGGCATCCTGCTCGAACCGGTGGCGGCGCGCGGCATGGTGGGCATCGCATTCAGCAACGCGCCGTCGGCCATCATGGCGTGGGGCGGGACCAAGCCGATCTTCGGCACGAATCCGATCGCGGCGATCTTTCCGCGCAAGGAGGGGCCACCGCTCGTCATCGACATGTCGCTCACCCAGGTGACGCGCGGGCAAATCATGCTTTATGCAAATGCAGGCAAGCCGATACCCGAAGGCTGGGGCAGGGACAAGGATGGCAACCCGACGACGGATGCGCACAAAATTCTCATCGGCGGCAGCCTGCACGCGGTCGGCGGGCTGAAAGGCACGATGCTCGCATTTGCGGTCGAGATACTGTGTTGCGCATTGATGGGCGCGTCGCTATCGCATGAAGTCGAACCCATGCTCGTCAGCAACGGCAAACCCATGGACCTCGGTCAGGCTTTTCTGGTGCTCGATCCTGCCGCGCTCGCCGGCAATGAGGTTTACCTCGAACGCGTCGAGACGCTCATCGCCGCCATGCTAGAAGACGACGAGGTGCGCCTGCCGGGCGCACGGCGTGTCGAAAATATGGCGCGCGCGGCGAAAGAGGGCATCGAAATACCCGCGAACCTGGAGAATCAGTTGCGCGAGTTGGCGCGAGGCTGACGCGCCGCCGCTGCTCGCCGCATCCGGCGCAAAATGCTAATCTGCGCTGTGTATCAACTCCTGAGGCTTTCCTGCCATGCGTAAATCCTGTTATTCGGTCGCCATTGCACTGCTGGCAAGCACCGCGGCAAGCGCGCAAACCTATCCGACTCGTGCGCCGCGCCTGGTCGTCCCGTACGTCGCGGGCGGGATTGCAGACTTCATGGCGCGCGTCACGGCAGAGGGCGCCCAGGAACCGTTGGGGATCGCGATGGTGATAGACAATCGCGGCGGCGCAGGCGGCAACGTCGGTATCGAGCACGTGGCAAAAAGCGCCCCCGATGGCTACACGCTGGGGCTCGGGTGCCTCGGCTACGTGAGCAATGCCGTGCTGCAGTCCAAGATCACCTACGATCCGCTCAAGGATTTCGTGCCCATCACGATGATCGGCTTTACGCCGCAGGTAATCGTCGTGCACCCTTCCTTGCCGGTCAAAACTCTCAAAGAGTTCATCGCGCTTGCAAAACAACGTCCTAACGAGCTCGCATTCGGGTCGTCGGGCCCGGGCGGCGGCAGCCATCTCTCCGTCGAGTTGTTCAAGGCCCAGACGAATACGCAGATGACGCATATCCCGTACAAGGGCACGGCGCAGGCGATAGTCGATCTGCTGGCCGGCCGCATCCAGTTCATGTTCGATTTCCTGAACACGTCGCAACCGCAAATCCAGTCCGGCAAACTGCGCGCGCTGGCGATCACGTCCGCGAAACGTTTCGAATCGCTGCCGGACGTGCCGACGGCGTCGGAGGCGGGCGTCAAGGGATTCGAAGCCGGCACCTGGTGCGGCATCATTGCTCCCGCCGGAGTGCCGCAGCCGGCGATCGACAAGCTGAACGCCAGCATAGTGAAAGCGCTGGAGTCGCCAGCGGTAAAGTCCCGGCTGGCCGCGCAGGCCATCGTGCCCATGCCGATGTCGCAGCAGCAGTTCGTCGCGTACATTCGCGCCGACTCGGAGCGCTGGAAAAAACTGCTGCGCGAAGGCCGCCTGCAGATGCTGGATTAGGCGTGAGGGGTGAGGCGTGAGGAGTGAGGCGCGAATAAGCCGCGAGAGTTTCGCGGGATGATGGCGGTGCGCGCGGCGGACGTCGTGCTTCACGGCGGCAAGATCATTACCGTGAACGCGAGCTTCGCCATCGCCGAGGCGGTGGCGATCACCGGCAATCGCATAGTATATGTAGGCGCCGACGCGGGTGCGCTCGCTATGGCCGACGCCGGCACGCGCGTCATCGATCTCAAGGGGCGCGCCGTGATGCCCGGACTGATCGACGGTCACGCCCACATGGACCGCGAAGGGCTCAAGCAAGTTTTCCCGTCGCTCGCCAACGCCCGCTCCATCACGGAGCTCAAAGCGACCATCGCCGAACTCGCGCAGCGCACCCCCAAGGGCGAGTGGATAGTGACCATGCCGCTGGGCGATCCGCCGTACTATTTCGACGTGCCCGAGTGCTACGCGGAAAAGCGCCTGCCGACGCGCCACGACCTCGACGAGGCGGCGCCCGACCACCCGGTGTACATTCGCCCCATCTGGGGTTTCTGGCGGCACACGATGCCGCTGGTCTCGGTGGCGAACAGCCGCGCGCTGGCGCTCGCCGGCATCACGAAAAACACCGTTGCGCCGTCGGACACCATCGTCATCGACAAGGACGCAACAGGCGAGCCCACGGGAATTTTTTACGACAACACGATCATGTCGGTCGTGGAAATGACGCTCATGCGTGCCGCCACCGGCTTCTCACTGGACGATCGCACGCGCACGCTGCCGGCCGCGATGCAGGCCTACCACGCGTTCGGCACGACGAGCATCTTCGAAGAGCACGGCGTCGCGGGCGAACTGTTGCGTGCCTACAAGATCGTGCGCGAGAGCGGCGCGCAGACGATGCGCGCAACGCTGGTCATCAGCCCGAAGTGGAATGCCGCTCCCGTCGAGAAATTCGAGCCGGTGGTCGAAGCGTGGGCGAGCTGGCTTGCCGGCCGCGGCTTCGGCGACGACTTTCTGCGCGTCAGCGGCGTCTTCGTCGACATCGGCCCGTCGCGCGAAGATGAATTGCGCGCCGGCACCTGGCCGTACACCGGTTGGGCGGGATTTAATTTCGCGACCGGCCTGCCGCGCGAGCGGGCGAAGGAATTGTGTCTCGCGTGCGCGAAACACAAAATACGGGTGGTTGCGATCTGGCCCAACATGCTCGACGTGTTCGACGAAGTGAACCGCGAGATCGACATCACCGCGCAGCGCTGGGTGCTTGGGCACATCAGCGCGCTCACGCTGGAGCAGATCGCCAAAGTGCGCGAGCTGGGGCTGGTCGTGACTTCGCACACTAACCGTTACGTTTTCAAGGAAGGCCATCTGCTGAAGCAGAAGCTCGGGCCCGCGCGCGAAAACGAAATTTCGCCGCTCAAGTCGCTGATCGAAGCGGGCGTGCGCGTCGCGCTTGCGACCGACAACGTGCCGACGTCGCTGTTTTACCCCATCTGGCAGAGTATCTACCGCAAGAACCGTTATACCGGCGAGACGATTGCGCCCGCTGAGGCGCTGACGCGCGAGCAGGCCCTGCGCGCGGCGACCATCAACGGCGCATACGTGACATGGGAGGAGGATAGCAAGGGGTCAATAGAGATCGGCAAACTCGCCGACCTCGCCGTGCTCTCGCACGATCCGCTGACGGCGGATGAAGACGTATTGAAGGACATCTACGCGGAAATGACTTTCGTCGATGGCCGTGTCGTATACGAACGGGGGCGGGGGTGAATGAAGCCCGGGAGTTGATCGGCCGGCCGCTCGCGGATCTGCCGACGCCGGCGCTGTTGATCGATGTGGCTTTGCTCGAGCGCAATCTCGCCACGATGAAAGACTGCATGGGCGCGGGTAAGGCCGCGTACCGTCCGCACACCAAGTCGCACAAATCGCCGCTGATCGCGAAGATGCAGATCGCGCACGGCGCGCGCGGCGTGTGCTGCTCCAAGCTCGGCGAAGCGGAGGTCATGGCTGCCGGCGGCGTGGACGATATTCATATCACGACGCCGGTGGTGGGCCGCGACAAGGCGCGGCGGCTCGCACGGCTTGCGGTCAGGGGGCGCGTGTCGGTCGTCGTCGATAGCGCGGATAACGCAGCCGAACTCTCGGCGGCGGCGAGCGCGCTCGGCACGGTAATCGACGTGCTGATCGAAATGGATGTGGGGCAGGGGCGGTGCGGCGTCGCGGGGCCGGAACAGGCGCTCGCCGTTGCGGAAGCGGTCAAGCGTGCGAAAGGCCTGCGGCTCAAGGGCATGCAGGGTTATCAGGGCAAGCTGCAATCGATGGTCGCGTATTCCGGGCGGCGCGACGCAGTGCGCGCGGCGCTCGACCAACTGCTGCAGGGCGCGCAGGCGCTCAGAGATCGCGGGTTTACAGTCGAAGTGCTGACGGGCGGCGGCACCGGCAGCCTCGCCATCGATCTCGAATTCGGCGGACTCACCGAGCTGCAGCCCGGCAGCTACGTGTTCATGGACAGCACTTACCGGGGCATCGATTGGAACGACAAGGCGGCGCGAACCCCGTTCGCGAACTCATTGTCGGTGCTCGCCGGCGTGGTCAGCCGGCCGCTCGCCGGCCGCGCCGTGCTCGATGTCGGCTGGAAGGCTGCGAGCAGCGACAGCGGCCCGCCGGTGTTGAAGGGCGACGGTACGCCGGTGGAGTTTGCCGGCGACGAGCACAGCCTCGTGACGGGCGCCGCGGCATCTGCCCTGAAGGCCGGCAGCAAGCTCGAACTGATACCCAGCCATTGCGATAC
>CANJHY010000089.1:0-18637 GCA_947474275.1 Betaproteobacteria bacterium
CGCCTCTCATTTGCACCGCCGTAATACGAATGTCATCTTGCGCGCCTAGTTTGCGGGGATTTACTTATCGGGGGCGGCGCGACTCATGGAAAGTCCATACAAGGGCAAGACCGGCATCAAGCGCATCTGGAATGCCATGCTGTATTCGTTCGACGGCTTTACGGCCGCGTTTCGCCACGAAGACGCCTTTCGTCAGGAGGTTTTTTTAGCCATCCTGCTGATTCCCGCCGCCTTTTACCTGCCGGTGAACGGCGCGGCCAGGGCACAGTTGATCGCCAGCGTGCTCCTGGTGATGATCGTGGAACTGCTGAATTCCGGTATCGAGGCGGTCACCGACCGGGTGTCGCTCGATGACCACGCGCTCGCCAAGCGCGCGAAGGATCTTGGCAGCGCGGCGGTCATGCTGTCGCTGATCAACGTGCCTGTCGTCTGGGTGCTCGTGATCTTCGGTTGAGAACGCCGGCAGGATGTCACGCAATCATCACAAAAACTTAATCAAAAAGTCTTCCTGCCGCGCCATCATGCACGCCATGGACAGTGGGCAAATCATGTGCCAGCAACTGCCGGTCGCGCGCACCACGCTGCGATTTGCCGTGGTCACCGAAACCTACCCGCCGGAAATCAACGGCGTCGCCATTACCATCAGCCGCATGGTCGCCGGCCTGCAACAGCGCCAGCACCAGATTCAGTTGATCCGGCCGCGCCAGCACAGTCAGGATAATGCAGAAAATACCTCAAGCTTCGAAGAAGTATTGCAGCGTGGCGTCGCCATTCCGCGTTATGACAGCCTGAAAATGGGCCTGCCCGCCAAGCAGGCATTGCTGCGCTTGTGGGCGCTGCAACGCCCCGATCTCGTGCACATAGTGACCGAAGGACCGCTCGGCTGGTCGGCGCTGGCCGCCGCGGTCAAGTTGAAAATCCCCTGCAGCAGCGATTTCCACACCAACTTTCACAACTACAGCAAGCATTACGGCATCGGCTGGCTGAAGAAACCCATCGTTGCCTACCTGCGCAAGTTTCATAACAAGGCGAGCTGCACGCTGGTGCCCACGTCGGCCATGCTCGCCGACCTGGAACAGCACGGTTACCTCAATCTGCGCGTGGTGGCGCGCGGCGTGGATACCCGCCTCTTTCATCCCGACCGGCGCAGTGCCGCGTTACGCCAGCAGTGGGGAGTCAAACCGCAGCAGCCGGTCGCGCTCTACGTCGGCCGGCTCGCGCCAGAGAAAAACCTGCCTGTTGTGCTGCGAGCCTACGCCGCCATGAAAGCGGAGCGGCCGGACACGCGGCTCGTGCTGGTCGGCGACGGTCCGGAACGAGCTGCCCTCCAGTCGGCGTATCCAGACTACGTGTTCGCGGGCATGCGCAAAGGCGAGGACCTCGCGGCCCACTACGCAAGCGGCGACATCTTCCTGTTTCCGAGTACTACCGAGACGTTTGGCAATGTGACGGTCGAGGCGATGGCGAGCGGACTTGCCGTGATTGCCTACGACTACGCGGCGGCGGCCGAACACATTGCGCACGGCCGCAGCGGGCTGGTTGCGGAAATCGACGATGCAGCCGGTTTCATCGCGCTCGCCGCCGGTCTTGCCGGCGATTCGCAACGGATCACCGCCCTTGGCCGGCGCGCGCGCACGACTGCCGAGCGTATCGACTGGGAAGAAGTGAACGCCGAATTCGAAACCGCACTGCGCGACGTTATCGCGGCACATGAGCACCGCACCGTTGACGAAGAGCTCCGGCTATCTTCCTGAAAAACGCAGCGCCGGATTACCCGACTGGAAAGCACCGCGCATGCTAGATGGTGCTGAACCGGCCGCATTGCGGGCGCGCTCGCTGTTTCTGTCGGACATTCACCTCGGCACCCGCGCGTGCCGCGCCGGGGAGTTGTTGTCGCTGCTGCGAGAGTATGAATGCGAGAATATTTTTCTGGTTGGCGACATCATCGATTTCTGGGCGATGAGCCGCGGTATTTACTGGCCGGAACTGCACAATACGGTGGTGCAGAAGATACTCAAGAAAGCGCGCCACGACGTGCGCGTCTACCTGATCCCGGGCAATCACGACGAGGCGCTGCGCGAATATATCGGCAGCGCGTTCGGCGACATCAATCTCGTTCGCGATCACGTGCACACCGCCGCCGACGGCAAGCGTTACCTGCTGCTGCACGGCGACGAATTCGACCAGGTGACCACCTGCCACCGCTGGGTTTCCATCCTGGGCGATATTTCGTACACATGGCTGGTCCATGTGAACCGGCTGTTGTCGTTAATGCGGCGCAAGCTGGGCATCCCGGGCCACTGGTCGCTGGCCGACTACGCCAAGCGCAACGTGCTCCAGGCCGTCAGCTTCATCAGCAACTTCGAGGAGGCGGTGGTGCACAGTGTCAAGCAACGCGGGCTGGACGGCGTAATCTGCGGTCACATCCATACGCCTGCCATCAAACGTGTTGATGGCGTGGTCTATATCAACTGCGGCGACTGGGTCGACAGCTGCACGGCCATAGTCGAACATTACGATGGGCGCATGGAGCTGGTGCGCTGGAAGCACCCGGCGCGGTCCGCCGAGGCGCAGACCGAATCCGCCGCCATGACGCTGTAGCAGCAGAAACAACCGCTTGGTGCGTCCCTGACGCTATCCCTGCCAACGTTGTAACAAATCTGCAATAGCGGATTGTTAATCTGTGATAATTGCATCCTGCGGTGAAGCTTTCCGCCCGACCATTGAATATCCCGCTGTTTTTGCGTCGCCGCCCACCCTCGATCCGCTGCGCACGTGCACCGACTATCACTTGAAATATTAATCCGCCGATGGCCAAGCAACACGTCCCGCCCGAGCTCTATCTGAATCGCGAACTCGGGCAGCTTGAATTCAACCGCCGCGTCCTGGCGCTCGCCGAGGACCGCAACATCCCGACGCTTGAACGCCTGCGCTTCCTGTGCATCGTCGACAGCAACCTCGACGAATTTTTCGAGATTCGGGTGGCCGGCCTCAAGGAGGAAATCGCCGCCAACGCGCCCCCGGGACCCGACGGCATTCCGTTGCGCGAGGTTTTTCGTCTGGTCACGGCGGCCGCGCAGGAACTCGTGGCAAGGCAGTACCAGGTGCTCAACGAAGAAGTGTTCCCCCTGCTGGCAGCCGATGGCATACGCTTCCTGCGCCGCAGCAAATGGAACGCGGCGCAAAAAGACTGGGTGAAGGATTATTTTTTCCGCGAATTGATGCCGGTGCTTACGCCCCTCGGGCTGGACCCGGCGCATCCGTTTCCCAAGCTGCTCAACAAGAGCCTCAATTTCGTGATCGAGCTAGAAGGCAAAGACGCCTTCGGCCGCAAGTCGAGCATGGCCATCGTGCAGGCGCCGCGCGTGCTGCCGCGCGTCATCCCGATGCCGCGTCCTGTCGCGGGCTGCCAGCACGGTTTCGTTTTTCTATCCTCGATTTTGCACGCGCATGTGGCGGAACTGTTTCCCGGCATGACGGTGCTTGGCTGCTACCAGTTCCAGCTCACCCGCAACAGCGACCTCTACATCGACGAGGAAGAGTTGCGCGAACTGAATAGCCTGCGCAAGGCGCTGCAGGGTGAATTGACGCAGCGTCAGTACGGCGACAGCGTGCGCCTTGAAGTCGCGGATTCCTGCTCGCCGGTCATGGCCGACGCCTTGCTGCAGCAGTTCGGATTGACGCGCGACGACCTGTACCAGGTAAATGGGCCGGTCAATCTGGTGCGCCTGATCCAGATCCCGGAGCAGGTCGACCGGCCCGACCTCAAATTTGCGCCGTTCGAATCGGCAATGCCGCGCCAACTCGCGAAACAAAATATTTTCGACGCCATCCGCAAAAGCGACCTCCTGCTGCACCAGCCCTATGAATCGTTTTTGCCGGTCGTCGATTTCATCAAAGCGGCCGCCAATGATCCGCAGGTCGTCGCCATCAAGCAAACGGTCTACCGCACGGGCGCACAGTCGGAAATGATGGAATTGCTGATCCAGGCCGCGCGCACCGGCAAGTCGGTGACGGTGGTGGTCGAGTTGATGGCGCGCTTCGACGAAGAAGCCAACATCAACTGGGCACAACGGCTGGAAGAAGTCGGCGCCCACGTCGTGTATGGCGTGGTCGGCCACAAGACGCACGCCAAAATGGCGCTGGTGGTGCGGCGCGAGGATAACCGCCTGCGGCGCTACGTGCACTTGGCGACCGGCAACTACCATTCACGCACGGCGCGCCTGTACACGGATTTCGGCTTGTTTACCTGCAACGAAGAACTCGGCGCGGACGTAAGCGAGGTGTTCATGCAGCTCACCGGGCTCGGCAAGGCCTTGAAGCTGAGACACCTCCTGCAATCCCCGTTTACGTTACACCAGCGCACCATCAAGGCGATACAGGCCGAGGCGAAAAACGCGCGCGAAGGCCGCAAGGCCCGCATCATCGCCAAGATGAACGCGCTGCTCGAGCCCGAAATCATCGCCGCGCTCTACGATGCGTCACAAGCCGGCGTGAAGATCGATTTGATCGTGCGCGGCGTCTGCGCGCTGCGCCCCGGTGTGGCGGGCGTGTCGGAAAACATCCGCGTGCGCTCGGTGCTGGGCCGCTTTCTCGAGCATTCGCGCATCTTTTATTTTTACAACGGCGGCGCGGAAGACGTCTACCTGTCGAGCGCCGACTGGATGGACCGCAATTTTTTCCGCCGCATCGAGGTGTGCTTCCCGGTGCTCGACATGCGACTGAAGAAACGCGTCATCCGCGAAGGCCTGAAACCGTTTCTGGCGCGCAATATCGATGCGTGGGAAATGTCCGCGGATGGCCGCTATAAGCACCGCAAGAACGCGCGCGGCCGAACGCCGCACGTGCAGGCCCAGTTGCTGGAAGATCTGGCGGGAAAGCCGCCGGGTTAACGCAGGCCCGCGGTCAAGCTGCTTTTGCCTCTACACCTGCTTCGAGTTCGCGCAACGATTTGATATCGAGCTTGTAGCCCGCCGCCGCCCACTCGTCGATTTCCTCCTGCAACGCGGTAACGGTCAGTGGGTTGCTCGCCAGCCACTCGCGGTTCATGCCCAGCCGCAGCCCGTCTCCATTTACCTTGCACTCCATTTCCGGCAACGCGATGTCCGCGCGGCTGCGATAGATCAACGCCGCCAGCCGCAAACTCATCACCAGGCGCCAGTCGACGATCTCGACGTCACGCGTGAATATCCTCTTCAGCGTGCGGCGGTGCGCCAGCACGAGGGTCGCCAGCCGTGCCTGCTCCATCTTCGAGAAGCCCGGCATGTCGGCGTTCTGCACGATATACGCGGAATGCTTGTGGTATCCGCTGTACGCGACAGAAATGCCGATTTCGTGCAGCTTGGCTGCCCACGCGATGTAGTGCGGCGCGGCGGCATCGACCGTTTCGGCGCCCGCCGTGAAACGCCGATACAGCGTCAAGGCGAGACTGGCGACGCGGCGCGCCTGCTTCGAATCGACGTGGTAGCGCTGCATGAACTGCGATACCGTGATATCGCGCATATCGTGGTGCTGAAAGCGCCCGAGCAGATCGTAAAGTATGCCCTGGCGCATCGAGCCGCTCGCCACCACCATGGATTCGATGCCGAGTTCCGTCAGCGCCGCGGTCATGATGGCGAGCGCGCCCGGGAGCACCGGCAGGCGGTCGCTCTTGAGCCCCGCCAGATCGAGCTGTTTGACGTCGCCAGCCTTGATCATCGCCAAACGCAACAACTCAAGGCCATCCGGGGTAATCCCGGCTTCCGAAAAACCATTCAGCTGCAGGATTTCGGACAGTGCGCGCGCACTGCCGGACGAACCAACCGCGTCCTTCCACTCGCCCTTGGCGAAACTGCTGACCATGGTTTGCAATTCGTTGCGCGCCGCGAGTTCTGCCTGCTTCATCGCGCTCTTGGTGATTTCCCCACCCGGGAAATACTTGAGACTGTAACTGACGCAGCCCATGTACAAACTTTCCAGCCTGAGCGGCTTTAACCCGCGACCAATAATGAATTCGGTGGAGCCGCCGCCGATATCGACTACCAGGCGCTTCTCCTTGGAGACCGGCAGGCTGTGCGACACGCCGACGTAAATCAGGCGCGCTTCTTCGCGACCAGCCACCACCTCGATCGGAAATCCCAGCGCAGCCTCGGCCAGCTTCAGGAAACCAGCAGCATTCTTGGCGACGCGCAGGGTATTGGTGCCGACCGCGCGCACCCCGTGCGGATCGAAGCCGCGCAGCCGCTCGCCGAAGCGCTTCAGGCAATCGAGTGCGCGGCTTTGCGAATCTTCGTCGAGGCGCTTCTCGCGATTGAGCCCGGCGCCGAGGCGGATCGGTTCGCGCAGGGAATCGAGCGGGTAGATCTGATCACCGACGACACGCGCAACCTGCAGGTGGAACGAATTGGAGCCGAGGTCTACTGCGGCGAGTGTGGAGTAAACCGCCATGTTATATGAGCTGGTCTGCCGTCAGTTTATGTGTTGATAAATAACCATCAGGGATGCGGAAAGTATAGGTAATTTGCGCCGGCGATGCCACGTTTTTTTCTGCTCGTGCCAGCGCGCAGAGCAACACCTGCAGCGCGCCAAGATCAGCGCGCCGCCTTTTTGTAGTGCACTCTAGGTGCCGACGATGCCGCCGTCGTCCCTGCGGATGACGATGGTGGACGAGCGCGGACGCCCGGCAGCCTCGCCATCAGGCCAGCTACTCACCGCCAGCGGCTGCGCCGGGTCGCTGCGCTCGCTCGCGGTCTCGCCCGGATGCTGGATGTTGATGAACATGCTGGCGCCGTCCGGCGTCATCGTAATGCCGGTGATCTCGCAGCCTTTGGGCCCAGTGAGGAAGCGACGGATGCGCCCCGTCGCAGGATCAGCACACAGCATCTGATTGTTTCCCACGCCGGCATAGTCGCCACGGTTGAGCACGCTGGTCGAGACGTCGGTCTGTATCCACAGGCGGCCTGCCGGATCGAACCACAGGCCGTCGGGGCTGCCGAAAACGTCGCCCTTGATATTGCCCTGCTTGTTGGCGTCCGCCAGCAGGGGATCGCCGGCCAGCACGAAAATGTCCCATTTGAACGCAAGCGCCGCGGCATCGCTGTCGCGCTCGTGCCAGCGGATGATGTGGCCGAAAGTATTGTTGGCGCGCGGATTGGCCGCATCCACTCCAGGCTGGTCCTTGGCGCCACGCGCGCTGTTGTTGGTAAGTGTGCAATAAACTGACTTATCCTGCGGATTCACAGCCGTAAATTCGGGCCGGTCCATTTTCGTGGCCCCCGCCCGATCGGCCGCCTCGCGCGTCCTGATTAGAATATCCGCCTGCGCCGCGAACCCGTTCGCCGCGGTAAGCCCATTCTTGCCGTGCCCGAGTTCGAGCCACTCTCCGCCACCGCCGGCGTTGAATCTGGCGACATAGAGTGTGCCGTGATCGAGCAAATCGCGGTTCGCGGCGCGGTCAGTCTTGTTGTAGGGGTCGCGCGACACGAATTTGTAAATATATTCGAACTGCTGGTCGTCACCCATATAGTAGACGACGCGATTATCCGCGGTCAGCGCGAGTGCCGCGCCTTCGTGCTTGATGCGGCCGAGTGCTGTGCGCTTGACCGGTTTCGAGCCGGGTTCGAAAGGATCGATTTCAACCACCCAGCCGAAACGATTCGGCTCGTTGGGGTTGGCCGCCGCATCAAAGCGCGTATCGAATTCGTGCCAGCGATAACCTGCACCCCGTGCGGTCACGCCGTAGCGCCGCTGTTCGGGTGGAATCGTGCCGGCGTTGACGAAATATCCGTTCCAGTTTTCCTCGCAGGTGAGATAGGTGCCCCACGGCGTGTAGCCGCTCGCGCAGTTGTTGATCGTGCCGAGCACTTCCGTTCCAGCCGGATCGGCCGCCGTCTTGAGCGACGCATGGCCCGTGGCCGGACCCGCGATACGCATGGGCGTTTGCGCGGTGATGCGGCGCGCGTAGCGCGATGGCCGCACGACCGACCATTGGCCCGCGCGGTTTTCGACTTCGATCACCGACACGCCGTGCCCGTTCTGCGCCTTGCGCACTTTCTCTGCGCTCCAGTTGTCGAATCCATCGGTATGCAGCAAACCATCGTCGGTGTACTCGTGATTCATCACGAGCAGCCCGCGCGCCGAACTGTGCGAACCATACGGCATGGCGAAATATTCGATACCGTCGTGGTGCATACCGGCCTGCAGCGCCTGTTCGGCGGCGGTATTGCTGCCGTCGGTCTTGAAGGCGGGCATGCCAGCCGCGCTGCCTACCGGGTCTCCCCAGCGATATATCACGTTGGCGGAGTATCCGGCCGGAACGCGTACGCGGTCTTCGCGCGAACCGCTGATCGAACTGAAACCGATTTCGCCGGTGTCGGCGCGCATGCCGGGCGTCGCACACCCGAGCGGCAGACCGAGCAGCGGCAGCAGGGTTGCGCCCTGCAGCACCTGGCGCCGCGACAACCTGGCTTCAAGTAGTCGGGCCAGGCTGCCCGTTACGGAGGGATTGGCTACTGCCAGCGGATCACTGTAACTCTTGCTCATGGCTACAACTCCCGAGGATGAAAATTGGCGGATGACCGTCGATGATAAGCCGCGCAGATTACGCGCCGGTTACAAGCGCGTGGGCGGGCGCAATCCACGTGCAACATTCAACTGCTAACGTGACGCCGTTTACCTGACCCACCCACTCAAATTCCGGAGGACACCGCGCCATGAAACCGCTCGTCGTAATAACCCACCGCATTCACGCCGATGCCATCGAACTGCTGTTGACCCTGTGCGACGTGGCGCTGGTCACCACACGCTCCGCCTACGCGCGGCAGGAAATGCGGGAACTCTCCCGCACCGCCCATGCCCTGCTGGCCGCCACTCCCGAACGCATCGACGACTCTCTGTTAGCCGGTTGTCACAGCCTGGGCATAGTTGCTTGCACGTTCCGCATCCCGGAGCACATCGATATCGCGGCCTGCACGCGCCGCGGCATCTGGGTCACCAATGTGATGTCGCACTGGCTCGGCAAGGACGCCGAGATCGAAGCTGCACGCAATATCCTGGACGTATTGAGCGGCGACACGCCGCGCGGCGCGCTGAACGAGGTATTGCAGACCGCCGCGTAATCTTTATCGCACGGCGCCATCAGCGTTACCGGGCGGCGCTAACCAGCGCATGGCCGCGACCGCAGCAAGTGCGCCCGCCACTTGCGCCAGAACAAATGCCGGCGCATCAACCGGCCGGATACCCGCGAACGTATCGCTTGCCGCGCGCGCCAGTGTCACCGCGGGATTGGCAAATGAAGTCGAAGCAGTAAACCAATAAGCTGCGGTGATATAGGCGCCCACTGCGGCGGCAACCGCAGGCAGGCTTTGCCGCGCACTGCCCAGAATGACGACGAGCAAGCCGAAGGTCGCGACACCCTCAGCCCACCACTGCGCGGCGCCGGCGCGCTCATGCTGCGACGCGAAAAACAGCGACTCGCCGAACATTGCATGGGCCGCAGCGACGCCCGCAAATGCGCCCAGCAACTGGGCGCCCGTGTAAGCGATGGCATCGGCGTTGCCGATTTTTTGGTTCAAGACCGCGACCAACGTGACCGCCGGGTTGAAATGCGCGCCGGAAATCGGGGCAAACACCAGTATCAACGCATACAGCGCCGCACCGGTCGCTATGGAGTTGGCGAGCAACGCAATCGCCACGTTGCCGCCGGCGAGGCGTTCGCCCATGATGCCCGAACCGATTACGGTTGCCAGCAACAGCGCGGTACCGAGCGCTTCCGCTGCAAGCCGCCGGCCCAGCGTCATTTGGTCTTGCCGATTTCTGCGAGTTTTTTCTGCAGGCTCAGCTTGTCGAGTTTGCTCATCGGCAAGCTGGCGAAAATATTGATGCGGCTGGCGAGATGGCGGAAAGTATCGGAAAACGCGCGGCGCTTCTGCTCGTCGCTGCCTTCGACCGCCGCGGGATCCGGCAACCCCCAATGCGCAGTCATCGGCTGGCCAGGCCACACCGGACAGACTTCGTTCGCCGCGTTGTCACAGACGGTAAACACGAAATCCATTTTCGGCCCGCCCGGCATCGCGAATTCATCCCAGTTCTTGCTGCGCAGTCCTTCGGTTGGCAATCCCACGCTTTGAATCTGTGCCAAAGCAAACGGATTGGGTTTGCCTGACGGGTGGCTGCCTGCGCTAAAACCTTTGAACCGGCCCTGGCTTACAGCCAGATTATTGAGTATTGCCTCGGCCATCAGGCTGCGCGCCGAGTTGTGCGTGCAAAGAAAAAGCACATTGTAGATTTGATCGCTCATTTCAGTTCCCTGCTTTAACTGGCTGCTTTTTTATCGCGCGTGACGGTTTGCATGCTGCCACCGGGCTGCAAGGATTGCCGCCGCAGCAGTTATCGGTGAGAAACCCCAGAAGTTCGTTCATAAGATCGAGATTGGCCGAATAAATGACGTAGCGTCCCTGCGTGAGCGCCGTAACCAGCCCGGCGTTGGCCAGTTCCTTGAGATGAAACGACAGCGTGGCCGGCGCTATGCCGAGCCTGGTTCCGATAACGCCCGCGCTCAATCCCTCGGGCCCGCGCGTGACCAGCAGGCGGTAGACCGCGAGGCGCGATTCCTGGGCGAGCGCGGCAAGCGCTTTGACGACCTGAATTGATTTCATATTTCGAATAATATCGAAATATTGGGCAGCCCGTCAACAACGGGGTCGCCATGGCCCGCGGTTCGACCGGACATAATTCCGCAACATTTTTCGCGTCGAATACGGCTTTGACCAAAGACCGGATTGCATATGACGAGCGCGAATTACCGTGCGGCACTGCTGGATGCCGAAACCGGCGCCAACGAAAGTTACCGGTTCGAGGCGGAGCCCGGGCTGTTCCTGATGCCGGCCGACGAAATCATCGGCGTGTTCATCGATTACCTGAACGCCAATAATTACGTCAACCGGCAGGTTGGCTATGAGCTCAATTCGGCGATCAAGAAAAGCGACAAGCAGGTGGTGATGGCAACCGGGTCGCTGCTCATCGGCAAAGGGGAGGTCCCGTTCCTGCTCATGATTTCCCCCGACCCGCGGCCTGCGCAGCCGTAGCTGTCAGCTTTCAGCGGGGCCAATCCGCGAAACCTCTTATTTTTCCACCAAGTCTATGGATTTCTGACAGATAACGACAATTCGCTTGTAGGCGGTTTGCCGCTTGCGGCGGCTGGCGTATTCCGGAATTGCCTCGATGCGCTTGATGACTTTCTTGCAGGCGCGCAACAACTGGTGCGATTCCGCGATGACCTTGGGATACTTTTTCAACAGGCGCATGTCCTTGCGCGTCAGGCTCTGCAGTACCCGGTATTGAGCGTGCGTGACTTTGAGTGTTTTCATCGTATTCCCCGCTGCACGTGAAGCCCGCTACAGCCGGCTATCCATGCGCCGCAGACGGTCTGCGATTATCCGCATCAACTGCAAGGCAAAGTTCGGCGTCTGCCGCACCAGAAAATGGAAGCGTTTTTCATCGATTGGCACCAGTTTGCAGGCGGTCTTTGCAACTGCCGTCGCGCTACGCTTGCCGGTGTCGATCAAGGCCATTTCGCCCAGCACGCCGCCCGGCCCGAGTGCTTCGACCAATTTGCCTTTCACCAGCAAATCGGCCTGGCCTTCGACAACGACGTACATCACGTCACCAGCTTCCCCTTCACTGAAGATTATCTGGCCAGGCGCAAAAAGCCGCGTATTTTCTTCGTTGCGGAACAAATCCATCGTAACCATGCGGCCCCCGTATATGCGTAGCCGGCACCGTTGCCTGCTACGTTACGAATCTATAACAGAAGTGTTTCAGGTTCGTGACAACAAAGGAGTGCGGCACTGAGGTGCGGGCCGCTGATCAGGCCGCGGCGCCAATGAAATTTCTGCCGCGCTCGCCAGCCAGTGCGTCATGCACCATGCGTTCGGGCTCACCGCTAGCGACGCCATAGCTCTCGAAACGCGTGCTGACGCCGAGCCCTTCGAGAAAGTCGTGTAACACGCACTCCGCCTGCGCGAGAGGGCAGTCGAAAATCTGCGCCAGCACTGCATCGCGCGCGGGCACACGGCCGACCGCACGCGCAAGCACCATGGGCAGCGTGAATGAGCACGCGAGCCCGTGCGGCAGCCCGTGCTTCAAAGTCATCTCGTAGGAAATCGAATGGGCAAGCGCGGTTTTCGTATTGGAGAACGCAAGGCCCGCGGTAAGCGCGGCCCGCGCGACGTTCGTACGCAATTCAAGATCGCCGGGCCGCACCATCAGTGCCGGCAGTTTTGCAAGTATCGCGCGCGCCGCCGCCACTGCCAGCATATCGGACACCGGGTTGGCATTCACGTTCCAGATCGCCTCGAGGCTGTGCGACAGCGCATCGAGCGCGCTGTGCAGCGTGACGGCAGGCGGCAACGACAGTGTGAGTTCGGGATCAACGATCGCCGCTTCTGCCCATGTTTCCTTCAAGTGCAGCGAATATTTCTTCTGCCGTCCGGGCGCCGCGTCCCAGATCGTCGCATAAGGTGTCACCTCGCTGCCGGTACCCGCGGTGGTCGGAACCGCTATCAAACGTTTGACCCGCGCCGGCGTGAACGGTGCGCCGTTCGCAAGCAATGCCACAAGTTCATCGAGACGGCCGCTGGCGGTGCCTATCATCAGCGCCTTGGCGGTATCGAGCGTACTGCCGCCGCCGATGCCGATCACCACCTCAGATTGGGCAAAATCGCGCCAGAACCTCTCATACAGGCCTGTCAGGTTGGCGACATCGGGATTGGGTTGCGTATCGCTGATTACGCCCATGAGGGATGCCCCGAGCATATCCTGCACGCGACCGGTCAGGCCGATTGCGGCGGCTTCGGGAAATGTCACCAGCACGGCCTTGCGCGCGCCAAGCACCTGCTGCAATTGGCTCAATGCACCGGCGCCGAAATGAATCTCGACCGGATTATGGTAACGCCACATCAGGACGACCTTCCTGCCGCCGTTGCTTCATGCACTGCGCGTCGAACGAAAATTGTAGGCACAATTTCTCCCTGGAATTGATGCGTTTGTCGGACGTCAATGGCCGCGTCGGTCATACAGCTGTAATGCGCGGCACCTAACATGCGTGAATCATGGCATACCATTCTGTCGCACCTGCTTTGCGAATCGATGACATCACCAAGACTTTCGCGTCGGGCCGCCCGGCGCTGGACAAAGTAAGTTTCGTGCTGCAGCCCGCCGAAATGGTCGCCCTGATCGGCGCATCCGGTTCCGGAAAATCGACGCTGCTCCGCCATATCGCGGGCTTTCTCCCGGCCGATGCCGGGGCGATCGAGGTTTTCGGCCAGGTGGCGCAACGCAATGGGCACATCGCCGGCAACATTCGCGAATTGCGGGCGGACATCGGATTTGTATTTCAGCAGTTCAACCTGGTCAACCGGCTGACCGTGCTGACCAATGTTCTGACCGGGCTCTTGTTCCGCGTTCCACTGTGGCGCAGCCTGCTCGCGCGTTTCAATCGCGCGGAACGGGAAGCGGCGCTGGCGGAACTCGCCGCTGTAGGAATCGCCGAGCAGGCCTATCAGCGCGCCGGCACGCTGTCGGGCGGGCAGCAGCAACGCGCGGCGCTGGCCCGCACGCTAGTGCAACGAGCGCGCATCATTCTGGCCGACGAGCCTATCGCCTCGCTTGATCCGGAGTCGTCGCGCAACGTCATGGATATACTCTCCCGCATCAATCGCGAACGCGGCCTGACGGTGCTGGTGTCCCTGCATCAGATAGATTTTGCGCTGCGCTATTGTCCGCGCACGATCGCCCTGCACCAGGGCCGCGTCGTCTACGACGGGCCGTCAAAGAATCTCGATCCCGCGACGTTGCGGCGCATTTATGGCGCCGCCGCCGAAGAGTTGCTTGCCCCGGCAATTGCACTGCCAACGCGCGAGACAACGGCTTTTGCCGGCCTCGCCGCGGCGCAGGCCGCAGCCTGAATGCGTTCCGTAATTTCGTAATTACAAAATCAGAAGGAGCTCAGCATGAAAAAATGGCTAGTCACAGCAGGCGCGATCTGCGCGCTTGGCGTCGCCGCGCTCGCAGGCGCGCAGGAAATCAATTTCGGTATTATCGCCACCGATACCGCCTCGACCCAACGCGAACGCTGGGAGCCGTTTTTCCGCGACATGGAGAGAAAAACCGGCCTCAAGATCAAGTCGTTCTACGCGCCGGACTACGCAGGAGTGATCGAGGCCCAGCGCTTCAACAAAGTACAGGTCGCGTGGTACGGCAATAAGGCCGCGATGGAAGCAGTGGATCGCGCGAGCAGCGAAGTCTTCGCCCAGATCGTTTATTCGGGCGGCTCGCTCGGCTATCACTCGCTGCTGATCGTGCACAAGGACAGTCCGATCAACACGCTGGATGATGTCCTCAAAAGCGGCAAAAGCTACACGTTCGGCAACGGCGACCCGAATTCCACGTCGGGCTTTCTGGTGCCCGGTTATTACGTATTCGCGCTGAACAAGATCGACCCCAAGACTCACTTCAAGATCGTGCGCAATGCGAGCCACGGCGCCAACCTCCAGGCCGTGCTGAACAAGCAGATCGACGTGGCGACCAACAACACCGAGGAAATGGAAAAGCTGGAGATGACCAAGCCGGAGCTCCTGCAGCAGCTGCGCATCATCTGGAAATCCCCGCTGATTCCGTCGGACCCGCTGGTATGGCGCAAGGACCTCGACCCCGCCGTCAAAGCGAAGATCAAGGACTTCGTGTTGAACTACGGCAAGACCGACGCCAATGAAAAGACCGTCCTCAAAAATATCTACAACTACAGCGGATTCCGCGAATCGAGCAATGCGCAGCTGATCCCGATCCGCCAGCTCGAATATTACAAAGACCGCGTCAAAATCGAGGGCGACGCGAACATGGCGGCCGATGAAAAGCAGAAAAAAATCGCCGAGATCGATCTGAAACTGCTCGAGCTCGACCGCCAGGCTCGGCGCTGAAGTAGCCGGCAGTACGCGCTACCCCATGACAAACCTTGCGGCCACGGCGACTGGCCCATTTCCGCAACCGCCGCAACGCTCGTTGGCCGGCGCCTTCGCATGGGCCGCGGTCGTCGGCATGCTGGTGTGGTCGTGGCAGGGCGCGGAAATGCGGCCGGGCGATCTGGTAAAGCACGCCGGCAACATGGGCATTTTTGCCCGCGATTTCTTTCCGCCAGACTTTAAGGACTGGCGCATCTACCTGGACGAAATGCTGATCACGCTGCATATTGCAGTGTGGGGCACGGCGCTCGGCGTTGTTTGCGCAATCCCCTGCGGCCTGCTTGCCTCCTCGAATCTCGTCCCGAAGTGGATCTACCAGCCCGTACGGCGCGTGATGGACGCCTGCCGCGCGATCAACGAGATGGTCTTCGCGATGCTGTTCATCGTCGCCGTGTGGCTGGGGCCGTTCGCCGGCGTAATGGCGCTGTGGATACATACTACGGGCACGCTCGCCAAGCTATTTTCGGAAGCGGTCGAAGCGATCGATCCCCGTCCGGTCGAAGGTGTGCGCGGCACCGGTGCCCATGTGCTCGAAGAGATTCTGTACGGCGTGATACCCCAGGTGTTGCCGCTGTGGATTTCGTTTTCGCTCTACCGCTTTGAGTCGAACGTGCGTTCCGCTTCGGTGGTCGGCATGGTGGGCGCCGGCGGCATCGGCGTGGTGTTGTATGAAGTGATACGCAGCTTTCAATACGCGCAAACGTGTGCGGTCCTGATTATCCTGATCGTGTTTGTCTCGCTCATCGATCTGCTGTCCGCGCGCATCCGCGCCGCCACCATCTGAGCGGCCGCCCGGGCGCAGCTTAGCGGCGGGGTTTGCTGTCGGTCACCCCGCGCGCCAGCACCGGCGCATGGACAAGCGCAATGCTCAGCCACACTGCCACGCTGAAGTAGAGCGACATCCACGCGATCTCGTTCTTCCAGACATCCCAGCTATGGGATACGACCCAGCGCCCCGAAACGTCGAGCAAACCCTGCGTGATGCTCAGGTAATGGCGTCCGCTCGCCTCGTCCGCGAGCCAGCGCGACCAGTACATGGGCACGTCGATCAGGAACATGAACGCCACGTAGGCGATGCCCGCGGCACACCAGGCGGCAAGCAGCGGGCGTAGCGACGCGCTGCAGCGCGGCCAGATCCAGAGCAGGCTCATCACCAGCAGCCCGGCGCTCAGGGCCCAGATCGACTCCTCGACTACGTGGCCAAGATTGGAGGTCGTCAGTACCGAGTACCAGGAGCACATTTCCGCGACCGCGATGAGCGGAACCATCACCTTCGCCGTGACCCTGCCGACGCCGCTGCCGGTGGCGCGCGAGATATCCCTCAGCAAAAGTGCCCACTGGGCGGCAAAGCACAACTCGGCGAACGTCGCCACTGAGCGGCCAATGATGACGCTGCACAGCCACGAGTCGAACAGGCACACGCGCCCCACGTCGTAAACCGGCATCACGGAACGAAACGCGCAGCCGAACACGTAGCCGGCGGAGAGCAGCAGCTGCAGGCGGCGCGAGGCGTACTCCTCGGCAGAGAGGACTGCCCGCCGCCGCCTGAGATATCCGGCCGAGAGCGACCAGGCGAGGATATTGAGCCCGCCCACGGCGCACAAAAAGAACCACCACCAGAAAACGCCGGCTGACATGATTCTGCAATACTGCCATGGTATGTGCTGCCGGCCAACTTATGTGACAGTCACACTGCGCCGCGTCGCAAAAATGTAACGCCGAATTGTTACAGTCGGTCATCGCGACAACGACAACGCCCGGGATTGCGCATACTCTACATATCAGACGTGTATTTTCCCCGCGTAAACGGGGTGTCCACGTCTATCCATACCTTCCGCCACGAATTGCAGGCGATCGGTCACGAAGTCATCGTAGTTGCACCTGACTACCCGCAACCTTCAGCCGTCGATGAACAGGGCATCGTGCGCATTGCGTCGCGCAGCATTCCGCTCGACCCCGAGGACCGGCTGATGCGCCGCCGTGCGCTGCAGGAGCTGCCGGCACGCCTGGGCACGCGAGCCTTCGATCTGGTACATATCCAGACGCCGTTCATCGCCCACTATGCAGGGTTGCGGATCGCACGCGAACTCGGCGTGCCGTGTGTCGCCACCTATCACACGTTTTTTGAGGAATACCTCTATCACTACGTGCCGTTTGCCCCGCGCGCGCTGATGCGCGGACTCGCCCGCGAATTTTCGCGCCGCCAGGGCAACCAAGTTGACGCGCTGGTCGTGCCGTCACTTGCCATGCTGTCCGCGCTGACCGGGTATGGCGTGCTCTCGCCGATGTCGATACTGCCTACCGGGATCCGCATGAAGGAACTCGCGGGTGGCGACGGCGCCGCTTTCCGCCAGCAGCATGGCATCCCGGCCGACCGGCCGCTCCTCGTGCACATCGGCCGCGTTGCCTTCGAGAAAAATATCGATTTTCTGCTGCGCATGCTGCAATCGGTGCGTGCGCGCTATCCCGACGTGCTGCTGCTGATTGCCGGCGAAGGGCCGGCGCTGCCGCACCTGAAAAAGCTCGTGCACAGGCTGTCGCTTGATACTAACGTGATGTTCGTCGGCTATCTCGACCGCGCCAGCGCACTGCTCGACTGCTTTCGCGCCGGCGACATGTTCGTCTTCGCCTCGCGCACCGAAACGCAAGGGCTGGTCCTGCTCGAAGCGATGGCGCTCGGCATACCAGTCGTTGCGATCGCGGAAATGGGCACCATCGATATCCTCGAAGCGGGCAAAGGCGCGTTGATCGCTACACTTGAAGAGGATGCGTTTGCTGATGCCGTCTGCAAGCTGCTGGCCTCGCCGGCGTTGCGGCGCCAGCTTGCGGTCGAGGGCGTGCAATACGCGGCGGAATGGGACGCCGCAAAGCAGGCACAACGCCTGGCGGATTTTTACGCGGAAATTTTGGCGATGCGCGCTGTCGCGCCGGCCCGCGAGTCAGGAGCTTACGCTGTCGCCGGCGACCGTATCGATTGATGCCGCGTACGGCGGCTGCGACCGCGCGTTCGCCACCGCGAGCAACAGCGTTTCGAATTCCCCGACGACACGGCTCCAGGCGAGCTTTTCTGCGGTATGGCGGGCACGCGAGCCGAACTCGCGTACCTGCTGGAGGTCAGCCGCGAGAGCCACGGCCTGGTGCACGAAATCCGTAGTGTTGCCGTAGCGCGCGAGCAGTCCACTGCGGCCGTGAATGATGTGTTCCGCCGCCGCCGCGTAATCATACGCAACGACGGCGAGGCCGCTTGCCATCGCTTCCACAGTCACGTTGCCGAAGGTTTCGGTCAGGCTGGGAAACAGAAACACGTCGCCCGAAGCATAGTGCGCGGCTAAATCATCACCTGTCCGCATGCCGGCAAAATGGGCGTCCGGGCAGCGCGCGCGCAGACTGTCACGCGCCGGACCGTCGCCGACGAATACCAGTTTCGCGCGCGGCTCAACGCGGCGAATCCGCTCAAAAGCGTCAATCACCGGTTCAAGATTCTTTTCCGGCGCGAGGCGGCCGACGTGCAATATGACAAGGTCCTCCGGCGCAACACCCCAACTCGCGCGCAGGGATGCATCGCGCCGCGCCGGGCTGAACAACTGTGTGTCTACACCGCGCGAGACTACGCGCAGATTACGAAAACCCATCACCGCCAG
>CANJHY010000090.1:0-18407 GCA_947474275.1 Betaproteobacteria bacterium
GCCCGGCCTTTAAAATCCGGAGAGAGGAAGTAGCAGGATAGACGATAGACGGCGTTTTAATTTTTTTCCGCCTCTCGCCTGGCGTCTCTCGGCGAAGCGGGCCTCATCAGAACTACCTCGGGTCGCATCGTGCGAGGTTCAGGTTGTAGGCTGCAAAAAACCTTTTCAGATTTGCGTGCTAGTTACGTTTTGGAAAACTGATATTTCAAAACTTGACCACGCGCTGCGCAGATATTTTCTGGAGCAATCCGTAAGTCTGTTAGTTATATACTGCCAAGTCGTGCACAGGGAGCACTACGGCACATGTCCGAATTTAACAAAAAAAGCCTGACCGAAACCGACATCCGAACAAAGTTCATCACGCCGCCCTCGTCGCCGAACTCACCGCCTGTGGTAACGGCGTCGCATCAACCCCATCCTGAATAAAAAAACTGAACTCATGAACAACACTGCATCTACGAACGCTTCACCGCATCTACTCGCCCCCTTTGACCTCCACGGCCTGCCGCTGCGCAACCGCGTGGTGATGGCTCCATTGACCCGCGCCCGTGCCGGCCAGGAACGGGTGCCGAACGAGCTGATGTTGGAATATTACACGCAGCGCGATTCGGCGGGACTCATCGTCGCGGAGGCGACGACGATTTCCGAACAGGGTTTCGGCTGGGTGGATTCGCCGGGCATTTACAACGACGCGCAGGTGGCGGGCTGGAAGAAGATCACGGTGGCGCTTCGTGAGCGCGGCACGCCCTTCTTTCTCCAGCTCTGGCACTGCGGGCGCGCATCTCACAGCAGCTTTCATGGGGGCAAACCGGCGGTGTCGGCATCGGCCATCAAGATCAACGGCGACTCCATCCACACGCCCGTCGGCAAGCAGCCCTACGAAACACCGCGCGCCCTGGAGACGGCGGAAGTTTCGGCGGTGGTGGAGGATTACCGGCGGGCGGCGGAGCGGGCCAAGGCCGCCGGATTCGATGGGGTGGAGATCCACGCGGCCAACGGCTACCTCATCAACCAGTTCCTCGACTCGAAAACCAATCACCGGACGGACCAATACGGAGGGAGCATGGAGAACCGCTATCGCTTCCTGAAGGAGATCGTGGAGGCGATTCTCACGGTCTGGCCGGCCAGTCGAGTGGCGGTGCGCCTGTCGCCCAACGGAAACTTCAACGACATGGGCGCGCCGGATTTCCGCGAGACGTTCACGTATGTCGCCACGCAGTTGAACGCTTACGCGCTGGCGTTTCTGCATGTGGTGGATGGGCTGGCCTTTGGGTTCCACGAGCAGGGCAAGCCTATGACGCTCGCCGAATTTCGCGCAGTGTTCACGGGGCCGCTGATGGGTAATTGCGGCTACACGCAGGCCACGGCGGAGGCGGCGATTGCCTCCGGCCAGGCGGACCTTATGGCGTTCGGGCGGCCTTACCTGAGCAATCCCGATCTGGTGGAGCGTTTCACGCACGGCTGGGAGCTGAATCCGCCGGCGGACCTGAAGGCGTGGTCAGCCCCGACGGCGGAGGGTTACACCGACTTCCCGTTCCATCCGCGGCCCTGACGGGGACAGCGCACCACGAAATGAGTTCCGCCGAACAACGCCGGATCGTGGCCAAAGGGGCGCAACTGATGGCCTTGGTGGACGAGTTGGAAACGCAGCTCGCCGCCTCCCGCGCCAGCACCGCGAACCTCCTCTCCGCCCTCGTCGCCAAGTTCACCGCCTCCGACTCTGCGCTCAAAAGGAAACCCTGACATGACAGCACCTGCCTCACATCCACGCGATCCGTTGCACGGCGTCACCTTGGAAAGCATCATCAACCAGTTGGTCCAACGGCATGGCTGGAGCGAGATGGCCATCCGGATCCCGATCCGCTGCTTCCAGTTCGATCCGTCGGTGAAGTCCAGCCTGACCTTCCTGCGCAAGACCCCTTGGGCGCGCCAGAAGGTCGAAGCGTGGTTCATCGCAGAGTTCTGGGAGCCGGGACCCTTTCCAGCGCCGCCATCGTCGCCAAAACGGACCACCGCCTGAACTCGATCCATGCGCACTCAAATTCCCGAAAAGCTCCTGGCCATCGTCGATGAAATCGACGCCTAAGGCTCCGCCAACCTCACGCCCGGCCTTTAAAATCCGGAGAGAGGAAGTAGCAGGATAGACGATAGACGGCGTTTTACTTTTTTTCCGCCTCTCGCCTCTCGGCGAAGCACGTCTCTCGTCTCTCGCCCGGCGTCTTTCGGATCTTTCCTCACGCCTTCCCGATTTCCGCCTCTCGCCTGGTGTCTCTCAGCGAAGCGGGCCTCATCAAAACTACCTCGGGTCGCATCGTGCGAGGTTCAGGTTGTAGGCTGCAAAAAACCTTTTCAGATTTGCGTACGATTTACGTTTTGGAAAACTGATATTTCAAGACTTGACCCCGCGCTGCGCATCTTGTTCAAACAAGCGGAGCCACTTTTGTTGAAATCTAATTAATTAAATGGATTGAACTTAAGAGGGGATTTTTTAAGTAGTAGCACGTTTTTTTGCTGGCTAGTCAATTTACCATTTTTGTCTGCTTTGACGGGAAAATTAAACTCAGAGGCTGAGTCTTCGTCACAAAATTCTTGTTTGATCTTCTTGTCTCCATTGAATATTGTGAATGAGTAAGGTTGGTTGGGGTTTCCGCACATCATTCCTTCACAAAAAGAAATTCCGTAGGTTATTTGCTTAACTTTGAAATACACAGTAGTAACTGAAACACGATTACCAGATTCTTCGGTTAAGTAGAGCGTATCTTTAGCTTCAGAACGCCAGTCGTAGTCCATAAGAAGAGGCTTAGCATTCACGTTTGCCATTCTTACGTTTATGTTGGGGTCATCGGAATCTAGATTATTTCCGTATATCAGTTCTTTGCCATTCACTTTACATTGGAATGCAATCTCACGACTGGCTGCTGGTGGTCCTTTGGATACTGTTTTTTGAACTGGGGCTTGAGTAGTCGGAGTTGAATTTTCTTTTGTTGCAGGACCAGGTACAAATGGCTGTTGTTTTGCTGGCTGTGCTTGTGGTTGTTCGACTTTTTGATTTTGTGTTGCGCTTTCTGTAGCGCTTTTAAGATCTTTTAATAGATTGCCAAATTGAGCGTGAGCAGAACCAGCAGATAACAAGCTAACTAGCAATAGGTTGAATAGTTTCATGAAAATCCTTGATTTATGAATAATTTTCTCAATGTTGTAACTTACCATACTCACGTTACTTAAAGAGACCTTGGGGGTTTCGTATTCGGATTAAGCCACCAATAAACTTTTGACTTTAGTGGTTGAGAAATGAATGAAACGCAGGGGTCGCTTCTTGACCTTACACCTGCTTGCATTTCAGAAAGCCCCGATGTCAAGCTTGATTAATGGCAAAGCATACGGCGTGCGTGCCTTTCACATAACGTAAGCGGAGTCTTGCCCTTTGCCTGGCATCAAGGGCGCGCGTAAGCGGGAGAGCCGTAAGGCGTGAAGTAAAGCCGAGAGGCGCCGGGCGAGAGGCGAGGGGTGAGGAAAGATCGGAAAGACGCTGGGCGAGAGACGAGAGGCGGAAAAGCATTGAAACACCGTCTATCGTCTATCCTGATTTTTCCTCTCTCCGGATTCCAAACGCCGGGCGAGAGGCGAGAGAAGGGAACGGCGGGATTCAGGATCGAGAATTCAGGAAGCGAAGATCAAGATTCAGGAGCCGGGATTCGGCAATACACTCTTCCACCTCACACATCGCGAAATCACGGTGTCGCAAGCAGCCGACTTAGCGCTTCCTGAAGTTGAGGCAGACTTCCTTCGACGACACCCCACACGATCTTGTCATCGACAGTCGCATAACCGTGGATCAGGAGGTTTCGGAAAGCCACGATGCGTGCGGAGTCCGGAACGCTGGCTGCGGTTTCGGCGTCGGCGGTTCGCAGCTGGGCAAGCGACTCCCCAATAATCTCGAATTGCCGCTCGACCGCCGATCGAAGCAGCTCATCGGCTTGGTAAGACTGAAATGTCTTGCCGGCCACGAACCGGGTAATCCGATCGACCGCTTGCGAAGCATCCCACAAATACTTGCGGGCTTCAGGCCGCATAGACGCGCTCGCTGGAGGCAGCGAGGCTGGCGCGAAAGTATGGATTACTCAGTGAAGCGGGCGTGATCAAATCGACCGACCGCATAAACAAGACTTCAAGCGCTGCCTTCAGTGAGAAGTAGGCCTCTGCGTACGCGACCGGCGCGATCGGCTCGAATTCAACCAGAAAATCGAGATCGCTTGACGCCAGATCGAAGTCTGCGCGTGCAGCCGACCCGAACACCTCTAGCCGCCGAACGTGATGTTCGCGGCAGAGTTGCACCAATTGCTCGCGGCTGGTTTCTATCAGGGGTTGCATATCGTCACCAGCGTAAGATTATACAGGCGCTCTGCATGGCGTGAAGGGTGAATAGCCCGAGGCTACGTTGTGGCCCGAGGCCAAGTAGGGGAAGTGCGAGCGACGCCAAGCGAGAGACATGCTTCGCCGCGAGGTGCCGGGCGAGAGGCGAGAGACAGGGGTAGCATGCGCCGGGATTCAGAACCGATCGCTGCGCTCAGGCCAGCGCGCGCAAAACTGCGCGATCGTTTTTATCGATTACCCGCAGCAAAACTAACGCGGGGCCGTGCGGTTTGCGGTCGCCCCGTTCCCAATGCCGCAGCGTGCCAAGGCTGATACCAAACTTGGCGGCAAATTGCTCCTGCGTCAGCCCGATTCGCTGCCGCAAAGCCTGCACGTCGACATCGGAAGGCGTGTAGGTCTTTACGTTTTTCGCCCTGCCCTTCTGATGTGCGATGGCCTCGCGCAAACCTTGCTTGATGCTTGTAAATGCCTTGCTCATGTCTTTAATCCAATGCGGTTTTAACAAGGACTGCCACAAATTTTGCCAACTCATTGCGCTCGGCCTGCGAGAGATCAACGCGCTCGTTCTTGGCAAACACCGTCAACAAGTAAAGCGGAATGCGTTCACTGTGAAAATAATAAATCACCCTTACGCCGCCGCTCTTGCCGCGCCCGCCACGTTGCCAGCGAAGCTTGCGCACGCCGCCCGTGCTTCTGATCAGGTCGCCTTCTCCCGGAAAAGCGGCGAGGTAGTTCACGATATCGTCACGCTCGCTTTCCGACAGCAGCTTTCCCGCGTGCCGCTGGTATTCCGGCAGTTCGGCGACCGTGATCAGCATTGGAGATTGTAATCCATTGGATTAGTTTTATCCAGCCGGCCCGCCGCCTGCTCCTCAGCCCGCATAAAGCTCCCGCAAGTCTTTCAGAATCGTGCGCCGGCGATAGGGATTCTCGAGCACTGCGGAGGTGGCGAGATCAACCTTGCGCCCAAACAGGCGCGATAGTTCATCCTGCATGCGTACCATGTCGAAGAGACTGGCGGGCGCGCCGGCCTTGAACTCCACGAGCAAGTCGATGTCGCTGCCATCGCCCGCCTCGCCGCGTGCGGCCGAACCGAAGATACCCAGGCGCCCGATATGGTGGCGGCGGCAAAATGCCGCAAGCTGGCGTCTCGGCACCTCGCCCGCCACCCTTTTATTTCCGGCGACGTAGTGCGCGCGCGTCTCATGCAAAGCCGGGGTCGGTGCGGCGGTAGTTTGCTGCGATGGCGGCGCCATGATCTTGGCGACGATCGCCTCCAGCTCGTCGAAAATCGGCGCCTCGCGGTTGGCCTGGTAATGTTTTTGGTTGCCGACCCGGCTTACCGTAAGCAAACCGGCAGCGGTCAGTCTTGCCAGTTCCCGTTGTACGGCGCCGATCCCGGCCTTGGCGTGCCGCACGATTTCATTGGCATAAAAGCTCCGCCGCGGATTGCCGAACAGCAATCCGATCACGCCGCGCTGGGTTTTGCAAAATAGAGCTTCCGACAGGTTTGATTTTTTCGTTCCCATATTGGGAATGATAGCTCCCTTTTAAGGTAACCTCAAGTTGCCCGGCCAAGAGGCGGGCCGGGCCGAGAGGCGAGAGACATGCTTCGCCGTGAGGCGCCGGGCGAGAGGCGAGAGGCGGAAAAGCATTGAAACACCGTCTATCGTCTATCCTGCTTTTTCCTCTCTCCGGGTTTTAGACGACGGGCGAGAGACGAGAGGCGGAGGGTGACGGGGAGATCGCTCAGAGCTTCCCTCCTTTGGCGGGTTGGCCCGCGAGCAAAAAGGTCTTCGGGTATTTTCCTTCGCCGCAGATTTTGAACGAACCAAAATCTTTGACCCAAAGTCCGTCGGGTGCATCAGGATCCGACTCTCTCCACGCTTTGAGCCGGTAGAGATCTTCTGCGGTGATCTTGCGCTCCCGCAACCGGTCAAATAGATGGTCGAGGAGCGCTGGGGGTAGTCCGGTCCACTGGATCCGGGGCATTACTCACCAAAGGTCAGGCGGGCCAGCTCTGCTTTGAGAAGTTTCTGTTCTTTCGCGTCGCTTGAATGCGCCAGGCGATCGGCCAGATCGAAGAAGCGTTTCTTTTCCTGCTCCCGCGCTTCGATACCGGACTCGATGAGATCGACAATGATGCGGTTGGCGCTCGTGCTGCTGGTCTTGGCCAGGGATTTCACCCGGCGGGCGACGCGCGCGGGGAGACTTACGCTTTGACGGACGGTCTTTTCGGCAACTGACATGGAATAAGAATACACCATTCTGCACCGCAATGCACCAAAACGCCTGTCCATGGGCTTTCTGCGAAGATTCTGCGCCGTTTGAAAGCCGTGAACGGTTAAAGGAAATCCGAGAGGCGCTGGGCGAGAGGCGTGCTTCGCCGAGAGGCGCTGGGCGAGAGGCGAGAGGGGGAAGGAAAGGCCGTGAGGGCGTGAAGAGAAGCCGAGAGGCGGGGCTTGCCGTGACGCGCCGGGCGAGAGGCGAGAGGCGGAAGGGTCGCTATGCAGCGAACACGCGCTCGCGGACGTGTGGGATATCGCGGTTACGGGCAGCGCAAATCTGCGTCGCCGTCAGGGTTTCGACTGACAATGTATTACCGTCGAGAGTCATGAACTCGACTTCGAACGCCTGCCCGTTGCGAGGCACATGAACAACAACGCCCACATCGCCGGCTTCGGGCGCATTTTGTTCGTTGTCGCGCCGCGACCTCACGCCGCGCGTGCACGGACTAGCGGCTCGGCCTTTCGCCAGGTAGTGCGTTTCGCCACACGCAGGTCGTAGTCGACCTGGAGGCTCAACCACAACTCCGCGGAAACGCCGAAGTACTTGCCGAGCCGCAACGCGGTGTCTGCGGTAATCGAGCGTTTGCCGCTGACAATCTCGCTGATCCGGTTGGGTGGAACCGCGATCTCGCGCGCGAGCGCGTTGATGCTCACGCCCAGCGGTTTCATAAAATCCTCATAAAGGATTTCACCTGGAGGAATCGGAGCAAGCAGTTTCACAGCCATAATTTCACCTATCCGTGATAGTCGACGATTTCAACATCGTACGCGTGTCCGTCCGACCAGCGAAAGCAGATCCGCCATTGATCGTTCACGCGGATGCTGTACTGGCCCTTGCGGTCGCCCTTGAGCGCCTCTAACCGGTTACCCGGCGGCACGAGCAAGTCCTGAATCGAGCGAGCCTGGCTGAGATACAAGAGCTTGCGACGTGCCGGTCGCTCGATCGCCCGGAACCGCACAACCTGCCGGTCATTGAACAGCGCTTCCGTATCGCGTGAGTGGAAGGACTTGATCACGTCGGCAGGGTATTACGCGGTGCGTAATACGTCAAGCGTCAAGGTCGGGAGCCCTTGGCAGGGAATGATTAAACCGCCCGCAGCAGCGCTACAGGCAATCCGCGAACACCCAGACCGACAACACAATGGGCGATGCGTGAATAGAGCTGCCCCCACCCTAACCCTCCCCCGTTTCACAAGGGAGGGGATATTTGGTTTGCCTCGGGGACCGCGGCAAAAATCAAGCCGCGTGCGGCAGCACTTCCTTTTCGATGCGGCCTTTAGAATCGCGCAGTGCGATCTTCAGGTCGTAGCTTGCCTGCATGTTCATCCAGAACTGCGGCGTGGTTTTGAAATAACGCGCAAGCCGAAGAGGCGAACGTGATTGTCGCCGCAGCGCCCAGGGACGCGTTGAAGATTGCCCCCGTCGCGCTGGCTGCGGTGCCCGCGACCTTCCGGCTCACGGCAATCGCCGCGCCGCAGGCATCCAACAACGCGGGCGGCAACGAGTAGCAATCGTCAGAGCTTCAAATCCGCGCCGAAAGCGCGGAAGTCCTTGATGTCTTCGAGCTTCATCAAACCGTCGTAAAGTTTTTGCGTGACGGGCTTGCCCCACACTGGCTCGCCCAGTTCGAAAAATTTCCCGGTGAGTTCCGCATGCGTATGCGGCTTGGTCGGCTCGCCTTTGGTGATGGTGCACTGCCCTTCGTGCACCGCGCCGTTTTTCATGACGATGCGCAAGTTCACCGGTTGCTCAGCCGGATAGCGCGCGGTAAAAGCTTTGTCTTCCTGCAGATCAACGCGCTGTGTCAGCGCCTGCACCACCGGGTTGGCGACGGCGGCGTCATCGAAGCTTTTCAACCCCGAGCGACCGTGGCAAATCACGCTCGCCAGCGCGAACGGCACCGAAAAGCGCGAGCCGAAGCTGCTGACGATGTTTTTCTCGGCGAGCATAGAGCAGTAGAAATATGCGCGCACTTCGATGCGCTCGATCTGTGTTGCATCGAGCTTGCCGCCGGGCACTTTCGCCATCAGGTCTTCGAGCGCATCGAGCGCCGAATGCGCATAGCGGCCGATCGGGTGCAGCTTGAAATAACTTTGCGCGATCAGCCATTCATTGCCGAGGTCCGCAACAACTTGCGCCGGATCGAACTTTTCGCCCAGCACCTTGCCGAACACCGTTTTCGGACTGTCGATCTCGCCGGTGAAATTACATTCGACCAACTGCGCCGCCATCAGCCCCATGAAACCCGAGTGGCCGGTGTAGATATTGCGCACGGTTGCGCCGTCGAGCAGCGTCTGCCGGCTGGTGGCCATGCCCATCGTCGATGCGCAATTGATGAGTTCCAGCATTTGCGCGGCGTTGAAGCCTTTCAACTTGCCCGCCGCGATCGCCGCACCCATCACGCCGTAAGTGCCGTGCGGATGTATCGCCAGCCGCATGTCTGCCGCGCGGTTCACGCGCGACGACAATTCATAACCAAGCGCCACCGCGAGCAGCAGGTCCGCGCCGCTGGAACCCAGATCCTGCGCCAACGCCACGGCGGCGGGCACGACCTGGATGCCGGGATGACCTTTCGCGAAGAGATTGCCTTCGTCGAGCTCCAGCCAGGTGCCGGCGGTGCCGTTGAGCAGTGCTGCATCCAACGGCAGCGCGCGGCGCCCCGCACCGAGCACCCACGAATCGCCCGCCGCTGCGCGCGCGAGCTGCTTCGCGACCAGCGCTTGCATCTCCGGCTGCTGCATGCCGGCGGCGACCACCGGTATCGAATCGGCGATCACCCAGCGCGCCCTGTCGCGCGCCGCCGGGCTCAAGTCTTTGAGTTTGGTATTGGCGGCGAATTCAGAGAGAGTCGTGAGGTACTGCGGCGTGATGCGGTCGGACAAGATAGTTCTCCTTTATTTGGAAGCTGCTTGGTATCTAGAAGCTGTTTCAAAAACAATTTGGAACCGCCGATGAATTCTTTTTAATACCCCCTTGAGGGGTACGCGGATGAACGCAGATAAGATCAAGGGGGTTCACCTTGATTCGAGGAAAGGTCTGGAATTATATCGGCGTCAATCAGCGGTTGCTTTTCGGTGTTGTATTTTTGAGATGAGTTCTAGTAAAAGACCAACCGCTGCCTGAAAAATACTCCGTCGCCCCGCGTGGGGAGAGGGAGCAATTTCGAGATCACCTTTAGTCGATCTTTACACCCGTCGACCGCACGACTTTGCTCCACTTCTTGAGCTCAGCCTGGACGAAAGCGCCGTACTCGGCTGGCGTGTTCGCGATCGTCTCGGCGCCAACGTTGGAGAATTTTTCGCGCAATTCTGGAGTCTTCATCGCCTTGACCATTTCGGCGTGCAATTTGTCGATAATGAGCTTGGGCGTTCCCGCCGGCGCGTGAAAACCGTACCACGAACCAACTTCGAAGCCGGGCAGGCCGGCTTCGCTGACTGTCGGCACGTCGGGCAGCAACGGCGAACGCGTCGCGCGCGCGGCGCCGAGTGCGCGCAATTTACCGGCTTTGACCTGCGGAACTATGGGCGGCGGGCTTTCGATCGCCATCTGCACTTCACCGGCGATCACGGCGCCCACCGCAGGCGCGCCGCCTTTGTACGGTACGTGCGTGAGCTTCACGCCGGCGCTCGACTGGAACAACGCGCCCGCGAGGTGACTGGGACTCGCGTTGCCGGAGGAACTGAACGTGATCTTGTCCGGGTTCGCTTTCGCCTGCGCGATGAGTTCCTTGATCGAAGTCAGCGGCGACGACGGGTTGGTCACCACGAAAAACCACGCCGTCGCGGCGAGTGTGATCGGCGTCAGGTCTTTCACCGGGTCATACGGCAGCTTGGCGTAAACGAAAGGGCTGATTGCCATAGGGCCGAAGTTGCTGAGCAGCAGTGTGTAGCCGTCAGGTGCCGACTTCGCCGCGAGATCGGTGCCGATATTGCCGCCGGCGCCCGAGCGATTGTCGATCACCACTGGCTGGCCCCACGCTTCGGCGAGCTTCTGGCCGACCACGCGCGCGATGATGTCAGTCGGCCCGCCGGGCGGGAAAGTCACGATGATGCGGATCGGCCGGTTGGGATAATCGCCCGCGGTGTTTTGCGCGGCGTGTGCGGCGATGCTGGCGAACAGAATGCCTGCACCGAGAAACAGCTTGAACACGATTTTCATGTGGACCCTATTGGTTATTTATTCCAGCATTGCCGGGCGTACGGAACTCTCGCCTTGCCCAACATTATTTCCTTACTTACAGAGTTGTCCCAAGACAGCCTTGCGACGCTTCATGATTTTGCGCGCAGCTGCCATTTGCTTCCCGACCGCCGGCGTGCATCGCGTGATGCGCAAACCCTCGGGCGTTTCACCAAGAAAGATCTTGCCGCCTTTCGCCACCTTGAAGCGCACGAGCATCTTTTTCGGCAATATCAGGCCGAGGGAACTGCCGATTGTGGTGACCTTCAGACTAAACACGGGCCAACTCCGCGAATTTCAATATTATTCCGTATGCCAATAATACCGCGGATGCTACCTGCCAAGGTCGACGCTACGTTTTAGCTTCGGGCGTCAGTGATACCGCCCAATCCCCAATTTCTGAATTGCCGGCGGGAGTTGCCAGCTAAGCCGCGCCCGCGGCCAGCGCCTTGACGATCTCTTTGCCGGTGCGGCCCTTCTCTTTCGATTCTTCGGGCGTCTCGGCGGCGAGCGGCGTCTTGGCGAGCATTTCGAACATGTCGGCCGCGCCTTCGAGCATGCGCCGCGTCATGCCCGCGTCTTCGAACGTGGTCGCGACTTCGAGCATTTCGGGCACGTAGCGGTAGGCCTTGGGCGCCATGCCTATGGTGCGGCCGAGGATCCACTTGTAGACCTCGGGCTGGGTGTCTTCGAATTCCGCGGCGACTTCGTCGGCGACGCCGAGCTTGTGGCTGGCGAGCAGCAGCTCCACACCGAGCGCCAGCGCGCCTTTGGTGAACGCGCCGTAGCACATCTTCAGCGCCGAAGCGTTGCCAATCTTCTCGCCGACGACGCGGATCTTGAGGATCTCGTCGTTGATCTGCGTGAGCGCCGCGGCCTCGGGGCCGGACACGTAAAGCCGCAATTCCGATTTGCCTTTGGACGTCACGCGCAGGATGCTGCCGTCGACGCACGAGCCGCCGACTGCGCGGATGATGCCGTCGATCTCATGCGCGGTGCGCGGCGCAACTGCGTTGCCGTTGACGAACATGATTTTTTTACCGGTGGCCTTGATGGCGGCAGCGACTTCGCGCGCCTTGGTCACCGCGTGCGCCGGGTCGAGCACCGAGATGATCACATCGACGGTAGATACCAGCTTGTCGAGCGAGCCGCAGTCGGTCACGCCGGCTTTCGCGGTGAGCGCTGCCGTGCGCTTGCTGCGGCCTTCGAGCGACGTGAAGATTTCATAGCCCGCTTTTTGCAGGCGCACCGCGACCTGTCCGCCCATGTCGCCGATGCTGGTGATGCCGATTTTCTGGATTTTTGTTTGCATGTTGGTCCTCTGCATTGCTGGTCGTTTCGGACGCGGAATTACACCCGATACTTGTTGACGTAATCCCAGTTGATCGCGTAGCCGAAGCCCGGCTCGTCGTTCAGCACGAGCTTGCTGCCGCGCATTTGCGCGCGCTGCGAAAACAGGTTGTTCCACAGCGGGTCGCGGTCTTCGTCGGCGAACACCTCGACGCAATAACCGTTGGGCACCGCTGCGGTGAGATGCCCCTGGATCTGCGGATCGTGGTGCGTCGTCATCAGCACGCCATGCGCGTGCGCGTAACTCGCGATGCGCAGCCACTCGGTGACCCCGCCGGCGCGCGTGCAGTCAAAATTGAGGTAGCGCACGAGGCCGAGATCGACAAGGTCGCGGCACGCCCACAAATGGCTTTCGCTTTCGCCGCAGGTGAGCGGGATGTTGGTATGTTGCGTGAGCTTGGCCATGCCGCGGATGGCGTCGTACCAGTGCAGCGGCTCTTCGTACCAGAACACGTTGTAAGGCTCGAACGCGTGGATCGCGTCTACCGCCTGCATCAGCGAGTACGAACGGCTCGCATCGATCAGCAATTGCGTATCGGGCCCGATCGCTTCGCGCGCGCGGCGCACGCGATCGACGTCCTGCGCAAGCGGCAGACCGCCGGTTTTCATTTTGACGGCGGTGAAGCCCTGTTCCATATAGGCGGCCATTTCGTCGGCGATGATTTCCGGCGGCTGGTCCTTGCGGTAATAGCCGCCGCTCGCGTACGCGTGGATCTCTTTCGTGCCCGCGCCCAGCAATTTCCACACCGGTAGATTGCACGCTTTGCCTTTCAAATCCCACAGCGCGATGTCGATGCCGGCCTGTGCGGCCATGATCGGCTGACGCTGCGCGGTGCGGAACCCCATGCTGGCGGTGTCGCCGTCCTTGTAGATTTTTGCGCCGTCGTTGGTGAGCGCGAATATCTTCGCCCAGATCGCCTCGTGCGCGTGCGCATCCTTGCCGACCAGAAAATGGCTGAGCTTCTCGACGGCTTCCAGCACCGGCTTGGCCGCGCGGCCGTGTATGGTGCCCAACCCGGTCAGGCCGTCATCGGTGACGATCTCGACGATGATCTGGGTGGCGACGGTGAATGGCTCGGTCGCAACGGCGTATTCATATTGCAGCGGCACCGCCAGCGCGTGGCCTTTGATAGATTTTATTTTCATGAAGCGGCTATCTCCGGAACGATGCGATTAGAAGCGGTCTCAAAAAAAATTTGTAGCCGCAGATAAACGCAGATGAGTTCAAAACACTTAACGTCGGCTGGAAGGTGGCTCTAGATTTTTATCTGCGTACCCCTCAAGGGGGTATTAAGAAGAATGTATCTGCGTTCATCTGCGGCTGCTTGTCGTTTTAGGATCTCCGGCTCGATATTACTGCGCGACTTTGATGTTCGCCTCTTTGACGACCTTGCTCCATTTGACGATGTCGCGCTGCATGACTTCACGCAGGTGCGCGGCGCCAGTGTCGCCGGTCTCGAAACCTTCGGCGGCCATGCGTTCGCGCATCTCGGGGTTCTTAAGCAGCGCGGCGACTTCGCTGCTCCAGCGCGCGAGCAGCTCCTTCTTCAGGCCCTTGGGCGCGAGGATGCCGTACCACAGGATGGTTTCGTAACCCGGCAGCGTATCGGCGATGGTGGGAATTTCAGGCACGGCGGCGACGCGGCGGGCGGTGGTGATGGCGATGGCGCGCAGCCGGCCAGTTTTCACGTGCGGCATGGTCACCGGCACCGCGGCGAAACTGACCTGGATCTGGCCGCCGAGCAAATCGGTGAGCGCGGGGCCCGATCCCTTGTACGGCACGTGCGTCATTTGCGTACCCGCCATCAGATCAAAAAGTTCGGTCGCGAGGTGGGTCAGTCCGCCGACACCCGACGTGCCGTAGTTGAGCGAACGCGGCTTGGCCTTGGCGAGCGCGATCAGCTCCTGGGTGTTTTTCGCGGCGACTCCCGGGTTGAGCGCAATCACGTAACCGGACTCGCCTATCATCGCGACGCCGGTGACATCGGCGATCGGATCGTACGGCAGTTTGTAGATGGCGGCGTTGGCGCAGTAGCCACCCGAGATGAACAACATGGTGTAGCCGTCGGGTGCTGCGCCGAGCGCCGTCTCGATGCCGATCTTGCCGCCGGAGCCGGCGCGGTTATCGACCACCACCGACTGGCCGAAACTCGCGTTGAGCTTCTGCGCCATGATGCGGCCTATGGTGTCGATGCCGCCGCCCGGCGCAAATGGAATGATCAGGCGAATGGGGCGATTCGGGTAGTCGGTTTTTTGCGCGAATGTGTGTGTTGCTGTGAGCACGGCAAGCGCAGCGAACAAGGCCGGGAGGACGCCCCTCATTCGTCACCCGCATAAACTTTAAGGTACGACGAGCGCCCGCCATCGGCGGCCAGCGTGGTGCCAGTCAGCATGCGCGATTCGTCGGACGCGAGAAAAACCGCAATCTCGGCGATATCGCCGGGGTCGCCGGCGGAGAATGGATACAGTTTTTGCGTAACTATGCGCTCGCGCGCGGCGGCGTTGGGTTTTTCGGCGAGCGTCCAGTCCTTGTTTTCGTAGCGCTTGAGATGGCGCTCGGTGCGTATCGAACCCGGCGCAATGCCGTTGGCGCGTATGCCGTGTTCCGCATACTGCGCGGCCAGCGTCTTGGTGAACGAGATGATGCCGCCCTTGGTCGCCGCGTACGCGGGCTTCATCGAACCCATGAGCCCGAGGTGCGACGTCATGTTGATGATGGAGCCGCTGCGCTCCTTCAGCATGTGCGGGATGGCGTGGCGGCAGGTCAGGAAAGGATGCAGCAGGTTCAACGCGACGGTGCGGTGCCAGATCTCGATATCCATCAGGTGCACGGGCACGTCTTCCTGCAGCGAACCGCCAGCGCAATTCAGCAGCACGTTGAGTTTGCCGAATTTCGCCACGGTCGCATCGACCGCGCGCTTGACACTGTCGTTGTCGGTAACGTCGGTCTCGATGAAAATCGCGTCGCCGCCGGCAGCGCGCACGTCGCGCTCGGCTTGCGCGCCGGCTTCCTTGTTGAGTTCGATGATGGCGACCTTGGCGCCTTCGCGCACATAGGCGAGCGCGGTGGCTTTCGCGATGCCGGCGCCGGCGCCCGTCAGAAATGCGACTTTCCCGTCCAGTCTTCCCACGTTAATTCCTTTGAACTTTGATAAGTTAACTGCGTGATGGGCGATGAGCGATTGGTAATGGGCAATGGGCAATGGGCAATGGGCAATGCGTAACGACAATGCGTAACGACGTTTAAGACTTAACCTTCACGCTTCATCCTTCACCCATCGCTCATCGCTCATTACTCATCACTCCACTTTCAGATTCCCGGCCTTGACCACCTTCGCCCATTTCACGATGTCGTCGGCGATGGTCTGCGTGAATTCCTGCGGCGTGCGCGGCAGCGGGTCGGCGCCTTCGCGCGACAGTATTTCGCGCGTCGCCGGGGTTGCGGTTGAGTTCGCTGTTCAATTTGGCGACGATGGCCTTCGGCAATTTTGCCGGGCCAAGGATGCCGTACCAGCCGTCGACCACGTAACCCGGCACGCCCGCCTGATCGAGCGACGGCACGTCGGGCAGCGCGGAAGAGCGCTCTTTCGACGCCACCGCAAGCGCGAGCATCTTGCCCGACTTGATATGCTGTATGGACGCCGGCACCGACGGAAAGCCGAACTGCAACTGGCCGGCAATGAGGTCGATCATCGCCAGGCCCTGGCCCTTGTACGGGACGTGCACGAAATTCAATTTCGTCATCATCTGGAAGAGTTCGGTCGCCAGGTGGCTCGCCGAACCGATGCCGGACGAACCATATGCGAAGGCGCCGGGCTTGGTACGCGCGAGCGTGATGAAGTCTTTGGGCGTGCGCACGCCGAGCCCCGGGTGCACGACGAACACGTTAGGCACCGCGGCGATAAAACCGATCGCGGAAAAATCTTTTTGCGCATCGTACGGCAATTTGTACATCGCGGGGCTGACGCAATGCCCCGCCGCGATGATCACGATAGTGTAGCCATCGGGCGCAGCCTTCGACGTGATGTCGGCGGCTATGGTCTGGTTGGCGCCGGGCCGGTTGTCGATGATGACCTGCTGTTTAAACGCGGCCGAATAGCGTTGGCCGATCGCGCGCGCCAGCGTATCGGCTGCGCCGCCGGGCACCACGCCGACGAGAAAACGGATCGGCCGGCTCGGGTAATCTGCCTGCGCGAACGCCGCGTGCGCTGCCGCGCCTGCGCACAAGGCGAACAGTACGTTCATCAGGGGGAAATACTTCATGCCTTGCTCCTCCGGTTTTTGATTTCCCTGCGGATTTCGCCGGGGAGGGGGATATTAGCAGATGCCGCGCATACCAGAAGCTGTCTCAAGAATAGTTTGGAACCGCAGATAAACGCGGATAAGTTCAAATTAAAAGGCGCAATCAAGAAGAATTCGAAAAATCGTATATGCAGTATCGCTCTCGCACTTTGATTCTCATCCGCGTTTATCTGCGTGCATCTGCGGCTGATTGTCGCTTTGGTCTTTTGGGATGGGTTCTAGAACTTCATGCCGGTTTTTTTGACGAGCGCGACCCACTTTGCGTACTCGGCTTTGACTTCCACCGCGAATTCCTGCGGCGTGTTGCCGACGGCGTCGGTGCTTTCGGCTTCCATGCGGCGCGTGACTTCCGGGGTCTGCATCGCGCGCTTTGCTTCGGTGCTCAATTTTGCAACGATGGCCGGCGGCGTGTGCGCGGGCGCGAACATGCCGAACCACGCGACGACGTCATAGCCGGGATAACCGCTCTCGGCGACCGTCGGCAGCTCGGGCAGCGTTTTCGCGCGCGTGCCACTGGTGACGGCGATGGCTTTCAGGCGCCCTGCACGAATCAGCGGCAGCGCGGAAAGCGGGCTGCCTATCATCCAGTCGGCCTGTCCTTGCGCGACGGCAGGATAAGCGTCGGCCACACCTTTGTACGGCACATGCGTCATAGGCACACCGGCCATCGTCGTGATCAATTCCGCACCCATATGCACGATACTGCCGATTCCCGCGGAGGCGTAGCTCAAGCCGCCCGGCTTGGCTTTCGCGAGGGCAACGAGTTCCTTCATGTTGTTCGGCGGCAGCGAGGGCGTCAGGATGACGATGTACGGATTGGACGTAAGCTTGCTGATCGGCTGCAGGTCGCGCACCGGGTCGTAACTTTGCGGACGCAGGGCCGCATTGGTGACGACGCCGCTGCTGGTGACGAGCAGCGTGTAACCGTCGGGCGCCGCCTTGGCGACCAGCTCGACACCTATGCTGCCGCCCGCGCCGACGCGGTTGTCGACGACAAACGACTGGCCCCAGAGCTGGGTGTAATGCTGCGCGGCGATGCGCGCGATGGCATCGACCCCGCCGCCAGCCGTCACATTGACGATCACGCGCACCGGTTTCTGCGGATATGTTTGAGCGTGCGCCGCGGCGCATGCAAACGCGAGCGCTGCCGCAACCGCGGCGAGTGAAATCCCTGGCCTATAGCAACGGTTCATCTCTCCTCCGTCATTCCGGGTTGATGCCGGCGCTGCGCACCACCGCCGACCATTTCTTGAGCTCGGCCTGGATGAAGCGCTCGAACTCCTCGGGCGTGCCGGTCGCGGGGTCGGCGCCCTGCGCCGCGAGTTTCTCAGCGAGGTCGGGCACGCGTGCGATGCGCGCCAGCTCGCTGTTCAGGCGATCGACGGCGGGGCGCGGCGTGCCGCCGGTGGCTAGAATGCCGTACCAGTTCGAGACTTCGAACCCGGGCAAGCCGGCTTCCGAAATCGTCGGAATGTCGGGCAAGGCGCCGGATCGCTTCGCCGTCGTCACCGCGAGCATGCGCAGCCTTCCCTGCTTTGCGTATGGCAGCACCGACAGCACGCTGGCCATCGTGAACGACACCTGGCCCGCGATGAGGTCGGTGATCGCCGGCGTCGCGCCTTTGTAAGGAATATGCACGACTTCGATTTTCGCGACCTGGCGAAAGAGTTCACCCGCAAGGTGGGACGACGTGCCGTTGCCGGGCGACGCGAAGTTGAGCTGCCCCGGATGCGCCTTCGCAAACGAGATCAGCTCCTTGACCGATTTCGCCGGTATCGACGGATGGATCGCAAGCACGTTGGTGACGTTGGCAAGCAGCGCGACCGGCGCGAACTCCCTGACCGGATCGAACGGCAGCGACTTGAACAGGCTGGGATTGATCGTGTAGTTCGCGTTCGCCAGCAGCAGCGTGTAGCC
>CANJHY010000091.1:0-18342 GCA_947474275.1 Betaproteobacteria bacterium
AATGTCGACGGTGGTTTGTCCGGCGTCTTGTAGTGCCGCCTGAACGACCGCCTGCCGGGCCCGCCGCTGGTATCGCGGCGTGGCTGCTGGTCGCGGTGGCCGTGCTGTCGGTGGTGGGCGACGTTTTGCCCGCTTATCCGGACTGGATCACTGGCGTCATCGGCTGGATTGCGTGCGCTTTGCTGTGGCCGCGGATCAAATCCGCGCAACAGCGCCTGGTGCTTGCGTTGGCAGTGTGCGGCGCCGCCGGCATCGCGTGGGGCATGTGGTGTGGACATGCCGGTTTCGTCAGCCGCGCGCTGACCCAGAACATTCCGCTGGTCGGTCTGCTGATCGCGGTCGCTTTCCTGCAACTGATCAGCACGCGCAGCGGCGGCCGCGAAGAAAAACTCTCGACTGGCCGCTACGCGTTGTTGCGCACGCTGTTCGGCATTCAATTATTCGGCGCGGTGATCAATTTCTCGGCGGTCGCGATATTCGCCGACCGGCTGTCTGCGCGCACGCGTTTGTCGATGGACCAGGCGACGGGGCTGACGCAGGCCTTCATCAGCGGCGCATTGTGGTCGCCTTTTTACGGTTCGATGGCGGTGGCGTTCACTTTCGCGCCGCAGGCGAGCCTGACCGTACTGGTCAGCATGGGCCTGCCGGTGGCGCTGTGCGGCATCCTCATTACATGGCTGACGCTGTCGTCGAAACGCCATGGCTATGCCGCCGATTTCGCCGGCTATCCGTTGCATCTCGAGGCGCTGCTGGTGCCCGGCCTGCTGGCGATTGCAGTGCTGGTCGCCCACGAAATCAAACCGGCGTGGTCGGTGCTGGCGATCATCACGTTGACAGCACCCGCAGTCACGGTTCTGACTTTGCTTGTGCGCGAAGGGAATCGCACCGGCGCCGCGCTGGTGCGGTTAGTCCACGTGCGTTTGCCGGAGATGGCCGGCGAATTCGCCCTGTTCATGGGCGCTGGAGTGCTGTCGGCGGGCATGGCGGGCGTCATTGCGGCGCTCGATCTGCGTGTGCCTTTCGATCATTTCGGCGCGTTTGAAGCGAGCGTCACGGTCGGCGTCATCGTGCTCGTTGCGTGGGCGGGGTTCCATCCGGTCATGCTATGCATGGTAGTGGGGCCGTGGATCGCGACGCTCAAACCTGACCCGACACTGCTCGCGATGACCATACTGATGCCGTGGGCGATAGGGCTGCCGGGCTGTCCGACGTCGAACACGGTGCTCTCGGTGCATGCGCGTTATCACGTCGGGATCGGAGAGCTCTTGCGCCGCAATCGCCTGTTCGGGTTGCAGATGTACGTGCTGTGCGTAATCGTGCTGTATCTCTACGCATGGTCCGCCCGCTGAGATTCCCGTATGCGGATTGCGGCAATTGGTTAAAATATGCGCCTTCCAATCATGGGAATTATCAGCATGCCTGCCAAGAAGTCGAGCAAGACCAGCGGCCGCATCATCAGCGTGCGCGGCTCCGCGATCCACGGGCGCGGTGTGTTTGCCGTCCGCGATATCGCCAAGGGCGAACGCATCATTGAATACAAGGGCAGGCTCATCACCGAGGCCGCGGCCGACGAGCGTTACGGCGACGACGAGGGCAATCACACCTTCCTGTTCCTGCTCGACAACGACATGGTGATCGATGGCAATCACGGCAGCAATTCGGCGCGCTGGATCAACCACAGTTGCCGCCCGAATTGCGAGCCGATGGAAGAAGGCAACCGCCTTTATATCGAAGCGATCCGCAATATCAAGGCCGGCGATGAACTCTCGTATGAATATAACCTGGTGATTGAGGACCGCTATACCCCGGCGATCAAGCGGCTCTACGCATGTCGTTGCGGCACCGCCAAATGCCATGGCACTTTCCTGGCGGCACGGCGTTAGAAGACGGCCGCGGTTATTCCGATTTAACGCCGGCTTTGCGCACGACGTTCTGCCACACCCCGATTTCGTTCTTGATCAACGCGGCGAATTGCTCGGGCGTGCCGCCCGCTGCCGTGACGCCGTCGCCCGCCAGCTTCTCCTGCATCTCTTTCGACTGCACGATTTTGTTGAGGTCGCCATTGATACGCTCGAGTATCGGCTTCGGCAGGCCTTTCGGTGCAATGAGGCCATGCCACTGGGTCACCGCATAATCCTTGAGTCCCGATTCTGCGACGGTCGGAATTTCCGGCGCGGCAGTCGTCCGCTTGGGCGTCGTTACCGCGAGCGCCCGCAGGCGGCCGTTTTTGGTTTGCGGCAGGGTCGCGGTGATGCTGCCGAACAGCAATTGCACCTGGCCGGCGATCAGATCGCTCAGTGCGGGCCCGAGCCCTTTGTAGGGGACGTGTACCATTTTGATGCCCGCCATGTCGGCGAATAATTCGCTGGATAGATGGATGACCCCACCGGTTCCACCCGACGCATAGATGAGTTGCTGCGGCCGGGCCCTGCCGAGCGCGATCAATTGCTTCACATTGACGGCCGGCAGCGATGGATGAGTCACGAGCAGCAGCGGGCCCTGCGAGAGTTGTATTACCGGTGTGATGTCGTGTAGCGGATCGAAAGCGATTTTGTACAGGCTGGGGCTGATCGAATACGTGGTCGCTACCATGACGAACGTGTAACCGTCAGGCGGCGCGCGCACCCCGATTTCGGTGCCGACCGTGCCGCCGGCGCCGGGCCGGTTGTCGACGATGACTTGCTGGCCGAGTGTCTCCGTCATTTTTTGCGCGGCGACGCGCGCAATGAAGTCTATCCCACCGCCGGGCGCGAACGGCGCGATGATGCGAACCGGCTTGCTCGGGTAAGGCTGTGCGACGGCAGAGTTCGCGCCGCCGGCCAATATGACGCAGGCCAGCGGCGTGACAAGATGCCGCACGTTACTCGGCTTTGACGCCGGCTTTTTTTACGACCGCGCGCCAGACGTCGATGTCCTTCTTGATCAAGGCGGCGAACTGCTCGGGGGTGCCGCCAGCCGCTGATACTCCGTCTGCGGCGAGACGGTCCTGCATGTCCTTCGCCTGCAGTGCCTTGTTGAGCTCGCCGTTGACGCGGTCTAGGATGGGCCGCGGCAGGGCTTTCGGTGCAATCAGGCCGTGCCACAGGATGACTTCATAGTCCTTGAGCCCGGATTCCATGATCGTCGGCACGGTGGGCGCGGCAGCGATGCGTTTGGCAGTAGTCACCGCGATCGCGCGCAGGCGGCCGCTGCTCAATTGCGGCATGGTCACGCCGACGCTGCCGAACAGGATCTGCACCTGGCCGGCCATCGTATCGGTCAGCGCCGGGCCCGTGCCCTTGTACGGGATGTGGATCATCTTGATGCCCGCCATGTCGGCGAACAACTCGGTGGCAAGTTGCGTGATGCTGCCGGCGCCGCTGGATGCGAAAGTCAGCTGGCCCGGCTTGGCTTTGGCGAGCGCAATGAGTTCCTTGATGTTCTTGACCGGCAGCGAAGGATGCACGACGACCAGGAAAGGCCCCTGCGACAACTGGATCACCGGCGTGATGTCGTTGATCGGGTCGAAATTGAGTTTGAACAGGCTGGGGTTCACCGCGTAGCTGCCCGCGATGAGCGTGAAGGTATAGCCGTCGGGCGGCGATTTCGCGCCAATTTCCGCGCCCAGTACTCCGCCAGCGCCGGGACGGTTATCGACGACCGCCTGCTGGCCCAGCGATTCGGTCATTTTCTGCGCCGCGACGCGCGCAATCAGGTCGGTGCCGCCGCCGGGCGCGAACGGCGCGACGATACGTATCGGTTTGCTCGGATAGGCCTGGCCGAATGCCGCAGTGGCGGCGCCGGCGCACAAAATCGCGGCGAGGGAGGTGATAATGCGCTGTGTCATGAGATATTCCTTGATTGGTCGGTCAAAAATGGATTTTAAGTCCAAGGCATGGCATTGAGCCAGTCCAGCTGAATTATGGCCCGCATTATACGTATCGGATTGCTGTTCTTCGTCCTTGTCGTGGTGGCACAGGGGGCGTGGATCGCACGCGCCCGCACCACGGACTGGAAAGAGCCGCTGCGCGTTGTCGTCTATCCGATCAACGGCGACGGCAGTGCCGCCGCCGACGCTTATATCCAGAAGCTGCCGCAGAACAGTTTCGAGCCGCTGGCGCTCTATATGCGCGAACAGGCGCGAGTTCACGGCTTGCCGCTGCGCGTGCCGGTAGAGATGTACATGGCGCCGCGAGTGAACGCGGTGCCGCCGGAGTCGCCGCGCCAGGGCAGCCGCATCGAAGTGATGTTGTGGAGTCTGCAACTGCGCTTCTGGGCGTGGCGCAACGACGCCTACAGCGGTCCCAAGCCGCACGTGCGCATGTTCATCAAATATTTTGCGCCGCGAACCGACGTGCCGCTGCGGCACTCGGTGGGGCTGCGCCAAGGCCTGATCGGCGTCGTTAACGCGTTCGCGAGCGCGGACATGGAAGGCAGTAACCATGTGGTGATTGCGCACGAACTGCTGCATACCTTCGGCGCCACCGACAAATATGATCCCGCCACCAACCAGCCGTTATATCCCGAAGGCTATGCCGAGCCGAACGCCAACCCGCGATTGCCGCAAAGCAAGGCTGAAATCATGGCCGGGCGCATCCCGCTGTCGCCGACGCAGGCGGAGACACCGGGCGGGCTTGATGAAACGGTGATAGGTGCGACGACTGCGAGAGAGATTAGCTGGGCGAAGTAGAGAGGCTAGAGGCTAGAGGCTAGAGGCTAGAGGCGAGAGGGGGGCTGAAATTTTCAAGACTTTACCCACAACCTCAGGTGTGGCCCCCATGTCGCGTGAATGTGAACATCGGTGGCGCGGAACCAATGCCACGAGTCCACCGCGTACTGTTGTTCCAACAAATTGAGTCTTCGAGACTTGTGCTACTGCACGGACAAGTTGGCTTTCTTTAACACTTCACCCCATCGGGAGTCCTCGTTGGCGAGGAATCGCCGGAACTCATCGGGCGTGTTCGTAATTGCTTCGATATCCAGGCGCTCAAATCGCTCACGCACGTTGGGGTCTACGACGATGCGAACCAACTCCGAATTCAGGCGGGCTACAACTCGGGCATCCATTTTGGCAGGCCCCAAAACCCCAATCCAGTGGACTACGGTAAGGCCTTTTAACCCCGATTCCTCGAACGTCGGAATCGTCGAGAATGCCTCGCTGCGCCGGTTATTGGCGACAGCGATAGTTGTGATTTTGCCGTTTTTTATGAATGGCGCTGCTGCGGCCATGCTTGCAAATGCTAATGGAATATGCCCTCCGGCCAGATCAGTGAGCGCTGGACCAGTGCCTTTATATGGAGCGTGAACCAATGACACGCCGCCGAGTACGTTAATCATTTCAATCGCAAGGTGGGTGGCTGTGCCCATACCCCCGGATCCCGCAGTCAGTTTGCCCGGTGAGAATTTTGCCTGACTGATTAGTTCCTTCACCGATTTGACGTTCGAATCGAGACTCGAAAACAGGTACATTGGCGTAACACCGATCAGCGTAATCGCCGAGAAATCATTGACCGGGTGATACCCCACAGACTTTTGCAGGTGGGGGTTAATAACGTGTGGGAGCGCCGAGAGAATAAGTGTGTATCCATCCGGGGCCGCGCGCGCGGCGATCATTGTGCCAATGATGGTTCCTGCACCGGGCCGATTATCAATGATGAATGGCTGGCCCATGCGCTGCTGCAATTTTTCAGTGAGGACGCGTGCAATGACGTCGCCACTGCCGCCGGGGACATTTGGAACGATAAAGCGTACCGATTTGGTTGGATACGGTTGAGCAAATACGGATGCCGTCAGCAGCGTCAGGAAGACGGTCGCAAGGCTGCTGCCAACGCGAAAATCTCGACGAAGACTAATAAAATTAGAACAGTTGATGTGCATTAATCTAAAACTCCCGCACGCAAAATTACGAACTGGAACGGACATCGGTAATCGACGCTGTCGGGCGGTCTGAACCGGGGGTATCGTTGTGTGGTGGCGCTAGGAGGTTCCGTAGGGCTGCGTTCCGCGCAGACTGACTCGATGCATCCGGCGGTGCTGCTCTGGAGCATAGTCGAAATGAGCAATGTGCTGGGTTTGCGTGTTATCCCAGATGACGAGATCACCTGCCTGCCACTTATGGCGGTAGATGAAATCCGGACGAATGAGATGATCGAACAGTAGGTTGAGGTGCCGCTCACTCTCGGCCTTGTCCATCCCTGGAATGCTTATTGTGTAGGCACGATCGACAAATATGCAGGTCTTGTCGCAAAACGGATGCTGGCGGAAGATCGGATGCTCTATGTCCTTGACCTTGTCAATCTGCTCCTGAGTTGGTGGTTTTCTCTTGCTTCCTGCCGTGTGTCTCGCATTGGAGCGAGACAGGTAACTGTGCACCGCATTCTTACCTTTGAGTGTGGCTTGCAATTCTGGCGAGAGCGTGTCGTAGGCGAAGGCGGTGTTTACAAACGAGGTATCCCCGAGTGCACCCCCCTCGACTGCATGAGGCACTTCAACCGCATATAGCATTGACAAATAGGTGGGCTGCCGTGCGTATGACATATCCGTGTGCCACGAACTGCCAGCATCTACAATTCCAATAGGGGATCCATTTTCAATAATATTCGATACCACCAGTAGTTCCGGATGCCCGGGAAGAAGGTACTGCGTAAGCAGATGTTCTTCGGGAGCGCCAAAGTAACGACCGAAGTCAACCTGCTGTCTCGGGGTCAGGTTCTGTCCGCGGAGGGTCACTACGGCCCGGTCATGGATTAAGCGACGCAACTGATCGATGACGTCGCCGCTTAGAGTATTGCTTACGTCCAGACCACTGACTTCGGCGCCTAGCGGCACTGTATCAATGAATTTTGTGCGCATCGGAACCCCTCCCGGTATTTTTTTGTCTTTTCCTGTGTTTCAGCAACGTGTATTGCCGAAAGCAATTAAATTCTAGCGTACCATAATAAATGAGTTCGGAGTCATTTGTCGCTTGGCCAAGCAAAGCGGGGAGAGACGCCAGGCGAGAGGCGAGAGGGGGAAATGTCTATCGTCTATCCTGCTTCTTCATCTCTCGCGATTCTGCGAGCTTAGAGCGAACGCAGAATAGCAGCACCCTTAGCCAGCGTTTGCTCCGACTTGGCGAAGCAGAAGCGCAGCACCTTGTCGCAATGGCCGTCGTGATAAAACGCAGACAGCGGAATCGAGGCGAGGCCTTTTTCTTTCGTGAGCCGAACCGCCAAGTCCGTATCTTTCTCGTCGCTGACTGCGTCGTACGCGAAGTTCTGGAAAAAAGTGCCGCGTGAAGGCAGCACGCGCAGGCGCGAGCCTTCGAGATGGGCGAGAAAGAAATCGCGCTTCTGCTGATAGAACGCGGCGAGCGACAGGTAGGCCGCAGGGTCAGCCATGTATTCGGCCAGCACGTATTGCAGCGGCCCGTTGGTGACGAACACGTTGAACTGGTGCACCTTGCGGAATTCGTGCATGAGTTCCTTCGGCGCCAGGACGTAACCCATTTTCCAGCCGGTCACGCTGTAAGTCTTGCCGAACGACGAGACGACGAAGCTGCGTTCCGCCAAGCCGGGAAACCGCGCGACGCTCTGGTGCTGGTGGCCGTCGTAGATCAGGTGTTCGTAGACTTCGTCGCTGACGACGATGATGTTGGTATTGCGCAGCATGCCTTCGAAGACCTGCATGTCTTCGGCCGAAAACACGCTGGTGGTCGGATTGTTGGGCGTGTTGATGACTATCATGCGCGTCTTCGGAGTGATGGCGCGCTGCACCGCCTGCCAGTCGATGCTGTAGTCGGGGTACTGCAGCCGCACGTAGACCGGTTTGCCGCCGTTCACTTCGACCGCCGGCGTGTAGCTGTCGTACGTGGGCTCGAACATGATGACTTCGTCGCCGGGGCGCACGAACGCGGTGATCGCGTTGAAGATGCCGTAGGTGGCGCCCGGCACTATGGTCGCTTCGTGCTCGGGATCGTAGGTCGCACCGTATAGCGCGGCGGCTTTTTCAACGACGCGTTCGCGCAGCGCCATGATGCCGGCGGACGGCGGATACTGGTTCAGCCCCGCGTGGAAGTACTTATCGACCAGCTCAAGCAGCTTGGGCGCGCAGTCGAAATCCGGAAAACCCTGCGACAGGTTGATCGCGTTGTGCTCCGCGGCGAGCTTCGACATCACCGTGAATATGGTGGTGCCGACCTTGGGCAGTTTGGACGCGATGGGGCTGGAGTAGGCGGGCATGGGGCGGCTGCGCTTTAGAAAAGTGCAAGTATAGCCGTCCTGGCCTCCTCATGAGCGGCCCGTCCGGGCGGGCGCACCGACAGCGCTTTGCAATCGTCGGCAAATTTCTGCAGGCGTTTGAGCGCGTGCTGGCGCTGCTCCGGCGTGAGCAGTTTTTCGACGGCCATGAAAAACTGCATGCGATGCTCGAAGACTTCGTCGGACATGCGCGCGAATTCGGGCGCACGGCCCTGTTCCCACGCGAGCAGCCATTGTTGCAGGCGCGGCGCGAAGTCCTTCGCGCTGCGCGTCTTGAGTAGTTCAATAAACTCGTGCTGGCGCCGCATGCGGTCCTGGTGGCGCAAACGCTCGACCATGGGGATGGGTTCCAGCAGCGCAGCGACTTTGTGTTCCTGCTCGCGGGTGAGATTGCCCGTCCAGTCCTCGATCTGGTTGATCATTTTCTTCAGTCGCGCGTGCCTGCGCTCGTCGAGGCTGCCTTCGAGCTCGTGTTCGTTCGCGAACTTGCGGTTGTCCTTTTCGAACTGCTTTTGCGCGGCGACGATCTGTTCCGGCGTTAGCGTCGCGAGTATCTCGGCGGCGTCGTTGTTGCCGCGGTTTGCGATGGTGCGGTAGCGCGCCTTGAAGCCGTCGATGAACCAGGCGACGTCGTCCCGCTTCAGGCCATGCTCCGCCTTGCTTTTCGCGGTGGTCAGGAACGACGAGTATTCGGGCAGCTGCTCATAACGGTGCCATGCGAGCAGGCGGTCCAGCCGCGCGGAAAAATCACGCCGCTGGTCGGCGTCGAGATCGAAATAAGTATTGGCGCGCCAGCCGAGAATGACGTCCGCCTGCGGATAGCCGACGCGCAAGGCACTGCAGCCGGCAATGAGAATGGCAAGCAAGGCAAGGAGAATGATCAGGTAGCGGCGCATGTGCTGGTTTTCTGGAAACGATCTCTAAAACAATTTGGAACCGCCGATGAACGCGGATGAACGCAGATAAGTTCAAGGGGCTTAACCATGAATAGGGGAAAGGTCTGGAATTGTATCGGCGTTAATCGGCGTGTATCGGCGGTTGCTTGTCAGTATTGCATTTTTTTAGATAAGTTCTAGAGGCTCTGGATGAGTTCGACCATGCGTTTGCGCATCCGTTCATCCGGCAGCCGTCCCGTGCCTGCCTTGAGGTTGTCCGTCATATGGCGCACTTTGCCGGTGCCGGGTATGGCGCAGGTGACCGCCGGGTGCGCGATGATGTACTTGAGGAAAAACTGCGCCCAGCTGTCGCAGTCGAAATCCGCCGCCCACGCCGGCAGCTCGCGGCCTTTGACTTTGGGGAACAGCTCGCCTTGTGCGAACGGCCGGTTGATGATGACGGCAGTGCCAGATTCGGCCGCCACCGCCAGCAGGCGTTGCTCGGCCTCGCGCTCGGCCATCGAGTAATTGAACTGCACGAAATCGTAGGCGCGCGTTTTCAGAAGCTTCTCCAGATCCCGGTATGCGCCCGAGTGGTAATGCGTGATGCCGAGGTAGCGTATGGCGCCTGCTTCTTGCCATTCGCGCAGCGTTTTGAGGTGGGTGGCAAGATCGAGCAGGTTGTGCACCTGCATCAAGTCGATGCGGCGCGTGCGCATCAGGCGCAGTGAATCCTGCATTTGCCGGATGCCGGCTTCGCGCCCGCTGGTCCATACCTTGGTGGCGAGAAACAACGAATCGCGCAATCCCGTTGCCGCGGCAAGATCGCCAGTCACGGCTTCCGCGCGTCCATACATGGGTGAGCTGTCGACAAGGGTGGCGCCGCCGGCGACAAACGTGGTCAGGACTTCTTTCAATTCCGCCAGTTCAGGCGCATTGGGAGCGACATCCAGCACGATGTAGGTGCCAAGACCAATCACCGGCAAGCGCTCGCCGCTTTTCGGAATGACGCGCTTGAGCAGTGGGGAAACGGCGGATTGCGCGGGCAAGGCGGGGAGAGTCATGAGGGCGCTTGCGCTGCCGATCAGCTTGAGCAGGTGGCGGCGGGCGGTTTGCACGGAGAAGGACGATGCGTCATGACGTGGATTTTTATTTGAGGGCGTAAAACGGCCGCGGTTCGCGCGCTGGCCGGTAATCATAAAATGAAACCGTCCAGCACTGCTACAATCGTTTGCATGCCGGATGAAAAAAGATTGCAGGGCTGGCTCTCCCGCGTGGTGGCAGTGCGTCCGCGGGAGGCGCGGGCACTGCTGTGGTCCTTCGCCTATTTCTTCTGCCTGCTGGCCGGCTATTACGTGCTGCGGCCGGTGCGCGATGAAATGGGGCTGGCCAGCGGCATCAAGAATCTGCCGTGGCTGTTCACCGCGACGTTTTTCGTGATGCTCGCGGTGGTGCCGGTGTATGGCGCGCTGGTGGCGCGGTTGCCGCGCACGCGCTTTATCCCTCTGGTGTATCACTTCTTCGTCGCCAACATCGTCGTCTTCTGGGTACTGCTGACGCAGGGCATCGCGCTTGGCACCACCGCCCAGGTGTTCTTTGTCTGGATCAGCGTGTTCAACCTGTTCGCGGTGTCCGTGTTCTGGTCTTTCATGGCCGACCTGTACGGCGCCGAGCAGGGCAAGCGTCTGTTCGGGTTCATCGCTGCGGGCGGTTCGGCGGGCGCGCTGCTGGGCCCCATCATTGCCGCCAGTCTCGCGGTGCCCATCGGCCGCGCCAATCTGCTCCTCATTGCCGCGATATTCCTGGAATGCGCGGTGTTTTGCGCGATGCGCCTCGAAGCCGCCGCCGCCGTCTTCAAGGCCGCGCCTGTGTCCAATGCGGCGAAAACCGGCGCTGCGGGCGCGCAGGCCGGTCTTGGCGGCAGCTGGCTCGCCGGCATCCTGATGATATTGCGCTCCCCCTATCTTGCCGGTATCGCAACCTGGGTCGCGGCGCTGTCGCTGGCGGGAACGTTTCTCTATTTTCAGCAGGCCAATATTGTTTCCGCGCTGACGGACGATCCCAACAAGCGCACGGCGATCTTTGCCCAGATCGATCTCGCCGTGAGTTTGCTGACGATCGTGGTGCAGTTTCTCGCCACCGGCAAGCTGATCAAACGTTTCGGCGCGGGGCCGGCAACTGCATTTCTGCCGTTTGTGTTCGCGATCGGTTTTATCGCGCTGTGGGCGACGCCGATGCTGTGGGTGGTCATCGTGTTTCAGGCGGTCCAGCGCGCAGCCAACTTTGCGCTGGCGAATCCCGCGCGCGAAGTGTTGTTCACGGTGGTCGAGCGCGAGGAAAAATACAAGGCCAAGAACGTCATCGACAACGTGGTGTTTCGCGGCAGCGACGCGTTGTTCGGCTGGCTGTTCACTGCATTGCGCGGGGTCGGCCTCGAGTTGGGGGCGATTTCGCTGCTCACCGTGCCGGTGGCCGCCGGCTGGCTCCTGCTGTCATTGGGGCTCGGCCGCGCGCATGAACGCCGTGCCGGCGCCGCAGAGTCCGATACTGTGCAATCTGCGAAAGGAAATGGAACATGAACGATCAGCGTAAAGGGTATTCGCGTCGCGACGTGCTCAAGCTTGCCGCTGCTGCCGGCGCCGGGATGGTGTTGCCGACCCCGCTATTCGCAGCGAGCGGGCCGGTGTTGTCACGACCTGTTCCGCGCAGCCGCGAAATGCTGCCGGTCGTAGGACTCGGCACCGCGATTATTTTCGATTTCGACAGCAGCAGCGATACTGCGAAGCGCGCGGAGCGCCGCACGGTTATTCGCACTCTGCTTGACGAAGGCGGGCGCCTGATCGATACCGCGCCATCCTACGGCCGCGCGGAGCTCACGCTGGGGGACCTGCTGCCGGAAATGGGCGTGCGCGACCGCGTATTTCTCGCCACCAAGGTGCGCGCCACCGGTAGCCGCGACGCCTGCACCGCTGAAATGCAAGAGTCCCTCAACCGGCTGCGCACAAACAAGCTCGACCTCATGCAAATCCACAACGTCGGTTTTCGCGACCGCAATGAAACAACTGCGCAGCTTGACTTGCTGCGCGAGTGGAAAGCCAGCGGCGTGTGCCGCTACATCGGCGTTACCCACTCGCAGGACCAGCAGTCCGCCAACGACCGGCTGGTCGACCTGATGCAGCGCGAGAAGCTCGACTTCCTGCAGGTCAATTACTCGATGGCCGAGCGCAGCGTCGAGCAGCGCGTGCTCGCGGCGGCGGCCGATACCGGGACGGCGGTGCTGACCAATCTGCCGTTTGCGCGCGCGCAGTTGTTCGGCGCCGTGCGTGGCAAGGCCGTGCCGGATTGGGCCGCCGAATTCGACGCCACCACCTGGGGCCAGTTTTTCCTCAAATACCTGCTGGCGAACGAAGCGGTCACCTGCGTGATTCCGGGTTCCGACAAGCCCGAATACATGGCGGACAACCTGAACGCGGGCCGCGGCCGTCTGCCGAACGCGGCGATGCGCCGCAAGATGGTCGATTACATCACTTCGCTGAGTTAGTCAGGCTCTGGGCAAGTGCGGTTTCGTCATTCCCGCGCAGGCGGGTATTCCCTTCCTCCGCTTGCGGGGGAAGGTAGGATGGGGGGACTGGAGCCCCGCCTGCGCGAGGATGACTTAAAGAGAGACTCCTTGGATGCGAGCGCTGCCGGGCGCTGCTGGCACCCATCCCGGACGCGCTGTCACGCTTCGCTCCGAAATATCCAAAATTGCTGGCTTGCACCATATACGGGCCGCGACATGGCCTTGATCGGCATGGCGCACCTAGCGCCGGCCTCAAACTCGTCACTGAGCAGGGCGAAGTCGACGCCCACCTGCAGCTCGAAGCGACGAGCCATGCCGCGGTCTCGCAAGAAGCCCTCGAAGACCACATTGCGCTCGCCGACCTGCTGTTCAAGCAGTAATTCCAGTGCTTGTTCCAGCGGCCGCACGCTGCCTGGCCTCTCCTCGGCGTTGCTGTTGACCACTCCGGCGTCTCGCCGGATACTGGCGGCCTTGCCGGTCGTAGTCGCTAATAAAATTCAGCAGGAGGAGATTTCCATGAGGCTATCTGTAAGCCGCGTTTTATTTGCGCTGGCCGCCGCGTGCCTGTCAGGTGCGGGCGCGCAGGCGCAGTCCTATCCGAACAAGCCGGTGCGCATCATCGTGCCGTTTGGCGCTGGCGGGCCGGCTGATATTTACGCGCGCTATCTGGCGCAAAGGCTGCAGGAACCGCTGGGCCAGTCGTTCGTCATCGACAACCGCCCCGGTGCGGGTTCCATCATCGGCACCGATTTCGTGGCGAAGTCGCCCGCGGACGGCTACGTGCTGCTGCTGATGTCCAACACCCATACGGTTAACGAGTCGCTGGTGCAGAAGAAGCCATTCGCGCTGATGAAGGATTTCGCGCCGGTCGCGCCGATCAACTCTTCCGACCTCGTGCTGGTGGTGCATCCGTCGCTGCCGGCAAAGTCCATCAAAGAGCTGGTCGCGCTCGCAAAATCCAAACCGAACGGCCTCAACTACGCATCGTCTGGCAACGGCACGCCGTATCACATGGCGGGCGAACTCTTCAAGGCGATGGCGGGCGTGGGCATCGTGCACATTCCGCACAAGGGCAGCGGCGAAGCGCGCACCAGCGTCATGAGCGGGCAGGTCGAGCTGATGCTGGACGCGATTACGACCATGGCGCCGATGGCGCAGGCGGGCAGGGTCCGCGCGTTGGGCACCACCGGCCTGAAGCGTTCGACCGTATTGCCGGATGTGCCGACGATTTCGGAAGCGGGGGTCAAAGGCTACGAGGCGACGATCTGGCTCGGCGTGATGGCGCCTGCCGGCACGCCGAAGGCGGTGATCGATCGCCTCAACGCGGAAATAACCAAAGTGACGGCGCGGCCCGATGTCAAAAAGACCTGGAACGAGCAGGGCGCCGAGCCGATGTCGATGTCGACCGCCGAGTTTGAGAAATACCTGAACGACGACATCGCCAAGTGGGCAAAAATAGTGAAAATATCAGGGGCGAAAGCGGACTAGCGCGTAAGGCGAGAGATGAAGGAGCAAGCTAGACGATAGACGGTTTCCCGCCTCTCCGCTCTCGTCCGGCGGCTCTCCGTATTGCAAAAACGTTTGCCGTTACCCCTCACTCAATCCCGGAGGAATTTAATGCGCCTGGTGACTTTTTCCGATGCGAACGGCATGCGTATCGGCGTGCACGATAGTTCATCCAACACCATCGTCGATCTGGCGGCGAGCACCCGCCTGCCGAAAGACATGACGGCTTTTATCGCGCTCGGTAAAAACGGGCTCAAGCGTGCGCGCGCGGCGGTCAAAAGCGGCGAAGGACGCGTCGCGTTCGACAGCGTCAAACTGCACGCGCCGATTCCGCGTCCGGCGAAAAACATCCTGTGCGTCGGCAAGAATTATTACGATCACGCCAAAGAATTCCACGATAGCGGTTTCGACGCGAGTGCAGGCAAGGACGCGATACCCGAACTGCCGATTATGTTCACCAAGTGGCCCAATTCGGTGATCGCGCACGGCGAGCCGATTCCGAGCTATCTCGACTACACGAATTCCACCGACTACGAGGGCGAACTCACGGTGGTAATCGGCGAGGGCGGACGCGGCATCACCAAAAACAAGGCGTTCGATCACGTTTACGGCTACACCATCATCAACGACGCGACCGCGCGCACGCTGCAGAACCAGCACAAGCAGTGGTTCCTCGGCAAAAGTCTCGACGGTTACTGCCCGATGGGACCGTGCATCGTGACTGCCGACGAAGTGCGCGACGTCGGAAAATTGCAATTGCTCACCAGGGTCAACGGTGAAGTGCGGCAGGACGCGCCGGTGAGCCAATTGATATTCGACATTCCGACGTTGATCGAAACGCTGTCGCGGGTGATGACGCTGGAGCCCGGCGACCTGATTGCAACCGGTACATGCGCGGGCGTGGGGATAGGTTTCAACCCGCCGAAGTTTCTTAAAAAAGGCGATCGCGTCGCCATCACGATCGAGCCGATAGGCACGCTGGAAAATCCGGTGGATTAGTCCGCCGGGCAGGTAGAATTGCGCAAGCAAGCGCAAGTCATAAAAAACATAAACGATGCGGAGGAGAATATGCAAAGGAGCCTGATAGCGGCGGTGCTGGCGATGGTTTGCGTGCCGGCATTCGCGCAGGACGTTTATCCATCGCGGCCGATCACCATGATTGTCCCGTTCCCGCCCGGCGGCGTCGCCGACATCACTGGCCGGCCCACCGCCATCGCGCTCGAAAAAATCCTCAAGCAACCCGTGGCGCTGTCGAACCGGCCCGGTGCCGGTGGCGCGGTGGGCAATGCGCTGGTCGCCAATGCCAAGCCCGACGGTTATACCGTGCTGATGGCGCTGTCGAGCATTTCGGTCATTCCAGAAGCCGACAAATTGTTCGACCGCAAGCCCGCATACACGCTCGATCAGTTGATACCCGTTGCGCTGATTTCCGCGGACCCGACCATCCTCGTCGTGCATCCTTCGCTGCCGGTCAAGTCGCTGAAGGAGCTGATCGCGCTGGCGAAAGTGAAAGCTGGGCAGATGTCGTTTTCCACCTCCGGCGTCTACGGCGCGCTGCACCTGCCGATGGAAATGTTCCTGCACGCTGCCAAGCTCAAGATGCGCGCCGTACACACCACCGGCGGCGGGCCTGCGATCACCATATTGCTCGGCGGGCACGTCGAGATGACCGTCGGCGGGCCGGCGGCGATCGCGAGTCACGTCAATGCAGGCAAGTTGCGTCCTATCGTCGGTTGGGGCGCCAAGCGTCATGAAGCGTACCCGGACGTTCCGACTTTCAAGGAACTCGGCTACGACATCGAGTACTACATCTGGGCCGGCATGTTCCTGCCCCATGGCACGCCGGACGCCGTGGTGAAAGTGCTGCGCGACGCGACGCGTAAAGCGGTTGACGATGCCGACTTCAAATCGACCATGGCCAAGGTCAATTCGCCGGTGCAGTACCTGGACGCGCCGGAGTTCGCAAAATACTGGATGAATGATGCGAAGCGCCTCGCCGAGGTAGTCAAAGTCGTCGGTAAAGTCGACGAGAAGAAATGACGAATGCACCGCAGCCGGCGGCGGTTGCCGCGCCGCGCGGCCTGCGCAGCGACTGGCTGTCCGGCGCCGTACTGATATTGGTGGCGTTGGCGGTCGCGTGGGAGAACCGCGTGTTCCCGACCGGCTCGCTGGCCGAACCGGGCCCCGGATATGTGCCTTTGCTGTTTGCTGTCGCGCTCGGCTGTTTCGGGCTGCTCATCATGCTGCGCGGCAGCGCTTCGCCGTTGTTGAATACCATAGACTGGACTGAAAGCCGGCGCGGGTTGGTGCTGCTGGTGGCATGCGGGGTGGCGGTCTTTGCGCTGGAACGCATCGGCTACCGCCTGACCATGATCGCACTCCTCGTGTTCCTGCTTGGCGTCGTCGAGCGCAAGCGTCCGCTGCCGACGCTGCTGGTGGCGCTGGGCTTTGCATTCGCTTCGTATTTTCTGTTCGCGAGCGTGCTTAAAGTTCAGTTGCCGCGCGGTCCCTGGGGGTTTTGATGGAAGGAGTCATCAACAATCTGTTGCTCGGTTTTTCCGTCGCGTTGACGCCGTCGGTGCTGGCTTATGCATTTGCCGGCTGCGTGATCGGCACGCTGGTAGGCATGTTGCCGGGGCTCGGGCCGCTCGCGGGCATCAGCCTGCTGCTGCCGGCGACTTTCGGACTCAATCCGATCGTCGCCATCGTGCTGCTCTCAGGTGTTTATTACGGCGCGATGTACGGCGGTTCGACCACTTCCATCCTGATGCGTATTCCGGGAGAGGCCGCATCGGTGATGACTTGCGTCGATGGCTATGCGATGACGCAACGCGGGCGGGCAGGGCCGGCGCTGGCCATTGCAGCCATCGGTTCGTTCGTCGCCGGTACTTTGTCGGTGGTTGCGCTGATGTTTCTGGCGCCGACGCTGGCCGCGTTCGCGTTGCGTTTCGGCCCGCCCGAATACACTGCATTGCTGCTGATGGGATTCCTCGTGCTGTCGTACATGAGCAGCGGCTCGATGCCCAAGACACTCGCGATGGCGGTGGTGGGGCTTTTGCTCGGCATGATAGGCATAGACGCGATGAGCGGTTACACGCGCTTCAACTATGGCGTGATCGAGCTGGGCGACGGCATCGGTATCGTGCCGGTAGCGGTGGGATTGTTTGGACTGTCCGAAATCCTGCTGACGGCGGGGCAGGCGACGCCGCCGGCAATTCAGCGGCCGAGTTTGCGTCAGTTGATTCCGTCGGGTGAGGAAATGCGTTTGTCGGTCGGGCCGATCGCGCGCGGCAGCCTCATCGGCTTCATGATCGGCATCATCCCGGGTTCGGCGCACGTCATTTCGTCTTTTGTGTCGTACGGCATAGAGCGCCGCATGTCGAAGCGCCCGGAGCGTTTCGGCAACGGCGCGATCGAAGGCGTCGCGGGCCCCGAATCCGCCAACAACGCGGCGGCGACAGGCGCGTTCGTGCCTATGCTGGCACTCGGCATTCCCACCGGCCCGATCACCGCCGTCATGCTCGCTGCTCTGATGGTGCACGGCATCGCGCCGGGCCCGCTGCTGATCGCGCAGGAACCGAAATTGTTCTGGGGATTCGTCGCCAGCATGTACGTCGGCAACGTCGTGCTGCTGATACTCAACCTGCCGCTGGTGGGCCTCTTCGTCAACCTGCTGCGCATCCCGTATTCGTATCTCTATCCGGCCATCCTCTGCTTTTGCATATTGGGGGTGTATTCGGTCAGCAACAGCGTGGTGGACGTGTGGATCATGATCGCCATGGGCGCGTTCGGTTATGCGCTGCGCAAGTTCAATTACGATCTGGCGCCGATTGCGCTCGGTTTGATCCTGGCGCCCATGCTTGAACTGTCGGTGCGCCAGTCGCTCGCCATGTCGGGCGGCAGCTACGGCATATTTTTCGACCGGCCGATCGCGGTCGCGATGTTCGCGGCGGCGGCGGTACTGGTGCTGCTGGCGTTGAAGCCGCTCGTCTTTCGCAGCAAGGACTGGCGCGAGAAAGTCGGTCTCGAAGACCAAGCCTAGCAGCCTGTCGGACTTTCCAGTCGTAAAAGTACTATACTCGAATGGACGAATCACCGAGTAAGCCATGCCCAACTTCATACAAACCGACCGCAAGACCGACTACCTGTTGCCGCCCTCAGTGGATGACTGGCTGAACGAAGA
>CANJHY010000092.1:0-18319 GCA_947474275.1 Betaproteobacteria bacterium
CTCGCCACATCCGGCGTCACGCGCACGCCGGTCATGCCGGATGTGCCCACGTTCATCGAGTCCGGCCTGCCTATCGAAATCACATCATGGTATTGCATGGTCGTGCCGGCCGGCACGCCGCCAGTCATCGTCAAGCAGCTTCATGCCGCGCTGGTAGACAGCCTCAAAAGCCCGCAAGTGGCGGAGGCTTTGCTCAAGATGGGCGCGCCGCCGGAATGGTCCAGCCCCGCAGAACTGACCGTATTCCTGCGCGCGGAAATCAGGAAATTCGCGGAAGTCGTCGAAATCGCGGGCGCGAAAATCGATTGACGGTTATTACGGTTTGATGATCACCGACTGCCCGGTGTCGAGCACGACGTAAGGCAAATCGTGCTCCGCGCAAAATTCGTCCCACGCGCGGTGTGCGCCCGGAAACAGTGGGGCGCTATAGTCGTCGCAGACGATCACGCCGCCCTGCGTCAGCCTGGGATAAAAATATTCAAGGCTCGCCAGCGTCGGCGCGTACAAATCGACGTCGAGGTGCACGAAGGCCCATTTCGTATCAGGCAATTCGCCGAACGCTTCGGGTATCCATCCGGTGTGAATCGCAACACGCGGGAAATCGCGCAATGCTTCCTGGACCGCATGTATCGACGTCGCCAGCGCCCCTTCGGCGTACGCCGAACCGCTACCCGCGCCCGCGGCGGCCGCCTGCACCTGCACATGATCTTCCGGTCCGGGACGGCTCAATCCCTGGAAACTGTCGATCAGATGCAGGTTTGCGCCGTCATAGTCCGCAACGCGTGTTTTTGCGGCGCGGCACATCACCAGCGCACTCATGCCGTTGAACACCCCGCATTCCGCGCGCGCGCCTGTGAGATCGAGCGAATACAGAAAGTAGCGCGCGAGAAAATATGAGGCGAGCGGCCGGTGCAGCGCCTTGAGCGGCGGCACGAGAGAGTCTGAATCGAGCGCGCAGGCGTCGGTAAATGCCATCAACGGCTCGGTGCCTACACGCATGTCGTCGAACATGATGCGCAGATGAGTGTCACGGGGCGCGCGGTGGTGGGCCGACGCCAACCTGTATTGCTTTTCCCGCGGGAGTTCCGCGACGGTTTCGGGCGACTGCGCAGTGGCGCGGGACCATACCGATCGCAGCAAGCGCAAGATCATGTGCGTCCCGCGCGCAACCCGGGAAGCTCCGGGAATTTCAGAACTGCGCTTCCGTCAGCGCGAGCACGCTGGAAGCGCCGCCCGTCACCACACTGACCAGACCGGCGGACTGCGGCAGTATGTGTTCCGCATAGAACCGCGCCGTCACGATCTTCGCGCGGTAGAACTCCGGATCGCCGCCGCCCGCAAGTTTTCCATTGGCGACGAGCGCCGTGCGCGCCATCAGCCAGCCGCCGGCCACCGTGCCCCATAGCTTGAGGAAAGGCACGGACACTGCGGCGACTGCGTTTGGATCTTTGGGAAATGTGTCGACTATCCATTGCGTGGCGGCCGCAAGGCCATCGACCGCACGCTTGAGGCTTTCGCGCGCGGCGCTGACGTCGGCGTTTTTGCTCGCTGCAAGTTTCGCGTCGAGCTGGCGCATCTCGTCGATGATGCTGAACGCGGTCGCGCCTTTCTCGAAACCTACTTTGCGCCCAACGAGGTCGGCAGCCTGAATGCCGGTGGTGCCTTCGTATATCGTCGTGATGCGCGAATCGCGCAGGTACTGCGCAGCGCCTGTCTCCTCGATAAATCCCATACCGCCGTGGATCTGCACACCGACCGACGCGATCTCCACGCTTTGCTCGGTGCACCAGCCTTTGACAATGGGAATCAGGAAATCGACCAGCGCCTGGTTTTTGCGGCGCTCCTTGTCGTCGGGATGATGGTTCGCCTTGTCGAGCGCCGCAGATGCCGTATATGCAACCGCGCGCATCGCTTCGACCTGCGACTTCATCGTGAGCAGCATGCGCTTCACGTCGGGATGGTGGATGATGGTCACGCGGTCGCCGCTCTTTTGCCCGATCGCGCGGCCCTGCACCCGCGTCTTCGCATATTCGCGCGCGTGCTGGTAAGCGCGTTCGGCCAGCGCCACACCTTCAAGCCCCACGCCGAGCCGCGCGTGGTTCATCATGATGAACATGTATTCGAGGCCGCGGTTTTCTTCGCCGACAAGGTAACCGACAGCACCCTTGCCGTCGCCGTAAGCGAGCACGCAGGTCGGGCTCGCGTTGATGCCCATCTTGTGCTCGATAGACACGCATTTCACGTCGTTGCGGGAGCCCAGGCTGCCGTCGTCGTTGACCATGAACTTCGGCACGATGAAAAGCGAAATGCCTTTGACGCCTTCGGGCGCAGTCGGCGTACGCGCCAGCACGAGGTGGATGATGTTCTCCGCCATGTCGTGCTCGCCCCAAGTGATGTAGATCTTGGTGCCGTGGATGCGGAAATGGTCGCCTTCGGGCACCGCGCGCGTGCGCACCGCTGACAAATCCGAACCCGCCTGCGGCTCAGTGAGGTTCATCGTGCCGGTCCACTCACCGGACGTCAGCTTGTGCAGATATTTTTCTTTTTGCGCGTCGGAGCCTTTCAGCTTCAGCGCTTCGAGCACGCCGGAGGTCAGCATCGGGCACAGACAGAACGCCATGTTGGCGCTGTTCCACATCTCCTGCACCGGCATGGCGACGACGTGCGGCAGGCCCTGGCCGCCGAATTCGGTCTGGCCCGACAAGCCATTCCAGCCGCCCTCGACAAACTGGCGGTAAGCCTCTTTGAACCCCGGGGACGAGGTTACTTTGGAATCGGTGAGCTTCGCGCCGTCTTTGTCGCCGACTCGATTCAGTGGATCAAGCACGCCCGTGGCGAACTTGCCCGCTTCGTCGAGCACCGCATCGACGAGGTCGTCCGTCACCTCCGCGCAATCGGGCATCGCCGTGATATCGGCCAGCCCGACCAGGTCCTTGATCACGAACTGCATGTCCTGCAATGGAGCAACGTAGCTTGACATGTACCACCTCCGTGAACGACGAGGGAATCGAACGGCAAGCCGGGAGAGGCGAGAGGAGAGAGGAGAAAGAAGGAAAGACCCTTCGCCTCACCCCTCTCGCCTCACCCCTCTCCGCTCACAGCTGCGCTGTGAGCTCAGGCACGGCCTTGAACAAATCCTCCACCAGCCAGTAGTTCGCAATCTGGAATATCGGCGCTTCGGCGTCTTTGTTGATGGCGACGATAACCTTGCTGTCTTTCATGCCGGCGAGATGCTGGATCGCACCGGAAATACCGACCGCCACGTACAGCTCGGGGGCGACGATCTTGCCGGTCTGCCCGACCTGGTAGTCGTTCGGCACGAAGCCCGAGTCGACCGCGGCACGCGACGCGCCGACTGCCGCGCCTAACTTATCGGCCAATGCTTCGAGTAACTTGAAGTTTTCGCCGTTGCCCATGCCGCGCCCGCCGGAAACGATGATGCGCGCCGCGGTCAATTCCGGCCGGCTCGACTTGGTGAGCTCGTGCCCCTTGAATTCGGACAAGCCGGTATCGGCAACCGCCGCAACGTTTTCAATCGGCGCAGCATTGGCCGCCGCACCCGCCGGGTCGAAACCCGTGATGCGCACGGTGATGACCTTGATCGGGTCCTTGGACTGCACAGTGGTGAGCACGTTGCCGGCATAGATCGGCCGCACGAAAGTGTCGGGCGACACGATGGAGCTGATGTCGGAAATCTGCTGAACGTCGAGCAACGCCGAAACGCGCGGCATGAAGTTTTTACCGAAGCCGGTGGCCGGCGCAAGGATGTGCGTGTAGTTCTTCGCGATCGACAGCACCATCGCCGCCATGTTTTCGGCGAGTGGCGCCGCGTACTGCGCAGCATCGGCGACCAACACCTTGGTGACGCCCGCGACTTTTGCTGCAGCGGCGGCGGCATCCGCGCACCCGCTGCCCGCGACCAGCACGCTGATATCGCCGCCGAGCTTGGCTGCCGCGGCGATGGTATTGGTGACACCCGTCTTCAACTGCTTGTTGTCGTGTTCTGCTATGACGAGGATAGCCATTAGATCACCTTCGCTTCGTTTTTCAGTTTGCTGACAAGTTCGGCCACGTCCGCGACCTTTACGCCCGAACCGCGCTTGGGCGGCTCTTCGGTTTTCAGAGTGGTTAACCGCGGCGTCACGTCGACGCCCAGCGCATCGGGCTTCAACACCTCAAGCGGCTTTTTCTTCGCTTTCATGATGTTCGGCAGCGTCACGTAGCGCGGCTCGTTCAGGCGCAGGTCGGCGGTGACCACCGCCGGCAGCTTGATGCAGATTTTTTCAAGCCCGCCGTCGACTTCACGCGTGATGTCGGCATGATCGCCCGCAATTTCGAGCTTGGAGATAAAGGCCGCCTGCGGCCAGCCGAGCAGTGCCGACAGCATCTGGCCGGTCTGATTGCAATCGTCGTCGATGGCCTGCTTGCCGGTGATCACGAGGCCGGGTTTTTCCTTGTCGACGATGGCCTTCAAAACCTTGGCCACCGCGAGCGGCTGCACTTCGCCCGCGACTTCTACCAGTATGCCGCGGTCGGCCCCCATCGCAAGCGCCGTGCGCAGCGTTTCCGTGCTTTGCGTGATTCCGACCGCCACGACGACGATTTCCGTCACGGTGCCCGCCTCTTTCATGCGCACGGCCTGCTCCACCGCGATTTCGCAAAACGGGTTCATCGCCATTTTGACGTTCGCCGTCTCGACCCCCGTGCCGTCGGCCTTGACCCGCACCTTGATATTGGGATCGACCACGCGCTTGATAGCCACCAGAACCTTCATTACCACCCCTAGTTTGGAAATTGCGGCGTTACGCCGCGGAAAGAGCCGAATTTTACCGGATTCAGGCGTCGCGCGTAATGCGGCGCCCCGCGCCGGTCAGGCGCGCTGTTTGCGGAACAGCGCAATCAGTTCGCCGACGATGCCGCGGCGGAACGCGAGCACGCAGATCACGAAGATGAGCCCGGTCACGATCGTCACCGAATCGCCGATGGTCCTGAACCATTCGACGCCGGTTTGATTGGCCAGCAACTGGCCAAACTCGCCGATGCGGTTTTCGAGCGTCTTCACGATGAACGCCCCCACCACGGGCCCCAGCACCGTGCCCATGCCGCCCAGCAAAGTCATCAGCACGACTTCGCCTGACATATGCCAGTGCACGTCGGTCAGCGTCTCGAAACCGAGCACCAGGGTCTTGGTCGAGCCGGCGAGCCCGGACAGCGCCGCCGACAGCACGAACGCGAGCAATTTGTACTTGTCGACGTCGTAGCCCAGCGACAGCGCGCGCGGCTCGTTCTCGCGTATCGCGGTCAGCACCTGGCCGAACGGGGAATCGATGGCGCGGTGGATGATGCAGAAGCCGAGCACGAAAATCGCGAACACGAAATAATAAAGCGTCAGGTCGTTTTCCAGGTTGATAAAGCCCAGCAGATGGCCGCGCGGCACGCCCTGCAGGCCGTCTTCGCCGCCGGTGAACTTCGCCTGCAGGCAGAAGAAGTACAGCATCTGCGCCAGCGCCAGCGTAATCATCGCGAAATAAATGCCCTGCCGCCGGATCGCAAGGCTGCCGATGAGATAACCAAGCAGCGCCGCCGCCGCGGTACCGACCAGCAAACCGATTTCGGGAGGCAGCCCCCACAATTTGACCGCTACGCCCATTGCGTAACCGGCCATGCCGAGAAAGGCGGCGTGGCCGAACGAGAGCAGGCCGGTGTAGCCAATGAGGAGGTTGAATGCGCACGCGAAGAGCGCGAAGCACAACGCCTGCATCAGGAATATCGGATACAGCACCAGCGGCGCCACCAGTCCGAGCACGACGAGGAACGCATAGCCGATGGCGCTCATTTTCCCAGAGCCGCTCATTTCTCTCTGCCAAACAAGCCGGCGGGACGCACCATCAGCACTATGGCCATGATGACGAACACGACGGTGGACGAGGCTTCGGGGTAATAAACTTTGGTCAGCCCTTCGATGATGCCGAGGCCGAGCCCCGTCAATATCGAGCCGAGGATGGAGCCCATGCCGCCGATCACGACCACAGCGAACACTATGATGATGAGGTTCGACCCCATCAGCGGGTTGACCTGAATGATGGGCGCCGCCAGCACGCCGGCAAATGCAGCGAGCGCAACGCCAAAACCGTAGGTGAGCGTGACCATCAGCGGCACGTTGATGCCAAAAGCCTGCACGAGCTTCGGGTTCTCGGTGCCGGCGCGCAGGTAAGCGCCGAGCTTGGTGCGCTCGATCACGTACCACGTCATCAGGCATACCGCCAGCGATGCAACAACCACCCAAGCGCGGTAATTGGGCAGCGTCATGAAACCGAGGTCGGTCGCGCCGCGCAATGCGTCGGGCACCGCGTACGGCTGCCCGGACACGCCGTAGACCGAACGCACCAGGCCTTCGAGCATCAGTGTCAGGCCAAAGGTCAGCAGCAGACCGTACAAATGATCGAGCTTGTAGAGCCGGCGCAGCATGGTGCGCTCTATGACCATGCCGAAGATGCCGACCGCCAGTGGTGCCAGGATCAGCGCCGGCCAGTAACCGATGCCGAACGCACTCATGCCGATGTAGGCGGCGTACGCGCCCAGCATGTAGACCGCGCCGTGCGTGAAATTGATGATGTTGAGCAGGCCGAAGATAACGGCGAGCCCGAGCGACAGCATCGCGTAAAACGATCCATTGACGAGCCCGAGCAGCAACTGCCCGTACATCGCCTGCAATGGAACGCCGAAAATCTCCATGTTCGCGTGCAACTCCGGCGCCCCGCAACGGGACGCCGGAAGTCAGGACTTTACTTCTTGACCAGCGAGCACTTCGATTGCGCGAGCGGCAGGAACGCCTCCGCGGCAGGAATCGTCGCTTTCACGGTGAAATAGTCCCACGGATACTTCGACTCCGACGGCTTTTTCACCTGCATCAGATACATGTCATGCACCATGCGACCGTCGGCGCGGATATAGCCGTTCTTGGCGAACATGTCGTTGATTTTCATTTTCTTCATTTGCGCCATGACCGCGTCGGCATCGTCGGTCCCCGCGGCCTGAATCGCCTTGAGATAAGTCGTCACCGCCGAATAGACACCGGCCTGGTTCATGCTCGGCATCTTTTTCATCTGCTCGAAATAACGCTTGCCGAATTTGCGCGAGTCGTCGTTCTGGTCCCAGTACCAGCCGTCGGTGAGCATCATGCCCTGCGCAACCTGCAGGCCAAGGCTGTGGATGTCGGTGATGAACACCAGCAGGCCGGCTAAGCTCTGCGTCTTGGTCAGGCCGAATTCGTTCGCGGCCTTGATCGAGTTGATGGTGTCGCCGCCCGCGTTGGCGAGGCCCACCACCTGCGCTTTGGAGGTCTGCGCCTGCAGCAGGAACGACGAGAAATCGGAGGCGTTGAGCGGATGGCGCACCGCACCCAGCACTTGTCCGCCGCCGGCTTTCACCACGTTGGCGGTGTCGGACTCGAGCGAATGGCCAAACGCATAATCCGCGGTCAGGAAGAACCAGGTCTTGCCGCCGCCCTTCACGATGGCGTTGCCGGTGCCGTTGGCAAGCGAGTAAGTGTCATATACGTAGTGCACGGTGTACGGCGAGCAGTCTTCGTTGGTGAGGCGCGTGCTGGCGGCGCCGGTGTCGATGAGGATGCGTTTTTTCTCGGCGGTCAGCTTGGCGACCGACAGCGCGACCGCGGAATTCAGCGCGTCCGTAATCATGTCGACGCCCTGCGTGTCGTACCATTCGCGCGCTTTCTGCGCGCCGACGTCGGCCTTGTTCTGGTGATCGGCGGAGACGAGTTCGATCGGGAATGCTTTGCCTTTTCCCGCCGCCTTGAAATCGTCGATGGCCATTTTGGCCGCGAGCGCGGAGCCGGCGCCGCCGAGGTCGGAATACAAGCCCGACATGTCGGTCAGCACGCCGATTCTGACTACGCCGTCCGACAGCTTGGGGCCGCCCGCTTTGGCCTGGGCAAACGCGGAAGTCAGAGGCGCAGCAGCCAACGCCATACCGACCAGAACTGCAATCAATTTACGTTTCATGGTAGTACCTCCGTTGAAAATTAGACTCCGAGCAAAACGTGCAACCGGTCCATTTTTTTATCTAATTCGGGCATTGTAACCGTTTCGACTATGCGGCCATGTTCTATAACATAGTGACGGTCGGCGAGCGGCGCGGCGAAGCGGAAATTCTGCTCGACGATGATAATCGTGTAGCCGCGCTCCTTTAAGGTGCGTATTACTCGCCCCAACGTCTGCACGATAACGGGCGCCAGGCCCTCGCTGATTTCATCCAGCAGCAGGAGCTTGGCGCCGGTGCGCAGGATGCGCGCGATGGCCAGCATCTGCTGTTCGCCGCCGGAAAGCCGCATGCCGGGGCTCGCGCGCCGCTCTTTAAGATTCGGAAACATGGCGTAGATTTCGTCCACGCTCATGCCGCCGCTCGCCACCGCGGGCGGCAGCAGCAGGTTTTCCTCGGCTGAGAGGCTGGCGAATATGCCGCGCTCCTCGGGGCAATAACCGATGCCGAGGTGCGCGATCTCATGCGTCGCCATGCCGATCGATTCGCGGCCGTTGATCATGATGGAACCCGCGCGCTTGCCGGTGAGGCCGAGAATCGCGCGCAGCGTCGTCGTGCGCCCGGCGCCATTGCGCCCCAGCAGCGTCACCACTTCGCCGCGATTCACCACGAAATCGATGCCGTGCAGGATGTGCGACTCGCCGTAAAACGCGTGCAGGTCGGTCACGCGCAACAGTTCGCTGCCGGCCTGGCTTGCGTTATCCATGAGCGGCCGCCGTATCGACATCGCTGGATCCGACGTAGGCTTCAAGCACGCGCGGATTTTTCGAGACTTCGGCGTACGGCCCCTCGGCGAGGATCGCGCCGCGCGCCAGCACCGTGATCGTGCTGGACAGATTGGCGACCACGTTGAGATTGTGCTCGACCATCATGATGGTGCGCCCGGCGGCGACCTTGCGGATCAGTTCGACGACGCGGCCGACGTCTTCATGCCCCATGCCCTGCGTCGGTTCGTCGAGCAACATCAACTCGGGATCGAGCGCCAGCGTGGTCGCAATCTCCAGCGCACGCTTGCGGCCATACGGCAGTTCGACCGTCACGGTATCGGCGAACGTGGCGAGATCGACCGACTCCAGCAATTCCATGGCGCGCGCGTTAAGCGTATCCAGCGTGCGCGCCGATTTCCAGAAATGAAACGAGGTGCCGAGCTTGCGCTGCAAACCGATACGCACGTTTTCGAGCACCGTCAGGTGCGGAAACACCGCCGAGATCTGGAACGAGCGGATGATTCCGCGGCGCGCGATCTCGGCCGGCTTCTCGCCGGTGATGTCGATGCCGTTGAAATGAATGCTGCCGCGCGTGGGCTCGAGAAACTTGGTCAGCAGGTTGAAGCACGTCGTCTTGCCGGCGCCGTTGGGGCCGATCAGCGCGTGTATGCTGCCGCGCCTGACCTTGAGGCTCACGTCATTGACCGCAACGAAGCCCTTGAACTCCTTGACGAGGTTCTTCGTTTCGAGGATGTAATCGCTGTCGCTGCTCATGCCTGTCAATGCAACCGCCGATTAATTCTTTTTAATACCCCCTTGAGGGGTACGCCGATTAACGCCGATAAAAACAAAACGTCATCCCGAGAATGGTTGAATTTGATCTTCATCGGCGTCTATCGGCGTTCATCGGCGGTTTCCTGCTTTCTTGTTTTAAGAATCTATCGCCGCGGCCGACTTCGCCTGCTCACGCAAAAGGAACTTTTGGACTTTACCCGTAGAAGTTTTCGGCAACACCCCGAAAATGATTTTTTTCGGCACCTTGAAGCGCGCTATATTGGTACGGCAGAAGTCGATGATCTCCTGCTCGGTAGGCTGCGCCCCGGTTTTGAGCTCGACGAATGCGCACGGGACCTCGCCCCATTTTGCATCAGGCTGCGCGACGACCGCCGCCATCAGCACCGCCGCATGCCGGCACAGCACGTCCTCGACCTCCAGCGACGAGATGTTCTCGCCGCCGGAGATAATGACGTCCTTGGAGCGGTCCTTGATCTTCACGTAACCGTCGGCGTGCATGACGGCGAGGTCCCCGCTGTGAAACCAGCCGCCGCCGAACGCGTCATCCGTCGCCTGCGGGTTCTTCAGATAGCCTTTCATCGTGATATTGCCGCGGAACATGATTTCGCCCATGGTCTCACCGTCCCACGGCACGGGCTGCATGGTCGCCGGTTCCATCACCGTCATGCCCTGCTGCAGGTGGTACCACACGCCCTGGCGGCCGTTGAGCCTGACCTGCTCGGCGAGCGGCAACGCGTCCCACTCGGGGTGCTTGGAGCATACGGCCGCGGGGCCGTAGGTTTCGGTCAGGCCGTATACGTGCGTCAAATTGAAACCCATTTTCTGCATGCCTTCGATCACCGTGCCCGGCGGCGCCGCGCCGGCAACGAGACAGTTCACCGTCTGCGCGATGCCTTCCTTCCACTCGGCCGGCGAGTTGATGAGCGTGTTGTGCACGATGGGCGCGCCGCAGTAATGCGTGACGCCATGCTCGCGCATGAGGTCGAATATGGTTTTCGCGTCGACTTTGCGCAAACACACGTTGCTACCGGCATTGGCCGCCATCGTCCACGGAAAACACCAGCCGTTGCAGTGAAACATCGGCAGCGTCCACAAGTACACCGCATGCGGCGGCATGCCCCAGCTGACGATGTTGGAAATCGCGTTCAGGTACGCGCCGCGATGGTGATAGACCACGCCCTTGGGGTTCCCGGTAGTGCCCGAAGTGTAGTTGAGCGAAATGGCGTCCCATTCGTCGGCGGGCAGAAACCATGCAAACTCCGGCTCGCCCTGCGCGATGAATTGTTCGTAGTTCATGGCGCCGAGCAGTTCGCCGCCGCTGTAAGCCGGATCGTCGACGTCGATCACCAGCGGCTTGTTTTTGACCTTGGTGAGCGCGTTGGCGATGGTGGCCGAAAATTCGCGGTCGGTGATGAGTACTTTGGCTTCACCATGGTCGAGCATGAACGCAATGGCATCGGCATCAAGCCGGGTATTAAGCGCATTCAATACCGCGCCCGCCATTGCGACGCCGAAATGCGCTTCGTACATGGCCGGAATATTGGGCAGCATCGCGGCCACGGTCTCGCCGGCGCCGACGCCATGTTTCTTCAAAGCAGAAGCCAGTCGGCGGCAGCGTGCGTAAACCTCAGCCCAGGTGAGCCGCCAATCGCCGTGGATGACGGCAACGCGCTGCGGATAAACATAGGCGGTGCGCGCGATGAGCGACAACGGCGACAGCGGCGTGTAATTCGCCGCGTTCTTGTCGAGCCCCGTGTTGTAGGGATTGCCGCGTGCCATGCTTGGAGTTCTCCTCCGCGCCCCCATCCCCGACATTAGGGCGGGAGCGGTCGCTCTGTGTCGACGCAACTCAATTCTTCAAGATGAAACCTGACGCAATTTCCAGTGCTCGGCGCGACTCTACAAGGAGCAGCAGCTATAAGCAACAGGCGATCACCCGCGGACTTATGCCCCGAATCCTTCCCGCATCTGGGCTACCGCATCGGCAACGCGCCGCACCGCGACCACCGTCAGCCCGGGAATCGCCTGTTTCGGCTTGTTCGCCTCCGGTATCAGCGCGTGGGTAAAGCCGAGCTTGGCGGCTTCGCGCAAGCGCTCCTGACCGCGCTGCACCGGGCGCACTTCCCCGGCGAGCCCGACTTCGCCGAACACGACCAGCTTGGCCGGCAATGCGCGGTTGGTCAGCGACGAAACAATGGCCATCAGCACCGCGAGGTCGGCCGCGGGTTCGGTGATTTTCATGCCGCCGACCGCGTTGACGAATACGTCCTGATCAAAGCACGCGATGCCGGCGTGCCGGTGCAGCACCGCGAGCAGCAGCGCCAGCCGGTTCTGCTCGAGGCCGACACCGAGGCGGCGCGGATTCGGCGCGTGCGCATCGTCGACCAGCGCCTGGATTTCCACCAGCAAAGGCCGCGTGCCTTCCTGCGTGACCAGTACGCACGACCCGGCCACCGGTTCCGCGTGCTGCGACAGAAACAGCGCCGACGGGTTCGACACGCCTTTCAGGCCTTTTTCCGTCATCGCGAACACGCCGAGCTCGTTCACCGCGCCGAAACGGTTCTTGACCGCACGGATCAGGCGGAAGCTCGAATGGGTGTCGCCTTCGAAATACAGCACGGTGTCGACGATGTGCTCGAGTACGCGCGGGCCGGCGAGCGCGCCCTCCTTCGTCACGTGGCCGACCAGGATGATGGTGATGCCGCTCGACTTGGCAAGCCGCGTCAACTGGGCGGCGCATTCGCGCACCTGCGCGACCGAACCCGGCGCCGACTGCAGTGCATCCGAATACAGCGTCTGGATCGAATCGATCACCGCCACCGCCGGCTTTTCCGCCTGCAGCACGTGCTGGATTTTTTCGAGGCCGATTTCGGCGATCTGGTGCAGCACCGACGCATCGAGCGCCAGGCGCTTGGCGCGCAACGCTATCTGCTGCGACGATTCTTCGCCGCTCACGTACAGCACCTTGTGATTGGCGCCCAGCGCGCACAGCGCCTGCAGCATCAGGGTCGATTTGCCGATGCCCGGATCGCCGCCGATCAGGACGACGGCGCCGCGCACGAGTCCCCCGCCCAGCACGCGGTCGAATTCCGCAATACCGGTAGGCACGCGGCTTTCTTCGTGCGCCTCGACTTCGGAGAGGCGCTGCAGCTTGCCCTTGCCAGCGATCGCGGTAAACCGGTTGACGCCGGACGACACGGTTTCGGCAACGGTTTCAACCAGTGTGTTCCACGCGGTGCAATGCGGGCATTGGCCCTGCCACTTGACGGCCTGGCCGCCGCATTCGGTGCAGGTGTAGATCGATTTTGCTTTGGCCATACCGGTATCGTGACGGTCTATGCTGCGTGCGGCGCCAGGTGCGGGCGCCTGCCTGCGCGCGAAATTTTCAGTGCGCCGCTGACGCGCCGGAGGTCCCGCCGTGCGCCATCCCAGCGGCGTGCGGATGATGATGGCGCGCGCGGTCAAACGCGTGTTCGAGGCGGCGCACGCGCTCGTGCAGGTTCTCGAACAACATCACGCACAAGGTCGTCATTACCGCGTAGAGGCCGATCTGCAGGCGCTCGGATTCAAGCACCGCGCCCAGCGCTTCATGGTCGGTCAGAAAGAAATAATCGCCCAGCATCAGTCCTGCGGTGGCAGCAAGCAGGCCGGACAGCATGCCGCCGTACCAAACTGCCACGATGGCCGCCGGCACGAAGAAAATGAACGCCAGGCGGGTGTCCTGCGTGCCGAACAGGTAATAGCGCAATAAAAATGCCACGGCCACTACGCCGAGCGCCACGCCGAAGCGCAGCATGACAGGGCGCCGGTACGGCCAGCTCGGATAAGCGTAAAGATGGTGATTGGGCAATGCGTAGTAGCGCGTTAGGTACTCGGCAAATTCCTGCGCCTCCGGGCACAACGGGATATTTTTGTGATGCCGCTCCTGCTCGAGCGCGCGCTCGAACGTGCGTATGCGGCGATGCAGCCGCTCGCACAGCATGACGCATAGCAGCGTGGTCACCGCGTAAGCGCCGATCGCGAGCGACTCGCGGTGGCCGAGCGGCCACAACGCCGTGCGCGACATCATGAAAAAATAATCGCCGAGCAGCAATCCCAGCACCGTCGCGAGTATGCCTGGGCCGAGCCCGCCGTACCAGACCGCCACCATCGCCGCCGGCACGAAAAAAGTGAATACCAGCCGGTTCTGCAGATCGCCGTAAATCATGTAACGGATCGCGAACGCTATCAGCACAGCGAGCACAGCCACGCCGTAGCGCATCGCGGCCGAGCGCCGGAACGGCCACACCTGATGACTGTGCGGGGCTGACGGCAGCGCGCCTTCCCCCGTGATCTGCTGAGTGCTCATTGCCGGATAATACACCCGCAGTTGGGGCTTTTCATTACCGGCGCTCAGGCTTCAAATACGGGAACGCGCGGCGCGAGCGCGCAGATCAATTCGTAGCTCACGGTGCCGGCGGCGGCGGCAACCTCGTCGGCCGGCAACGCCCCCCCCCACAGTTCGACCGCGGTGCCGACGCGAGCGGCGGGAACGGGGGTCAGGTCCACGCACAACATGTCCATCGACACGCGTCCCAGCGTGCGCGTGCGGATGCCGTCGACCAGCACCGGGGTGCCGGTCGGCGCATGGCGCGGGTAGCCGTCGGCATAACCGCAGGCGACGGTGCCGATGCGCATAGTCTGCGTGGCTTCGAAAGTACCGGCATAGCCGATGCGGTCGCCGCCGCGCAAGTCCTGCACGGAAATGATTTCACTTGCCAGCGTCATGGCCGGCCTCAAGCCGAGTTCCTGCGCCGTGACATCCGCAAACGGCGTGCAGCCGTAGAGCATGATGCCCGGGCGCACCCAGTCCGCGTGCGTGTCCGGAAAACGCAGAATGGCTGCCGAATTGGCAATCGAACGCTCCAACTGCTGGCCGGCGGCGATTTGCTCGAAGACCTGTATCTGCCAGGCGACGCCGCGTGCGTCATCGGCGGTCGCGAAATGCGTCATCAGCGTCAGCTGCTTTACCGCGCGATGCTTTTTTAATAGCTCGCGCGCCACCAGCGCGTCGGGCGGCGTGAAGCCGAGCCGGTTCATGCCGGTATTGATCTTGAGCATGACGTCGAGGCGCGCGCCGGCCGGCGCCGCATCGAGCATTCGCAACTGCTCGTGGTTATGGACCACGACGGCGAGATCGTGCCTGGCGGCCACCGCCACCTCGGAGCTCTCGAACAATCCTTCGAGCAAAGCGAGGCGCTTCGCATATCCGCCTTCGCGCAAGCGCACCGCGGCTTCGATTTCAAGCAGCGCGATGCCGTCTGCCGCCTCGAACGCGCGCGCCGCGCGCGTCACGCCATGTCCGTAGGCGTTGGCCTTGATAACCGCGAACACGCGCGAACGCGGCGCCGCCCTGCGCACCACGCCGAGGTTGTGGCGCAGCGCCGCGGCGCTAATGATGGCTTTGATTGGGCGCATGGTTGGAGGCGTGAGGGGTTAGGCGTGAGGAGTGAGGGAGTGTGCAGGAAACTGGAAAGAGGAAGAAGCGGGATAGAAGATAGACGGGTTTCCGCCTCTCGTCTCTCGCCTGGCGTCTCTCGAAATTTCAAACACCCTTTACCCCCTCACGACTCACCGCCTCCTAGCTTTGCCATCGTGCGCATCTTGCCGGTCGCGAACTCGACAAAAGTGGACAGCAGGCGCGAGCGGAATTTTTCGCGCGGGTAGACCAGCGACAGCGTGCGCATCAGGCGCGGCTCAAGCGGAACGGCCGTCAGCGAACCCAACTTCAGCTCCTTGGCCACCGTGGCGCTCGACATGATCGCGACGCCGATGCCGGTCTCCACCACGCCCTTGATCGCCTCGGGGCTGCCGAGTTCCATCACGATGTTCAGATCTTCGGGAGCAACCCCCGCCTGGCGAAAATAATTGTCGGCAAACTGGCGCGTGCCCGAGCCGCTTTCACGGCTTATGTACGGCTCGCCGGCGATCTGCACCGCGGTGATGGTCTTGAGTTTGGCGAACTTGTATTCCGGCGCGCATATCATCACGAGTTCGTCGTCGCAGCACTCCTCGGTATGCAGGCCCGGCAGATGCGACGGTGACTCGATCAAGCCGAGATCGAGCGTGTGATCGGCCACGCGCATTTCGATGATTTCGGAATTGGCGACCGTCATGTGCGTCTGCACCTGCGGATGGCGCGCCTTGAATTCGCCAAGCACGCGCGGCAGGATGAATTCGGCGATCGTCATGCTGCAGCCGAGCAGCAATGGCCCGCTGACGGCGCCGGTGAGTTCGCTCACGCGCTTGTCGAGTTCGGCCGACAGGCCGAGGATGCGCTCCGCGTAATCGAGCACCAGTTCGCCCGCCGGCGTCAGCGCGATTTTGCCGTGGCTGCGCTCAAAGAGCCGCGCGCTGAAATGCTCTTCCAGCTGCTTGACCTGGAAAGTCACCGCCGGCTGCGTCATGAAGAGCTGCTCGGCCGCCTTGGTAAAGCTCAACTGCCGGGCGACGGTGTGAAAAACCTGCAATCTGCGATCGGCCATGGAATCCCGATAGACGCGGGGCGAGAGACGATAGGCGGGAAACCGGCCGCCCTGATGAACTCCGCCTCTCGTCTATCGTCTCTCGTCTCTCCAAAAATCAGGGGGGTATTCAACCACAATTCCTCCCCCAAGTCATGACTGGCGGCCGCCCCCAGCCGACGCTTGCGCCATAAAACTATGGTATAAAGCTCCACCTTATAAGAGGGCACGCATCCCCTTCATGCCGTTCGGTTTTTTCATCATCATGACAGCGCAGTTCTTCTCGTCGCTGGCCGACAACGCGCTGCTGGTCGCCGCCATTGCGACTCTGGCGCTGCTTGATTCGCCGGCGTGGCTGACGCCGATGCTGAAGCTCTTTTTCACCATTTCCTATGTCGTGCTGGCGCCGTTTGTCGGCGCTTTCGCCGACGCCCTGCCCAAGGGCAAGGTGATGTTCATCTCGAACACGGTCAAAGTCATCGGCTGCTCGATGATGCTGTTCGGCGTGCATCCACTCATCGCCTACGGCGTGGTCGGGCTGGGGGCTGCCGCCTACTCGCCAGCGAAATACGGCATCCTCACCGAATATCTGCCGCACCACAAGCTGGTGGTCGCCAACGGCTGGATCGAAGGCCTCACCGTGGGCTCCATCATTCTCGGCACCCTCCTGGGCGGCGCGCTGATCAGCGAGGCGATATCGACCAAATTGCTGAAGATCGACCTGCCGCAATTCGATACGGGCATCGATACCGCGCCCGAAATCGCCATCACGCTGATCATCACGCTCTACATCATAGCGGCGATTTTCAACCTCTATGTGCCGCGCACCGGGGTCGACCACAAACCGGCGCGCAAAAATCCGATTTATCTGATTACCGACTTCGCGCACTGCACGCGTCTCCTGTGGTCCGACAAGCTCGGCCAGATTTCGCTGGCGACCACCACGCTCTTCTGGGGCGCGGGCGCGACCCTGCAGTTCATCGTGCTGAAATGGGCCGAGGTCGCGTTGGGCTATACGCTGTCGCAAGCGACCATGATGCAGGGCATCACCGCGGTGGGCATTGCGGCAGGCGCCATCGTCGCGGCGAAGGTAGTGCCGCTGCACCGCGCCGTCAACGTGCTGCCGGTAGGCATCGCGATGGGCGTCATTACCATCAGCCTGATCTTCGTGCGCGACGTCTATGCGGCGATGGCCATCATGACGGTGATTGGCGCGCTGGCCGGTTTCTTCGTGGTGCCGATGAACGCGCTGCTGCAGCATCGCGGCCATATCCTGATGGGCGCCGGCCATTCGATCGCCGTGCAGAACTTCAACGAGAACCTGAGCATTCTGACGATGCTCGGCGTCTACTCACTGCTGATCAAATTCAATTTCTCGATTTACACGGTGATCGTGCTGTTCGGCCTGTTCGTCGCGGTCACCATGACGCTGGTGCGCGAACGCCACATGCTGAACCTGCGCAGCGGGCCGCTGCCGCAGATTCCGGCGGATGTGAAGCACTAGATTAGTCGAGAGACGAGAGACGTAACATCCGTCTATCGTCTATCCTGCTACTTCGTCTCTCCTGACTTTTAGGCGGACTTCAGGCCAAGATCGGCCTGATAAGCAGCATGCGGGTAATGGAAAGGCACCGGGCCGTCGTGCGCGCCGTCGAGAAACTGGCGCACGAAAGGGTCCGGCGAGACCTTCATCTCGGCAGCCGGCCCGGATGCCGCCACCACGCCATCCGAGATCAGATATAAATAATCGATGACCCGCATGGATTCCGCCGCGTCGTAAGACACCACGATGGAAGTCGCGCCCAGCGCGTCGTTCAGGCGGCGTATCAGGTTGCCGACCACGCTGCAGGATATGGGGTCGAGACCGGCGAACGGCTCGTCGTACATGATCAGCATGGGGTCGAGCGCAATCGCGCGCGCAAGTCCGACCCGCCGCGCCATGCCGCCCGACAGTTCCGCCGGCATCAGCTGCGCAGCACCACGCAGGCCGACGGCCGCAAGTTTGAGCAAAACGAGATCGCGGATCATGCTTTCGGAGAGATCGGTGTGCTCGCGCATCTGGAACGCGATGTTCTCGTATACCGAGAGGTCGGTGAAGAGGCCGCCGGCCTGGAACTGCATGCCCATTTTGCGCCGCAGTTGATACAGCTCGTCGCGGCTCAATTCGTGCACGACGTGGCCGTCGACTTTGACGTAACCGCCGGCCGGCACCAATTGCCCGCCGATCAGCCGCATGAGCGTCGACTTGCCGCA